>DCGL01000108.1:27644-33737 GCA_002314565.1 Clostridiales bacterium UBA1779
GGAAAAACAAACACAAGCATTGTTGCTGGTATAAAAGACCAAAAACAATGCCGGAAATTTTAAAAAAGCATTGCAATTACAAAATAAACAGAAAAACAATGCCGCAAGCAAATTGAGTGGCATTGCAATAATGTGGTTTGAAGAAAAACAATGCCGGACAGAAACGGGGCGGCATTGCTTTTTGAAATTCATATAGAAAACAATGCCGGAAAAACAAACACAAGCATTGTTGTTTGAATAAAAGACAAAAAACAATGCTGGAAATTTTTAACAGGCATTGTAATTACCAAATAAACAGATAAACAATGCCATAAGCAAATTGGTTGGCATTGTAATACTGGATTGAGCGGAAAAACAATGCCGCAAAACAAAAACGCGGGGGTTGCCCGCGTTTTTGTTGAAAATATCCTTTGCGAATATCCTTTGAAAATATCCTTTGAGAATATCCTTTGAAAATATCCTTTGAAAATATCCGTCGAGATTTTCCGTCGAGAAAATCTTTTGGAAATATCCGTCGGAAAGAAGCTCAGACTTTGACCTTTGCGTAGTTGTCGTCGATGGTCTTGCCGTCCCAGCCGAGACCCCAGTAATGACGGGCTTCCCAGACTGCCTTTGCTGCCTGATGAGCTTCCTCGGAAGGAACCCATGATACGGCAGAAGGCGGCTTGCCGGTGAGGTCGTCCCCTTCTTTGTAGAAGGGAGTCCAGTTGTCGTTTTCGTATTTCTTGCGGTCCTCTTCGTTATCCCACTGCGGAACGTCATAGCTTCTTCCGCCGTCAAGAACGGACTTCCATGCAAGAATACCGATGCAGGACATAGCGCAGGCTCTGTAAACGTTGAGCCAGGGCTGCTTGTTTTCCTGAATTGCTTTGCCGAAATAGAAGAGAGTCCAGAAATCTCCGCCGCCGTGTCCGGCCTGTGAAGCGAGATCGCCGTATTCGGGCCAGTCGGGAGTGTAGGTTCTCATATTTGGCTTGTCGCCCTTATCGACGTTTTCATGCCATACTGTTACGTTTCCGGATTCACGGTCAATGGACATACCGCCCTTGGTTCCGTAGATTTCGGTGATACCGGAGTGTACCTTAACTGCACCCTGAAGTGTATTAACAACGGCGCCGTTGTCCATCTGGCAGACGATCATTCCGCCGGGGTCCATATGGCGGTACTCAAGTCCGCGATAGGACTGGTCTTTGAGCTGACCGACAAAGCCGTTTACACGGACGGGCATTGTGTTGGTGATGTGCATAATGGGAGCAATGGCGTGTGTGCAGTAATAAGTTGCGGGAATCAGATTTCTCCAGTGGCATTCACCGGGAGAAATTCTGTATGTTTCGGGATTCTGCATAGCATGGCAGTATTCGCCCTTGCCGAACTGAATCTGTCCGATTTCGCCGCTCTCGTAGACTCTCTTCATTTCAAGTCTGGGCTTTGAGTAGGGATAGTTTTCGGCAATCATGTAAATCTTGCCTGTTTCTTCAACTGTTCTGCAGAGTTCAACACCCTCGGCGAGAGTATTGATGGCAGCGCACTCGGACATTACGTGAATTCCTGCCTTGAGAGCTTTGATGGCAAAGGGAGCATGCTCGTTGAAGTAGTTTGCAAGAACGACGGCGTCAATTGCTCCGCTGTTGATCATTTCGTCGAAATCCGTGAAGGTGAGAAGAGTGCCGTCTGTGTCATACGCCTTCTTACAGAGGTCGAGTTTTTCCTGATTTCTGTCGCAGATTGCGCAGAGCTTAAAACCGGTGCAGGCCTGAGGATGCATAAAGGTTTTTCCGCGTCCGGTGCCTACGACACCAAGTCTGATGGGTTCCATATGTATCTCCTTAAATATTAATATCGAAACAAAATTATATCATAAATGAATTGTGATGTCAAATAAAATGCGAGTGAAAAGCAGCTGCGTACGAGTCGGACAAAAAGAAGCCGGTGAAGTCTGATGTATTCAGTTGTTGAAAGGCGGGAAAGGGGAATAAGTGTCTTTCAGCAGTTCCTCACGTACCTTGGGATCGTGAAGGTCGGGAATGTCATAAGGGATGCTTCCGTTCTGAATGGAGCGCCAGCCGTAGATTGCGACCTCGGACATCAGTGTTGCAGTGTAAACGTCGGGGAAGGGCTTGCGTTCTCCGCGAACTGCACCGAGGAAGTACTTCATAACCCAGTAATCGCCCCCGCGGTGGCTGCACTGACTTGCAAATTCGCCGTCGGACTCCCAGTCGGGTTCGTAAATGCGCGGGCTTTCCTCTCCTTCTTCGAGAAGCCACTTGTTAAAGCCGATTCTGACGGACTCCTCTTTGCCGCGGACGGTTTCAATTCCGCCGTTTACGCAGCCGAGACGGTACCAGTTGCCTCTGATTCCCATATAGCTTGAGCCGTTTACTCTGAATACGGCACCGTTTGCGGTGTAGACGAGCATTACTCCGACAACATCGGGGCAGAGACGTCCGTATTCTTTTTCACGCTCAGGGTCGTCCTTTGCACTCATTGCAACGACCTTTACGGGTTTTTCGCCTGTCATAAACAGAAGCGGGCAGAGTGCATGTGAGGAGTAATAGGTGCAGGGAAGATATTTTCTCCAGTGGTATTCGCCCTTTTCATTTGGAATTGAGATATCCTTGTTTTCATCGGGCGACATATTGTGAATGTATTCTCCTTCGGCAAAAAGCACCTTGCCGAGTCTTCCGGCTTCGTACTGCTTTTTGATTTCGAAGTTGGCTTTGGTGAAGGGATAGTTTTCGGCCATCATATAGATTGCCTTGCTCTTTTCGGCGGCTTCAACGAGCATTGCGCAGTCGGAAAGAGTATGGGCGGCCATCGTTTCGCTGAAAACGTGAATTCCGCGGGCAAGAGCCATGGCAGCATATTTTGCGTGCTCGGAAAAATAGTTGCAGAGAATTACGGCTTCAAAAAGACCGGAGTTGAAAAACTCTTCGGGATCCGTGAACCTTTTGGGTGCGAGACGGCCGTGACCGCAGAATTCTTCGCAGGCATCCATTCTCGATTCGTTCATATCGCAGAGAGCGGTGATTCTTGCTCCTTTGAATTTGCCGGTTTTCAGGACCTTGACGTAGGTCTTGCCTCGTCTGCACCCGAAAACCCCGATGTGAATAACCTTGTTTGCTGACATTTTTTACCTCCGGACGGGGATATTTTTGCCCGCATAAGCCGGGACTTTACAAAACACGATAATTATAGACTATGGCGCGGATAAAGTCAACTCAAAACGGGAAAAAGCTTGAAAAAGTGACGGAAAACTGATATACTATATTATATATTTATAATAATTTACAGCGGCCTTCGGCCGTGACGGAGTTCGGAAATGATGAATTTCAATATGCCGGTAAAGCTATATACCGGCCGCGGCTGCATTGCAGCACATAAGGATGATATTGCGCGCTTCGGTAAGAAATGTCTGATTGTAACGGGAGCCGCGTCCGCAAAGAAAAGCGGAGCTCTTGACGACGTAAGGTCGGTTCTTTCGGAGCTTGGCATTTCTTATGAGGTTTTTGACGGAATTTCGCAGAATCCCACAGTCGAATCCTGCCGACTTGCCGGAGTCCGGGCGTCAGAGTTCGGCGCGGACTTTATTTTCGGTATAGGCGGAGGCTCCCCGCTTGATGCGTCGAAGGCGGTTGCCGTCTTTGCATCAAATCCGGGAATGGATGAAGACGGACTGTATTCTATGAACTGGCCGGTAAACCCCGTCCCCGTGGTGCTCGCAGGAACGACTTCCGGAACCGGCAGTGAGGTTACGAACGTTGCCGTCCTTACAGATTCAAAACATCGCAAGCACAGCATCCACGCAGCGAAAACCTTCGCCGCTCTGTCCTTTGGTGACCCGAAATACACCTACGGCATTCCGCGCAGCATCACTCTTTCAACTGGAGTTGACGCTCTGGCGCATTGCACTGAGAGTTATTTTAACAAAAAGGCAAACACGCTGTCGCGCAGTTTTGCCATCAGCGGGATAAATCTGATAAAGACTCCTCTTGCAAAATGTGCGCGCGGAGAAGAACTGAGCGAAGAGGACAGGGAAGAACTTTACGAGGGCTCGATTTTCGGAGGTCTTGCCATCAGCATCACCGGAACCTGCTTTCCTCACAACGTAGGATATTTTCTGACAGAAAATCACGGGATTCCGCACGGCTTTGCCTGTGCGGTTTACCACCCTGCATATCTTGCTCACTGTGCAAAGGCCGCACCCGAATATACTGCTGAATTTGAAGCGGAAACGGGCCTTTCACTCAAGGAGTATAACGACCTGATTTATGCAGTGCTACCGAAGTTTGACGTAACTCTCGGTGAGGATGAAATCGAAATACTTCTTCCGCGCTGGGTGAATAATTCAACCGTAAACAACACCCCCGGCGGAATGGAAATCGGAGAAATCAAAGCAATACTGACCGATCTGTTCGGCAAAAAGAAATAAACAAAAAGAAATAAATAAAAAAGAGGTAATAAAAATGTACAGACAGGCAAGTGACCGCAAGGTCGAATTCAAATGCATCAGAGGCGGCAACGGCGAGACGGAGATGGTAAAGATCCTCAACGGAGCCGACGAAATGTACGGCAAGGGAAGAATGTTCAACGAGATGATTCTCGCTCCCGGAAACAGCATCGGCGAGCACGCACACAGCGGTGACAACGAGATTTTCTATTTCCTGTCCGGAGAGGGCGAATATAACGATAACGGCACAATCGTAACCGTAAAGCCCGGCGATACCGTCGTCTGCAACGACGGCGAGACTCACAGTCTGAAGAATACGGGCAAAGAGCCGCTGAGATTCATCGCTCTTATTCTTTACTGAAACGTATATGGAAAAAGACAATACGGGCTCATCACAGCCTGCACCTGAAAATAAAGAAGCAAAGACTGCAAAGAAACCCGCAAAAAAGAAAACCAAAAAAATCGGCAAGCCCCCGGCCTGGCTGTTTCTGCCGGCAGTGGGAGCTGCAGCGCTTTTGTACCGGATAAAGTATAACGTCCACGTCGACAGACGGGCTCTGAGGGGCGAAAAGGGACCGGCCATCGTGCTTGCTCCCCACGTCAGCGGTATGGACCATCTCTTTACGGCGATGGGACTGTACCCGAGACGCCCGACTTACGTGCTGAGTGAGCATTTTCATGCTAACAAAAAGCTCAGATGGGTGCTGGAGTACATAAATACGATTACGAAGAAGATGTTCTGTCCCGATGCGCGGTCTGTCATCAGTATGATGCGAGCGATAAAGGAGGGCAACACCGTCGTTTTGTTCCCCGAGGGACGCCTGACCTGGTACGGCCGTTCTCTTAAGGTAACCGCAGGAACCGCGGAGTTGGTAAAGCAGATGGGCGTCACGGTTTTCTGTATCACGTCATACGGCGCCGGAAGGTCCTTCCCGAAATGGGCGAAGTTTACCCGCCGCGGACGCATTGACGTTGTGACTGAGAAAATCCTCAGCCCGGAACAGATAAAATCAATGACGCTTGAAGAAGTCTCGGCTGCGATTGACGCAAAAATCCTTCACGATGAAGAAAAGGCTCAGCCCGGTGTCCGCTTTAAGACATGCGATACCTCAGCCGGAGCCGACGGGATTCTCTGGAAGTGCCCTTTGTGCGGTGCGTCATATTCTCTCGATGCAGCCGCAGGACATATTTGCTGCCGTGAATGCGGACTTGACGTCACTCTTGACGAATTCGGAGCGTTTTCGGACTCCGTCCATCTTGATGAAAAGAACATTCAGACAGTCGCTGACTGGTACGAATTCTGTGCCGGAACCGTGGATATTACACAGCCTCTCGTTATGGACGTTACTCTCAGCGGCACCGATGCCGACGGCTATATGCAGCGCGGAATCGGCAAAGGCGTTTTCACGATAAGCTCTGAAAGTCTGTCTTTTGAGGGCGAAATCGACGGGAAACCCGACGCATTTTCAATTTCCACGTCAAAAGTTGCCGGTTTCCCCGTAACCGTCGGCGACCACGTCGACCTTTACCGCAGCGGCCGCCTTCTCTGGATTGAACCGGCGCCCGACCGCCGCCGCGCAATCGAGCTGGTAGCGTATCTCGAAAAAGTGCATAAGTAAATCGGAATTTAGCCGGGGGACGTAAGT
>DCGL01000070.1:0-810 GCA_002314565.1 Clostridiales bacterium UBA1779
AAATGCAGGCAAAAACGTAATGATATAGCGTGCAAAAGGAAATGCTTACGTAAAAACAGCGTTTTTGTCTTGTTTTACGTAAACTACTTATCTTAGTCGCTTAATGCTTACGTAAAACATCGGAAAATGCAGGCAAAAACGTAACGATAGAGCGTGCAAAAGAAAATGCTTACGTAAAACAGCGGTTTTGTCTTGTTTTACGTAACCTCAAAAGCTTTTGGCGGTAACTTGTACGTATTTCGTTATGTTTTCCGCTGTTTTACGTAACCGAATTGACTTTCGCGCTGAAAGATTACGTAAAACAGCAGAAAATGCAGGCAAAAACGTAATGATAGAGTGCGCAAAGGAAATCGATTACGTAAAACAGCAGAAAATGCAGGCAAAAACGTAACGATAGAGTGTGCAAAAGAAAATGCTTACGTAAAAACAGCGGTTTTGTCCTGTTTTACGTAAACTACTTATCTTAGTCGCTTAATGCTTACGTAAAACAGCGGTTTTGTCTTGTTTTACGTAACTCCAAAGGCTTGTGGCGGTAACTTGTACGTATTTCGTTATGTTTTCCGCTGTTTTACGTAACCGAATTGACTTTCGCGCTGAAAGTTTACGTAAAACATCGGAAAATGCAGGCAAAAACGTAACGATGGAGCGAGAAAGGGAAAATACTTACGTAAAACATCGGAAAATGCAGGCAAAAACGTAATGATATAGCGTGCAAAAGGAAATGCTTATGTAAAAACAGCGGTTTTGTCCTGTTTTACGTAACCCTAAAGGCTTGTGGCGGTTATTTGTACGTATTTCGTTATGTTTTCC
>DCGL01000070.1:964-4532 GCA_002314565.1 Clostridiales bacterium UBA1779
AAACGTAATGATGGAGCGAGAAAGGAAGATGACAAGGGACGGTTCTTTTGTCATCTATAAATCTTGACAAGATGACAAGGGACGGTTCTTTTGTCATCTATAAATCTTGACAAGATGACAAAGGACGGCTCTTTTGTCATCTATAAAAATCTTGACAAAATCAATAATATTATGGTATACTATTATGATTATTGATTAAGGCAAATTATATTATTATATATATTGAAAGGAAGATCATTATGGATCAGGCCAAACTCAAACAGCTCAAGACAGCCGCTGCCAATATCAGACTCGGCATTCTTGAAGAAGTTCACGCTGCTTCCTCCGGACATCCCGGTGGATCCCTCTCTATCGCAGACATTCTCTCATATCTCTATTTCTCTGAGATGAACGTCGATCCCAAGAATCCCCAGTGGGAAGACAGAGACAGACTCGTTCTTTCAAAGGGACACACTGCCCCCGCCCTTTATGCTGCTCTCGCAGAAAAAGGATTCCTTCCCAAGGAAGACCTCAAGACATTCCGTAACATCAATTCTTACCTTCAGGGTCATCCCGATATGAAGCACACTCCCGGCTGCGATATGACCACCGGTTCTCTCGGTCTCGGCGTATCCGCTGCCTGCGGTATGGCTCTTGCCGGAAAGATCCGCAAGAAGGATTACCGTGTATACGCCATCGTCGGCGACGGTGAATCCGAAGAAGGACAGGTCTGGGAATCAGCTATGTTCGCTGCTCACAACAATCTCGACAATCTCTGCTACATCCTCGACCTCAACGGTCTGCAGATTGACGGCAAGATTACCGACGTTGTCGACCCCACTCCTCACGACAAGAAGTTCGAAGCTTTCAACTGGAACGTAATCTATGCTGACGCTCATGATTTCGATTCTCTTGAAAAGGCTTTCGCCGCTGCACGCGCCTGCAAGGGCAAGCCTTCCGTCATCATCGCCAACTCTACAAAGGGTAAGGGCGTTTCCTTCATGGAAAACCAGGTTGGATGGCACGGAAAGGCCCCCAATGACGAGCAGTACGAAGCTGCTGTTGCCGAAATCAAGGCAACTATGTAATAGGAGGACAGAAAAATGGCTGATAAGATTGCTACCAGAGAATCATACGGTAATGCTCTTGCCGAACTCGGCGAGAAGTATGATTTCGTCGTTCTTGATGCTGACCTTGCAGAGGCCACCAAGACCGGTACTTTTAAGAAGAAATTCCCCGAAAGATTTTTTGACTGCGGTATTGCCGAAGGCAACATGATTTCCGTTGCTGCCGGTATTGCCACAACCGGAATGAACGTTTTTGCTTCCAGCTTTGCTATGTTCGCTGCCGGCCGTGCTTTCGAGCAGATCAGAAACTCAATCGGTTACCCCCACCTCAACGTAAAGATCGGTGCTACACATGCCGGTATTACAGTCGGTGAAGACGGAGCAACACACCAGTGCCTCGAGGATATCGCTCTTATGAGAACCATCCCCGGCATGGCCGTTATCGTTCCCGCTGATGATACAGAAGCCCGTGCAGTAGTTGAATGGGCTCTCAACTACAAGGGACCTGCCTACATCCGCTTCGGAAGACAGGCTGTTCCGGTTCTCTTCGACAAGGCTACTTACAAGTTCGAACTCGGAAAGAACGTAAGACTCACTGAAGGCAAGGACGTCACAATCTATGCCACCGGTGTAACAGTTGCCATCGCTCTTGAAGCTGCCGAAATGCTCAAGGCCGAAGGCATTGCAGCAAGAGTTGTTAACGTTGCTACAATCAAGCCCATCGACGAGGCTGAAATCATCGCTTCCGCCAAGGAAACCGGTGCTTTCGTCACAGTTGAGGAGCACAATATTATCGGCGGTCTCGGTGAAGCCGTTGCTGCAGTTGCTGCTGCCAACGTTCCCGTTCCCGTTCTTCGCGTAGGAACCGAAGATACCTTCGGTCGTTCCGGCAAGGTTCCCGCTCTTATGGAAATGTATGGTCTGACTGCTGCCAACATTGTTGCAAAGGCAAAGGCTGCCATTGCTCTCAAGAAGTGAGATACTGATATGGAAGTAACAAAGCAGACAGTAATCGGCGATCTTCTTGATTATGATGCCGATGTTGCTCAGTTCTTCTTTGCCATCGGAATGCACTGCCTCGGCTGCCCCGTATCACGCGGAGAAACAATCGAAGAGGCCTGTGCCGTTCACGGAACAAATGCCGATGAACTGGTAAAGACCATCAACGATTTCTTTGCATCAAAGAAGAAATAATACGTCATCCGTATTTGGTTGATTATTAAACACAGGCACCTGCGCAATAAGCTCAGGTGCCTGAAATTTTAATGAAAACTCCCCTTATCGTAAAGAGAAGCAGCGTGAAACATTAAGAAACCCGTATCTGAAAACTGCTTGTTTCGCGCCCGCTTTGTGCCCGTCGGCGCAAAGTGCGAAGAAAGGAATGGATATTACTATGAACGTCTACATTCTGAAAAACACAATCCCGTATGTCAATCTTGCAACAGAGCAGTATTTTATGGACCGGTTTGACGGGGAAGATATATTTATGCTCTGGCAGAACGATTCAAGTGTCATCATCGGCAAAAATCAGAATGCTTATGCCGAAGTAAACCGTCAGTTTGCAGAAGAAAAGGAAATTAAAGTCGCGCGCCGCTTAACAGGCGGAGGTGCCGTATTTCACGATCTCGGCAACGTCAACTTTTCATTCATAACGAAAGCCAGTGAAGAAACGACTCTGAATTATGAGTCATTCTGCGTTCCGATAATCGGAGCGCTTTCAAAGCTCGGCATCGAAGCCTCTCTTTCGGGCAGAAATGATATTCTTGCAAACGGGCTCAAGGTTTCGGGGAATGCCCAGTGCAGATACAACGGCTGCATTCTTCATCACGGAACGCTTTTGTGGTCTGCCGATTTCTCGTATATGCAGGGCGTTCTCAACCCCGACCCCGAAAAGCTGAAAGCGAAGGGAATAAAGAGCGTTTCTTCGCGCGTCGGAAATCTTCGCGATATGCTTCCCGAAGGAAAGAACGGTGCACTTACAAAGAACAGCACTGCTCTCGATTTTATCGCCTATCTTGAAGCCTGCATTCCGGGCAACAAGAAGGAGCTCACTGATAAAGAAACCGAAGAAATCAAACGTCTGTCCGAGGAAAAATTCGCAACCTGGGAGTGGAACTGGGGAAAATCCCCCGAGTTCTCGACAGTACGTAAAAAAAGATTCACTTACGGCTCGGTTGAGATTTCTCTCAATGCAGACAAGGGAATTATCAGAAGTATCAAAATCGCCGGAGATTTCTTCGGTGCAAAGGACGTATCCGGACTTGAAGACACACTCGTCGGTATATCGCTTGAAGCGGAGAAGCTCAGAAAAGCTCTTTGTTCGGTTTCCGCGTATATAAGCGGAGCAGAAGCGGATGATATCATTTCAATAATTACGGAATAATTTTATCTAAATTTGCATCCGGTAAAGTCAGCGATATTGCAAAAACGCAAGCTTTCAGCTGACAGCAAAAAGAGCCAACGCAAATTCACACGATATTATTTAAGGATAAAAAATGGCGATGTTAAAAAAGTCATCGACT
>DCGL01000070.1:4679-9626 GCA_002314565.1 Clostridiales bacterium UBA1779
AACTGAGTTTTTTAACAGCCCCTTGTTATTTAAAGATTAAATACCCTTCTTGGCGCGGTCGATTTTCTCGACGTCGCTGAAGTTGTGCTTTGCAACATAGCCGGGGATGGGAAGAATCTTTTCGTGGATGCAATCGATGATGGCATCGGGATACGGGAAGAAAGCTTCCTCAAGTTCGTGAGCAGGAGTGATCCAGTTGCGTGAACCGAGAGCAACAGCGGGAGCATCGAGGTAATCGAATGCGAACTCGTTGATGTTGGCAGCCATTTCCTTCATGAAGGATCCGCGCTCTACAGCGTCACCGACGATGACGATGCGGCCGGTCTTCTTGACGGACTCGATAACCTTTGAGTAATCGAAAGGAACGATTGAACGTGTATCGATAACTTCAGCGGAAATGCCGTACTTCTCTTCGAGAGTCTTTGCAGCTTCGAGAGCTCTGTAAAGAACTGCACCGATGGTTACGATTGTAACGTCCTTACCGACACGCTTTACGTCGGGATCACCGATGGCGATGGTGTAAGGAGTTGCGGGAACGCCTTCCTTGTGGAACTCTTCGCCCTTGTCGTAAATTCTCTGTGATTCAAAGAAGATTACGGGGTCGGTTCCTTCGAGAGCTTCGGTCATAAGGCCCTTTGCGTCGTAAGGAGTTGAAGGGAAGCAGACCTTGAGTCCGGGGATGTGAGCGCAGAGAGCTGTCCAATCCTGTGAGTGCTGGGCTCCGTACTTGGAACCGACGGAAACACGAAGGATGATGGGCATCTTGAGAACGCCGGCGGACATAGCCTGCCACTTGGCGAGCTGGTTGAAGATTTCGTCGCCGCAGCAGCCGATGAAGTCAGCATACATAAGTTCTACGATAGCGCGGCCGCCGCACATTGCGTAACCGACAGCAGAACCGACGATAGCGGATTCGGAAATGGGAGCGTTGAAGAATCTGTGATAAGGAATGGAATCGGTCATCTTCTTGTAGACACCGAAGGCTCCGCCCCAGTCACGGTTATCTTCACCGTAGGCGATCAGTGTGGGATCGTCATAGAACTTGTCGATGATCGGCTCAGCGAGACCGTCACGGATATTGTAAAGCTTCATCTTGGAAACGGGCTTGCCGTTTTCGTCAGTAGCTGTTCTTACCTTTGTGGCGATTTCCTTGACTCTGTCGTTTTCTTCTTTTGTCTTGAGCATTTCAGCTTCTCTTGAAGGATCCATGCTGTGAACCTTCTGGTTGGAGAACATAATGCCGGAAATGGCATCGGGCTCGGAATCGAGGTTCATTCTGGGAGAAATCTCGTCGTTGATGGCGAGCTTCATAACGGAAGTCATGCGGTTGACAATGGCTTCATCGATAGCGGCGAATTCGGCCTCAGTGGCAATCTTGCCCTTGACCATCTTCTGTCTGTAAGCTTCGATGGGATCCTTTGCCTTCCATGCATCGATTTCTTCCTGTGTTCTGTATGTGGAGGAGTCAGAAGGTGAATGTCCGGAAATTCTGTACGTGACAACGTCCAGCATTGCGGGGCCTTCGCCGGCAAGAAGGAGTTCCTTCTTTCTGGTTGTGGCATCGATAACGGCGAGAGGATCGTAGCCGTTAACTCTTTCGGCATGCATCTGGTTGGGATTGAAGCCGACGCCGAGTCTGGCAGCCATATCAAAGCCCATGGTTTCACCGCGGGTCTGACCGCCCATACCGTAGGAGTTATCGAAGCAGTTGAAGAGGATGGGCATACCTGTTCCCTTGCCGTTGTCCCAGAGCTTTGTGATCTGGTCCATGGAAGCAAAGTTGAAGGATTCCATCAGAGGTCCGCGGGCGAGAGAACCGTCACCGGAGTTGGCGATAACGATACCCTTCTTGTGGTTGGATCTCTTGTAAAGAGCAGCGCCGAGAGCGATGGGGGCAGAGCCGCCTACGATGGCGTTGCAGGGATAAATTCCGAAAGGAATGAAGTTGGCGTGCATTGATCCGCCGAGACCGCGTGAAAAACCGGTCTTGCGGGCAAAGATTTCGGCAAGAAGACCGTAGAGGTAGAAGTTCTTGGCGAGTTCCTTGATGTTGGCGTTGGGCATATGCTTTTCAACAACGGCAAGAACTGAACCGCCGAGGAATTCCTTCATGATATCGTAAAGTTCCTTTTCATCGAGCTTTTCGATGGAAACGAGACCCTTTGCGATAACTTCACCGTGTGAACGGTGTGAACCAAAGGTAAAGTCGTTGATATCGAGGCAGTAAGCCTGACCTACGGCACTGGCTTCCTGACCGATGGAAAGGTGAGCGGGACCGGGGTTGTTGTAGGCAACGCCGTTGTATTCACTCTTGGTCTTGACTTCGTTGAGCATGAATTCGAACTCATGAATGGTTCTCATATCATGGTAAATTCTGAGGAAGTCGGCCTTTGTGTAAATCTTTTTCTCTTCTGCAAGAGTTTTCTTGTACTGGCATACAGGAACGTCCTCGAAATGGATGTAACCTGCGTCAAACGCATGTTCGGGATCGACATACTGTGACTTTGGCATTGTAAGATCTCCTTATATTTAATAAATTATTATCAGATTTCAAACATCGCTTCGCGGATGACTTCGCAAACGGTGGGATGAGGGAATACGAATTTCTGAACGTCGGCGGGACGCATCTCTTTTTCAACCATAATGGCGCAGCCGTAGATGATTTCGGCGGCATAGGTGCCGATCATGGAGATACCGAGAATGTTCTTGTGCTCTTTGCCGACAACGAGCTTGACGATACCGTCGCCGCCTTCATTTTCGGCGATATATCTTCCGCTCATCTTGAGTGTTACGGACTTTGTGATTACGTCAAGTCCCTTGGCCTTTGCGGCTTCTTCGGTAAGACCGACTGAAGCAACTTCGGGATTTGTGTAAATGGCTGAGGGAATGGAATCGTAATTTACGGAATCACGCTTGCCGAGCATATCGTTTACGGCGACTTCGCCTTCACGGTAAGCGGTGTGAGCAAGCATTGACTTTCCGTTTACGTCACCGGCAGCCCATACGCCTGAAACGTTGGTCTGGCAGCGGGCATTTGTGACGATGGCTCCTCTTTCCATAAGAACGCCGATGGATTCAAGACCTACGTTTGCGGTCTGGGCACGGCGGCCGATGGAAACCAGAACTCTGTCGCACTTTACGGACTCCTCTTTGCCGTCAAGCTCATAATTGACGCAGTCGGTGCCGACTGAGGTGACCTTGGCGCCGAGAAGGAACTTAATGCCTCTCTTGGTGTAATTCTTCTGAAGAATCTTGGCGATATCCTTGTCTGTGGGACCGCCGATGTGGTCGAGCATTTCGATAACGGTTACTTCGCTTCCGATGCTGTTGAAATAGCTGGCCATTTCAAGACCGATAACGCCGCCGCCGATTACGGCAAGCTGCTTCGGAACTTCGCGAAGGTCGAGGATTTCGTGGTTGGTCATACCGAAGCCGGAGGCAACGGCTTCACGAAGTCCGGGAATGGGAGGGACGGCGGCAGTGGAGCCGGTGCAGACGAGAAGTCTCTTGCCGACGTATTCCTTACCGTCAGCTTCAACGGTGAAGCCTTCGGCTGTGCGGCCGGTGATTTTGCCGAATGCCTTGACAACTTCAACGCCCATGGCCTTGAGTGTGGCACCGACACCGCCGGTGAGCATCTTGACGACCTTGTTCTTGCGGTCGATTACGAAATTGTGGTCAATCGTTGCGCCTTCGAACTTAACGCCGTAATCTGCGCTGTGCTTTGCATAGTCGTAGATTTTTGCGGAATACAAAAGTGTTTTTGTGGGGATGCAGCCTTCATTGAGGCAGACACCGCCGAGAGCGTTGCCCTCGATTACGAGTGTCTTGAGCCCGCCCTGAGCGGCTCTTTCGGATGCGTTATATCCGGCGGGACCTCCGCCGAGAATTATCAGATCGTAAGCCATATTTATGACAGTTCCTTTCTTTTGGTGGCAAAACTGCATTTTACGGGAAAATGCAGTTTTGCGGTCTTAAAAACCGGGGGTTTTAAGAATGAAAACTTATTTTGCAAGAAGCAGGTTGAAGTTCTCGAGATTGAAGACAAGCTCCTTGAGGAACTTGGCAGCGGGAGAACCGTCAAGAACTCTGTGGTCGAAGGTAAGGGACAGACCCATTGCATCGTAGAATACGTCCTGACCGTTTACGTTCTTTACGCGGCGTGTAATTCCGCAGACACCGAGAATACCGGTCTGGGGAGGATTGATAACGGGAGTGAAGCTCTCGATACCCATATTGCCGAGGTTGGATACGGTGAATGAACCGCCGGAAAGAAGATCGGGGCTGAGGCCGCCTTCCTTTGCACCCTTGGCAAGCTTCTTGGATTCGCCGGCAATGTCGTTAAGAGAGAGCTTTTCGGCGCTCTTGATGACGGGAACGAGAAGTCCGCGGGGAGTATCAACGGCAACACCGAGGTTGACGTTCTTGAAGTATCTGATAATCTCTTTGTCTTCGATGTAGTTTGCATTGAGATCCTTGTAGTTAAGCAGAGTCTTTGCAACGGCAAAGAGAATGATGTCGTTGAGCGTGATGTTGTTCATACCCATAGCTTCGCCGGCTGCCTTGCACTTTGCACGGAAGTCCATAATCTGCTTTGCGTCGAAGCTTGTGTTGAGTGTGAGCTGAGCCATGTTGGAAAGGGAAGCGTGCATGGCCTTGGCAATAACCTTGCGGATATTGGGCATCTTGACGTCTTCGTATTCAGCGGCAGGAGCGGCAGCTGCAGCGGGAGCAGCAACAGCGGCAGCGGCTGCAGCGGGAGCAGCTTCTTCAACCTTGGTGCCAACGTAAATTCCCTTGTCGATAAGAGCGTTTACGTCTCTTTCAATGATTCTTCCCATAGGACCCGTGGGTTCGGCCTTGGAAATGTCAGCGCCGGTCTTTTCGGCGAGATTTCTGGCTCTGGGAGAGATTCTTACAAAGCCGTCGGTTCCGGCAGCAGCTGCC
>DCGL01000070.1:9639-10104 GCA_002314565.1 Clostridiales bacterium UBA1779
GCTGCCGTGACGGCAGGAGCGGCTTCGGGTTTCTTTTCTTCGGCAGCGGCAGCGGGAGCGGCTTCTGCTGCGGGAGCTTCACCGCCGAGCTTTGCCTTTGCTTCGGCAATGAGAGCTGAAATATCTTCACCTTCGTTTCCGATGATGCAGACGGGGTTGAGGCAGGGAACGTCGTCGCCGTCGTTGCAGAAGGTTTCGAGAAGAGTACCTTCAACTGCTGCTTCCTCGTCGAAAGCGGACTTGTCTGTTTCATAAGAGAAGAGAACGTCTTTGAGAGCAACCTTATCACCCTTTTTCTTTTTCCATTCGGTGATGACGCAGCTTTCAACACTCTGTCCCTGACGGGGCATGATTACGATTGTTGCCATTGTTTTCCTCCAAATATATCTAATAAATTATTTTTTTCCATATAATATAATGTAGCAATATACAATCTAATATTATAGCACACAATGTGGCTTTCTT
>DCGL01000047.1 GCA_002314565.1 Clostridiales bacterium UBA1779
CCTCGGCTCAGAATCTTTAAGCAGAAAATATGTATTTACCCTCCGAGGCCTTTTTTGACCTCCTCGAATCTCCTACAATTATTTTACACCAAGATCACACGCAATGTGTTTTCTCGCGATTTCCATTGACATTCATATGAACGCGTAATATAATATGTATGACCGGCTGCGTAGTGTAAGGCCGTGATTAATCACAAATCTGTAATAGCTTTCGTGTTTTATCATAATAACCCGCTTTTCATTTTTCGGTAAATACATATTTTGTCCGCAATCACTCGCTCTGCTCCCTGAACCATTTCACCAGACGTCTTCTTGCGTTTTTTGTTTCGCAGTAAATCAGCCAGTTCAGTTTTGCTTCAACTTTATCCGAAAGGAGTATTTCCACCTTATCCTTGTTGTTCAGCACCGTAAAAACCGAGGTCGTTCTGTCATTAACCTTTGCGAGTTTCATCTTCAGTCCGATTTCGGTATGGACCATAAAGGCAAAGTCGATAACCGTTGAATTTTTCGGGAGCACGATCTTGTCCATCTGAGGAGTGAAAATCGTTATCTTGTCCTCAAGCAGATCGTCGTCAAGAGATTCGGGACTCGTTGACAAGGTATCAATATCCAGAGTGCCGTATCTGTTCTCGTTGAAGGTTTCATAGTTTGTCGGTATGATAACGTAGCGGTTACCGATATCATCAGTCACCCATACGGTATTTTTCTCGACCTTGCAGACGGAGTACTCATTCAGCTTCCTGTCGTACACAAACTTTTCGGCAACAGTCCTTATCAGGTCGTTCTGCTGATATTCCTCGGATATCAGATACACTTCATACAGTATATCGCTCTGTGCGAAGTCCGTAACCCGTCTTTCTTCAGACAACAGTGACCTGTATATCTGCACGATTGAAGGAGTGTCAACTTTGAGGTCGGAAACGGTCAGTGAATTATCCGCGACGAAGCACTTCTTCAGTGCAGTGATGAATTTTGCCGTTGATTGAAGATAATACCCCTCTGTTATCTTCCGGGATATATATTTATAGGCGTTAATTTCGCCGTTGTTCTTCGTTCTTTCCTCTATGCTGAATATTGCATCGTCAAGCAGGTCGCTGAACCTTTTGGCCTTTAATCTGTGTACAATCGGGAGTATGTATTTCTTCGTATCCTCAACCTTCTTCAGCTGCTTCTGTATCGGCATGCTTTCCAGGGTCATCAGATTATCGTATCTGTCGGCAAATTTGATAAAAAAGGCTATCGGGTTCAGTGAACACTTGTTGATTACGTTTGAATAGTCAATTTCCTCGTCGCTCAACAAGCAGCCATTGTCCTCCTGCAAAAAATCGGAAACGTTGGTAACGCAGTCAATGAGCTTTGCAACTTCTTCACCGAAATCGTTTTTCGCCTGCTCATAGCTATAGCAGGTATCCTCGTAGAGGTCGTGCATAATCGCGGCAATTATCACCGTCGAATCAACCATTTTTTCATGCAGGAGTATAAGAGCAACCCGCAGAGTATGATTGATATAGGGCTCCCCGGAGGTCCTTATAAACTCGCCTTTATCGTTTTTTAATGCGTTCGGCTTTTTCTGAAATTTATCAGTGTACTCCTTCGCAATACCGAAGCACTTTTCGATCGATGCAATTTCTTTTGAAAATCCAAGCCCGACGTACTGCGCGAGCTCCTTTCTCAGTATTGCCATCAATGCCTCCGGAGTCTGTCCGGAGTAATTATCATAGAGACTGTTCAGTTCAAACATTACTGCCACCCGTTATTCATTTTCCGGATTTTGTCGGAGCGGTTTGATTATCTCCCTGTAAAAATCTTCCATCTCCTTTGAAAGATAATAGTGGGAGTTGAATACGTTCGAGCTGAGGATCTTTTTTATCCCGTTTTTTACGTTAATTGATACGACGCTCCTCATCAGCTGCTCATTGAAGGAGTCCATTTTCTGCATATCCTCAAGCAGTTTTACCGAATTTTCCGCAAGTGCGTCGATTTCACTCTCGTCAATATATGAGTATGAAAAATGCAGGTATTTGTTCAGGACGGCATTGCTTTCCCGGACTGGCTTTTTTGTAATTACTATCGGAAAGGCCGTTGACTTGTTTTTTTGTCCTACCGACTGCGATAGGGCGATGCCGCGGCTGCCGAGAAATTCCTTGTTCGGATTTTTGGTCAGGATTTTCGGCGACAGGTCAAACGACATAGATATATTCTCGTTGCCGTTTTCACTTGAAACGCTTATCCAGATAACGTCCGCTGACACACTTGCTTCCCCGCTGACAATTCTTTCCGCACTGTCTGCGAAGACCCTGTCGAGCTCCATTCCCCTCTGGATCTTTTTGAATGCTTCAAAAAGAATGTCAAACGACTCTATTGTAAACAGGCCTCTGGCAAAATATTCGCTCTTATCCTCAGCTTTCGCAATTTGCAGGAGTCCGTAATTCAGAACCTTATCGCCGTCAATATTGGTTGACATATAATAGCAATAATACAGTCCCAATATTTTTTCGGGGTACCGCGATGCCGTTTCCGTCAGAACGCATTTGGACAATTCTTCGAGATCGCCTTCCATAAGCTCGTTATTAATTATTCCTTTCGGAAAGCGCTTAGACAAAACCGGATGTTTTTCAATTGCGGCGTTTATTTCTTCCAATATTATATTCTGGTTGTTCAGAGTAGGAGTTGTGCAGTTCTTGAGATAATTCAGATAGGTGTTCTCTGAAATAGAAAGAACCGCCTTTGAATTATTTCCGACTTTTCCGCAAAAGGCTTTCTGTGAATAGCCGAGGCTTGTCCTGATGAATTCAAGATTCTTTGCAAACGCTGTCTGTTTCATTTCGTGCTCCTTATATATTCAGAAATAAAAATACTGAAGTGTTTCGGGATCCCCGGCCGCAAGAGCCACACAGATGAACGATTTGAAAAAGCGGTGCAGATCCATAGATAAAAACTTTTTATCATTATACCATATATTTCGGTCAGAATAAAGCCGACTTTTTCAGAAAGTCATTCATTGAATTCTGACTTTTTCACCGAAAATGCAGTTTTTTTATCGTTTGATTAAGTATATCACTGTTTTTTGTTTTTTCTCCCCCAATTTTGCTGTTCCCGGTCCTATATTTTGGGGTAACTGTATGAAATATTAATATAAAACACCAAAAACGCCCCTTGATTTATCTCGGTTTTGAATTTATCAGCTCGGTTAATCATTCGGAAGGCATCCAATACCGTTTGAGCGGCGAAAAAATACCTTGACTTTGACCCGAATAAAATATAAAATAGTATGAACTTGATTCAAGCGATGTTTGCGAGGCTCCATATGAAAAAATTACTCTCGTTAATAATGATTTTCGTACTCCTGCTCAGCATCACAGCGTGCGGGAATACGAATACGGAAATAAAGGTGTCGGAGGGTTCCGGCGAAAGCTTGACGTCGGTGCCGGAGGGCGAGAATACCGATGCCGCGGGGACGGTTTCGGAACTGATTTCGGAAACGACTGATGCCGAGACTCAGAAGCTTGTCACATATCCGATAATTCCCTCAACCCCGACGGTCGAACAGGCACGGCAAATCGTGCTGGACTATATGATTTCCCTCTCCGAGGTCAGATGGACCTGCACGAAGGACATCGATTTCACAAAAGAAAAATCGTACACGAGCAAGCTTTATTACAAAGCCGGACAAACCTACGTCGGTATGCCCTACGTCAGCCACCACAGCGGAGTGAAATACTTTGAGCTGAATTTTCTGGACTCCGCCGGCAATTACACGGGGCCGATTACGTATTCGAGTATGCCCGGGGTAACCTGCGCGGTTTCGTGCTTCACCTCCTTCCGCAACGTTTCGTACAGGAACAGAGCTTCCGGAACCACGAATATGATTCCTTCGGAAAACAAGGGCATGGTTATGATCGGAAATTACGTCTGCAAAGGTGAAACGACGGCAGATATCATCAAGGCCAACACCGATCAGACGATTTATGAAGCCTACGCACTGCTCAAAATCGCGGACGTCGTGACAACGCGCTCCGACAACGGACATTCAAGAATGGTTTACGCCGAGCCGCGCGTTATCCGCAATTCGGACGGCACGATAAATCCCGGACGCAGCCTGGTTTATCTTATTGAGCAAACCTCAAGCTTCAATTCGGACGTAAAAGATTACAACACCACCTGGAAAGTCAACAAGGCTTACAGCTTCTACCAGCTGTACAGCAGTGATTATATTCCTTCAAGGCTTGCGGAATTCGAAAACGGACTTGACGATGCAAAAGTCACGGTTTCAGGTCTTACCACCGCGGAAACACTCAAAAATGCCGCGCTTTCCGGCAAGGTTGCGTCGAATTTCACCATTCTGTATACCCGCGTTGAAATTACCGATGCTTCGGGAAACGTCGTTTCGCTTTCCGAGCAGGCAAAAGATTATTCAAACGATACCACTTCATTTACGGTCGATTTGTCGTCAAAGCCCCTCTCGGTCAGCGTTGCCGACCTTCCGGCCGGAAAATATCACTTCAAGGCCTCAGCATTTATCGGATACGGAGAATGCATTCTCGGGGAATTTGATTTTGAAAAGTGACTGAGGGAGATTATATATGCCTTATTTATGCCTTATATGTGCCTAATATGTGCCTAATATGTGCCTAATATGTGCCGGCTCTTCGGAGCCGGCATTATTTTTGGTGAAATATTCTAATCTCGATGCCGGAATTTGTTGCGGCGGCATTGGATTTGATGTTATATATTAATTCCGATGCCGGATTTTTTTGCGATAGCATTGGATTTAATAAATACCTTCAAAAACAATGCCGTGGTTGTCGGCGGTGACATTGTTTCTTTAAAGATTACCGAAAAACAATGCCGGGCTTGTCTGCGGTGGCATTGTTTCTTTAAAGATTACTGAAAAACAATGCCGGGCTTGTCAGCGGTGGCATTGTATCTTGCGAAATTAATCGAGTAGGAGGTCACCCATT
>DCGL01000045.1:0-7047 GCA_002314565.1 Clostridiales bacterium UBA1779
GTGGTTATTTTGTTTCAAACTTTAAACTCCTTTTTTATAAATCTCAATGCCCGTATGTCGCACTTTTCAGTCCGGGCGTCAAAAATGACGCAGCCTAAACTATCGTCTGAACTTTCAGAACTCTTCCCCGTCGCCGATTATGCGCTCTTTGCCGTTTTCATAGACGAGGCAGGGCTGACCGAGCATATACTTGCGGTGGTTCTGCGGGTCGATGACGATAGTTGTCTCTTCGGCAAGAGCGACAAGCTTCGGGAAATCCTTTGCAAGCTCGGCAACTGCGGCGTTGCGTTCGCAATTGAGCTCTTCGTCAGAGGAATTGTTGTAGTGGGCAACGGTGCTCCAGCCGTCCATAAGGTCGAGGGCGGAGGTATCGCGCAGCATTACGTCGTTCGGATCCATATAGATGATGGGCTGAACGTCGGCTCCGCCGACTACTGCCCCGGCGCTGGTGCCGTACCAGTTGCCGCCGTTTGCGAGGTATTCGCGTATTTTTTGGACTCCGTTATGTTCCTTGAGACATTTCATAAGGCGGAAGGTGTTGCCGCCTTCGCAGAAAATGGCCGTGTATTCGGAAAGATCGTTGTTTTCGAAGAATTCGGTCGTGTCGCAGAGGCGGAAGTAAGTGAAGCCTTCCGGGATCATTCGGCCGACAAATCTTGAAAAATAATCGGCGTTAGTGTGAGGAAGATTGGCAAATGTTACATAGAGAATCGGCTTTGTGCGGTCAAGCTGATTGAGAAAAAGTCTGTATCCGTCCGGATTGTGGCTGCCGTAGCCACCGCCGCTTAAAAAAATCATAATAATAATCCTTTCCCAAATAGTATTCTGTGCAAATCGATAAAACGAATGTACGCTCCAGCATTCACGCGGTCATACCGCAAACGTTAATGCTTTCGAATCCGCTTTTCAATTTGTTTTACAATAATTAAAATCTGATTGATTCAGAAAACTCACTGATTCCATTCCGGTATCATCTTCTTGATTACGGGCAGGAAATAATGCTTTGCATCTATGCTCTGGGCTGAGGCAAGCGGATGACCGCCGACACCGGTGGCCGTGGCCTGCTGAAGCTGCAGAAACATAAGTCCCGAATAGCCTTCGGAGGTGAGACGGGTTACGACGCTCTTGATACCGAGGTCGTAGTTGGAATTGACCATCTGCCCGATTGTGCAGAGAATCGGCACGTCGGGATTGAGCTCGCGGATGTGCTTTAAGAACTTGTAATATGCGTCAGTGAAGCGGGCCTTGTTCGTCGCGTCGGCTGTGGTACCGGAGGGGAAAACCATCTTTTTGTCGTTCGTTCCAAGATTTATAACGATAAGGTCGGGCTGATTGTTCGCAAAATCCCATTTCTCATCGCTGTTGTACTTGCAGGCATAATCGTAAACCGAGGGAATCGGTATGCCACCGTTTGCTTCATCTTTTCCGGAACTGTTCCATACGAGTCCCGAACCGCAGCGGCAAACGAGACTTACGTCGGCGTTGAAGGCTTTGCCGACAAGGTTGGCATAAGCAAGAGTTGCGTCCTGACATACGGATACGTACTCCTTCCTTCCGTTTGGGGTCGCAATTCCGTCACCGGCTGTAAGAGAGTCGCCTATAAATTCAATGAGTCTTTCTTTTTTTGCAGGCTTTTCGGTGAATTCGGCCTTGTCGGAGCCCAGAACTTCAATTTTTGTGACTCCTGCCGAAGCCTTTGACACGCAGTTTCTCTTGACAAGCTTGAGCGTATGGGCAGTTTCCTCAAGGTTTTCGGCAAGAACGTAGGTGGCAGCCTTGTCGTTGAGCCAGATTGTTTTACCTGCGCTTTCCTCTCCGTCGACGTATACGTAAACCATCGTGTTGTTGTCCGCCTTGCTTCCGAGGGATGACACAAGGTCTGCCTTGACGCCTGTGCCCGTGAAGTTGATTTCAAAGCCTCCGAGTGACCAGTCGAAATGGACGGAGTTATCCTTGCTGTCAACGTAAGTGCGTCCGTTGAATTTAACCCAATCGCTGAAGTTTGAAAGTGTCAGAACCTTGACGGGTTCGGGAGCCGGAGCCGTCGTTTCTTCAGCCGTTGTAAGCACGGCCGCCTCGGTCGTATCTGCGGGGACGGTGTTTTCTTCGGTGTTTACTGTCTCAGTGTTTTTGCCGGCACAGCCGCACAAAAGACAGGAAAAGATGAGGGAGAGTGAGACAATGGTAAGAAATACGGATTTTTTCATAATAATATCCATTCCTTTCTTCGCACTTTGCGCCGAGAGGCACAAAGTGGGCGTGAAACAAGCATATTTTCAGATACGGATTTCTAAATGTTTCACGCAGTTTCCTCTGTTCCGCACGTTTTTGTGGTTAATGGAAAATATCTTAAATTTGTGCGGTCGGTAACGTACCGCGGCTGAATTGGCTTTTTTCAGACAAACTGAAGATACCGTTTCCGCTATTATTTCGTCTCGGTTCCTTCGTAAAGAAGTCTTTCCGCATCCTTGTAGCAGGCGGAAACCTTGACTGTGTAAGTGCCGGCGGGGAGCTTCTTCAGTCCGTCGTTGATACCGGTCATTGATGACAGAAGAACCGCCTTGAGATACCCGGTGGACGGAGTCTGCTTATATTCAAACACGGTATTTCCGGATGCATCGACGACTTCCGCACTGATCCAGCGGCAGATAAAGTTTGATTCGACCGTTCCCTTGAGTCCTTCCTTAAGCATACTGCCGACGTTGAGTCCGCTTGCAAAGCAGTAGCAGAGCTCGGTGTAATCGGCAACCAGATTGGTATATTTTATCGGGATATATTTCAGATTTTTGCCTGAGATGCAGTCCCTGAAGGTCAGGGTTTTCTGCGGCCAGGTGGTTAAAAATCCGTCAACCGTTGAAACCGTCGAGCACTGCTCTATGGTCTTTATCGTGCTCTTGTCGGGGTCTATCGTTCCGTCGGCATTATAGACAACCGTCGGATTTTCCCTGACCATTACAACGTGACCGAGCAAATTGTTCGAGGCATTGTACCAGTTTGCGTCAAGGATATCTGCCACCTTCAGCTCGGCATATGCCTTGTAAATAGTCTGGACGTCGTTTGCCTTGATGATTTCCTCGGTGGTAACGGAACCTGCCGGAACCTTATAGCTTCCGACCTTCGAAAAGCCGTAGCCTGACTTGGCAGGGTTCATATTCAGAGAACCTACCTGACCCGTAAGACCGAAGCAGAAATATGCATAAGCGCCGGTTATTGACGTTGAGCAGCTGACGCCGGGACAGGTTTTCCAAAGTGCATTGATGCTTGCCGTCATGCTTGCATCAAGGTAACCGTCGCCTCCGACAAGATATGAAAAGCCCTCAGCTGTTCCGTAGCCCTGCTGGTTATAGATTAGTCCCTTGTATGGCTTGTTTGCAATGTAGACAGGAGTTGAATAAACGAGCTGTCCGTCGGTCTGGACGGTCTTCTTCGGCTTCCATTCAACCGAGCCCATTTCGACCATCTTTTCAAGTATTTTCATACGGAGAGCCGTATCTTCTTCCTCGGTAAGGGCTGCTTTCTTGTCGGCTCTGTCGAGAACGTTCTTCTGAATCTCGTTTTTTACCTCTTCGCTTGTGCTCTCATCGCCGACTATGGCTCTGGCAGCCATTTTCAGGCTCGTTTCAAAGACCTCCGAATAAGCAATTCCCTCTTTGCCGCCCTGAGAATAGCGTACGTATGCAATCGTATCAAACTTAGCCGAATAATCCGAGGTGTATATTCTGTCGGGATATACGCAGGTGAAGCTTTCACTGCCGTTGACTTCGTAAAGACTGATTTCAGTTCCGTATGTTTCGGTCAGATTCACTTCCTTGCCCTTCTGAATGGCAATCGGAAGAGTGCTTACAATGCTTACGGGAACCGAAAGCATACCCATACCGGTAATTTCGGTATCCGAGTATTCTACGGAAATGCTGACGCCGTAT
The DNA here is from genome assembly GCA_002314565.1 of Clostridiales bacterium UBA1779. Lineage (GTDB taxonomy): Bacteria > Bacillota > Clostridia > Oscillospirales > CAG-272 > CAG-390. The sequence continues at coordinate 3,924 of DCGL01000045.1, forward strand.
TGCTTTTTGCCGGTGTCAAGCTGAGTCTCGGTTTTGAGCTCCTTCTTGTTTGCATCGGTAATTTCAGCAAAAAATCCAAGCTCTCTGTATAAATCCGAGTCACCTAAAATGACGGCATTTTTAATAGTAACGACGGGAGCAGTATCCGCCGTTTCTTCCGAGAAGGCAGGAGCACAAAAGACCGAGCCGCACATAAGAACTGCAAGCATAAAAATGCCGGTCTTTTTGAGATTCCCCTTGCCCAAAACAATGAGCGCAAGTACGGCAACACAGGCGATAATGACAGCAAGGACTCCCGCAGATGATTTGCATCCGCTTTCCTTTACGTCCGTACTGTCCTCACCGTCGAGGTCTGACGAGTCGGAGAGCGAAAATTTGAAAATCACGTCGGCGCCCTCACCGGCTGCAAGGCGCTCGATTCCGAGAATATCCGTTTCGATGAGAACTGGAGCCCCGTCGTCGGCTGCCGTGATTTGGGCAGTTGCTTTTTTTCCGAATATTGCACTTGCACTGTTATTTGTGAGCTTTGCGGCAACTAAAACGTATCCGTCGTTTTCTTCCGCCGTTATCTGTGAGGCAGTCAGAGTCACTGCATCCTCAGCCGAGGCTGAAAATGACGGAAAGACGAAAGCAAGCAGGGCAAGGGTCAGAATTATGGCAATTTTTAATCTTTTCATAAGTAAATATCCTTTTTATTGTTCGGTTTTGGTGCAAAGGGCGATAAGCTCTTCTTCACGGGCTTCGGCAAGACACATAAAGGCATCGGCGGCACCGTAATAAATGCGGATGAGGCCCGGGTCTTTGGCATCGCGTATCATGGCGCAGGGGAAAAGTGTGTTGTTGCGGAAACCTCCGTCAATTTCATATGGAGCTTCGGGAACCATAAGCGGAGTTTCAGACCTTCCGATTACTATTGAGGGGTCGTTCAGGTCAAGCAGCATGATTCCGATGCAATATCTCTTTCTCCAGTGCTTTTCCCAGCCGTTCTTTCCTCTTTCGGGGTCAACGTCGACCGAGTGGAAAAGGGTCAGCCAGCCCTTCTCGGTTTTGATTGGAGGGGCTCCGGGGCCGATTTTATCGTTGCAGAACAGAACCTTTTCGTGTCCGAGCACGAGACGGCTCTTGCCCCAGTAAACCATATCCGGAGATTCGCTGAGCCAGATGTCAAAATGGCACTTTCCGCCCGAGGAATACATCTGCATCGGACGCTCGAGTCGGACGTAGTTTCCGTTAATCTTTTCGGGGAATATGACCATATTGCGGTTATCCGGAGTTGAAACGCTTATCATTTCAAAGTGATGGAAATCGTCTGTGCGGAAGATTCCTCCGTGAATTCCGTGACGGGTGTCAACGGCAAAGCAGACGTAGTAGGTTCCGTCGATATAAGTGATTCTCGGGTCGTAAGCACGTCCGTATTCGCCTATGTGAAGTGCCTTCAGGTCAAAAACGGGTTCGGGTTCAACGTCCCATTTCACTCCGTCCTTACTGCGGGCAAGACCTATGTTTGTCCCCTTGAAATTGCATCCTTCCGCCATATCCTGTTCGCTGCAGCCCCAGTCGTTGCGGAACAGCATTATATATTCGTCACCGACTCTGATTACCCCGCCGTTGAAGGTCAGGTTGCTTGCATAAGGTATATCGTCGCAGGTCAGAACCGGCTCTTTGTATCTGCGTATGCAGTCAGCACCGCGGTAATTGATATCGTCCATATTAATTCTGCTTTCTTTTTTTCTCGGAAACCGACAATAGTGCGTCCGATTTTATAATATTATATTATACACTTTTATTGATATTATTTCAACCCTTAAAAACATCAGCGTCAGTACTTTTTCCATAAAAAACAAGGCCTTTTCTGTTGACTAAATCATATGAATGGGATATAATTAGGAAAAAGAAAATGAGTATGGTTTACAAGAATGAAACAGGAAACAATAACTTACAAGGAATTGACCCTTCCGATAATCCGCTCAGACAGGAAATCAATCGGAATAAAAATGGAGGCTGACGGAAGCTTTACAATTCGGGCTCCTTTCGGAATCCCGAAGGAGTATCTTCTGGAAGCAGTAAAGCAGGACTATGAGTGGATAGAAAAACACCGTGCGCTCCGGCTCGAGCAAAGTAAGAAAAGCGCCGACCTCGGTGACGCATACACGGAGGCCGAGCTGCAGGAGCTCGCCCGGAAGGCAACGGAATGGCTTCCCGGGAAAGTGCGTGAATGGGCGTCGGTTATCGGGGTCAGCTACAAAATTCCGATAAAAATTCAGCCTATGACAAGCCGCTGGGGCAGCTGCTCGAAGGACGGGAACCTCAAATTCAACGTCATTCTGATGGAAGCCCCCGAGCGCGTCCGCGAAAGCGTAGTCGTGCACGAACTCTGCCACATCGGTGTTATGAATCACTCAAAAGATTTTTACGACCGTCTTTATTCCGTCTTCCCCGACTATGACGAATGCCGAAAATGGCTGAAGCAGGAAGGCATGCTTTACATAAGAAGACTTAGCTGAACCGGGGGACAGATGTGCGGACCGGGGGACGTTTCTGGTGGTTCAAATTTGACCGGGGGACAGATGTGCGTACCCTGTCCGAACTCAAAAAGCAAGAATAATTGATATGAAAAAGGAGCAAAAAATGGGAATCAAATTCGGAATTACAAAAAAAGACGGATCGAAGATCCGCATCGGTATCATTGGCACGGGCGGAATCGCACATGCTCATATGAGAGCTTACGCCGCTTTCCCGAACGTTGAAGTGTGCGCGCTCTGCGACATCGTTCCCGGAAGAGCCGAAGCCTTTGCAAAAGAATTCGGACTTGAAAACGCAGCCATATATACGAATCACGAAGAAATCATCGATAAAGAACAGCTTGACGGGGTAAGCATCTGCACGTACAACTGCCAGCACTGCGCTCCGACGGTTTACGCCCTTGAGCACGGGGTAAACGTACTGCTTGAAAAGCCCTTCAGCTCAACCATGGAAGAGGCGGAGCGCATGATGAAGGCGGAAAAGGAAAGCGGAAAGATTCTTTCCATAGGCTTCCAGCCCCGTTTCGACAAGAATATGCAGCTCATAAAGAAAATCGTCGAGTCCGGCGAGCTCGGCCGCGTTTACTACATCCAGACAGGCT
>DCGL01000045.1:7094-8979 GCA_002314565.1 Clostridiales bacterium UBA1779
TCCGACACTAAAACAAGCTTTATCGAAAAAGAAACCGCCGGAATCGGAGCTCTTGCCGACATCGGCTGCTATTCCCTTGATATGGTGCTCAACGCCGTCGGTTATCCGAAGCCCCTGACAGTTTCCGGCTTCAAGACCGATTATTTCGGAAAGAATCCAAAGACCTACTCGGGTGCAGCAAATCCGGAAATGATTGCCGAAAAATTCGGAGTTGACGACTTTGCCGGTGCCTTCGTAAGACTTGAGGGCGGTATTTATCTCGATTTCCGCATTTCCTGGGCCATGAACCTTGACACCCCCGGTGATACGATTATTATGGGTACCGAGGGCGGCCTGAGAATTCCCAGCACCAACTGCTGGAACGGTTCAACCGGAGGTCCCATGACGATTTACCGTCAGGTTGCCGGTCAGCCCACTCAGGAAATCATCGAGGTGCTGAAGACCGACGAAGCCAAGGAAGGAACCCTCTTCCAGAAGAAGGTTTATTCGTTCATGGACGCCATCGTCAACGACAAGCCCGCTCCCATTCCCACATCGCAGATTATCATCAACCAGGCCATCATCAACGGAATCGTCGATTCCGCTGAATCCGGCCGTGAGGTTGAAGTGAAGATTCCCGAAATCTGATAATAACACGGTTCTGCTTCGTATTCGGATTGTTTTATCCGTCTTCCGCAGCAGAACCTTTTTATTGACTTAACCCGCGCGTAGTGCTAAAATATGAATATTACTGACAGAAAGGTTTTAAGCTATGTCCACTCTTCCCGAACTTTTTGAAAGCTATCCGGCGGTTTATGCCGTTGCAGACAGATATATCGTCACCGTTCCCGTCACGCACGAAAGCGTTATGTGGGTAAAGGTCGGAGAGCGCTGCTTTTACGACGATTCAAACGGAATTCTGCGCTCGGCCTCTATGACTCATAAAATGGAGCTGCCGCAGAAATATCTCGACGAGGCCCGCGAATACACCGTATGCTGGCGAATCGTCAACGAAAGAAAGCCTTATTTTGCCGATCTCGGCGACGTTGAAGAATGCACATTCTCCTTCCGTCCCGTTACGGGGCCCGATATCCGCATTTATCACATAGCGGATGCGCACAACAGATACACGGGACCGATTGCCGCAGGAACGTATTTCGGCGATAAGCTTGACGTACTCGTTCTCAACGGTGACATCCCGAATCACAGCGGAGACATAAAGAATTTCACCGCCATTCATATGATTGCCGGCGAAATCACGCACGGCGAGCTGCCCGTCATCTTCTCACGCGGCAATCACGATACGCGCGGAATTTTTGCCGAGGCACTTCCGAATTACACCCCGACCGACAACGGAAAATCCTATTTCACGGTACATTTAGGTCCCGTCTGGGCTCTGGTACTCGACTGTGCCGAGGACAAGCCCGACACAAACGCCGAATACGGCCACACAATCTGCTGTCACGATTTCAGACTCCGCGAAACCGAATTTCTGCGTGAGCTTGCCGATGAGGGCGAGAAGGAGTTCAATGCCCCCGGCGTTGAGCACCGCCTCGTCATCGCACACTGCCCGTTTTCATGGACAGACAAGCCTCCCTTTGATATAGAGCAGGAGCTCTACACCGAATGGTGCGAAATTCTTCGCGAAAAGATTCACCCCGAGCTTATGCTCTGCGGCCACGTCCACAAGTGCTATATCACCCTGCCGGGTGAGGAGCGCGACCATAAAGGTCAGCCCTGCCCCGTCGTATGCGCTTCGCGCATTGACAAGGAAGACAAAGAGTTTTTCGTCGGCGGAGCAATAACGCTGTCGGACTCCTCTATGCTCGTCGAATTTACCGATAATAAAAAAACAGTTCTCGAATCAAGAGAACTGACCAGATAATGTAGCCGGGGGACGTAAGTG
>DCGL01000094.1 GCA_002314565.1 Clostridiales bacterium UBA1779
CCGCCGGGGCTGCAGACCGCATCCTTGAGAGAGGCGGGATTGCCGAACTCCAGCACCGACTTTGCGGCGCCGAGCACGGTCTGGGCAGCAAGGAGCTGGGCCTTGTCTCGGGGGAGCCCGCATTCAACTCCTGCATCCGCAAGAGCCTCGATAAACAAATAAACGTAGGCGGGACCGCAGCCTGAGACTGCGCTTCCGGCGTCGATGAGCTTTTCGGGAACGGTTTCAAACCTGCCTGCAGTCGAAAGAAGAGTTTTGAACTCCTCAATATCAGAAGCGGAAACCTCTTCACCGGCACAAACGAGTATCATTCCTTCGCCGACACGGGCGGGAATGTTCGGCATAATGCGGATGATTTTGCCTGCAAATCCGCCGAGATATGAGCGGACGGTTTCAATTGAAAGCCCGGCCGCCATGGTGACGACGGTGCAGTCCGGCTTGAGCCAAGCTGCAGCGGGCTCGATGGCTTTCTGCATAACCTGGGGCTTCAGACCAAGGAAAACGTAAGAGCATTTTTCGAAGATTCCCTGCATCGAAAGCACGGTGCAGCCGAATTTTGCGTTGAAATCCGCAGTTTTCGCGCTGTCCATATCGCAGACGGCGACTTTTTCGCCCCCGATTGCACGGGCGCAGGCGGCGGCAAGCGTGCCGCCCATATTTCCGCAGCCGATAAATCCGGCAATAAATTCTGACATTGTGATACCTTCTCTTTTTTGCGTCAGCGGATCTGGCCGCTGCCGCGGACGACGTATTTGTATGAGGTGAGCTCGCCAAGGCCCATCGGGCCGCGGGCGTGCATTTTCTGGGTGGAGATTCCGATTTCACAGCCGAGGCCGAAGACGCCTCCGTCTGTGAAACGGGTTGAAGCGTTGACGTAAACCGCGGCAGAATCGACTTCTTTCAAGAAGTATTCGACGTTTGCGGCGTCGGCCGAGATAATCGCTTCGCTGTGGTGGGTTGAGTGAGCGGCAATATGCTCACAGGCTTCACGGACGTCGGCAACTACCTTCACCGCGAGAATATAATCGAGAAATTCGGTGTCGAAATCGTCCGGACCTGCCGGCGTTCCTTCAATCACCGAAGCAGCTTCCGGGTCAAGCCGGAGCTCAACAGGCTTCTGCCCCGCCGCGGCTCTGTCGTCAACGAGTTTCCGTCTGAGCTTCGGCAGAAATTCGGCTGCAACTTTGCGGTTGACAAGCAGTACCTCTTCCGCATTGCAGACCGAGGGGCGGGATGTTTTCGCGTTATTGATGATTTCAAGTGCCATACCGGTGTCGGCGGATTCGTCAACATAAATATGGCAGATACCGGTTCCCGTCTGAATGCAGGGAACCTTTGAGTTTTCGACGCAGGCGCGTATCAGTCCGGCGCCTCCGCGTGGAATGAGGACGTCTACAAGTCCTGTGGCGTTCATCAGTTCCGAAGCCCCTGCTCTCGTATTGTCTTCAAGAATATTTACCGCATTTTCGACGCCGTATGCGGCGACGGACGCGCGAAGAATGTCAACGATTTCAAAAGAAGTGCGCGAAGCCTCCTTGCCGGATTTCAGGACGCAGACGTTTCCGCTTCTGAAGCAGAGTGCTGCGGCGTCTGAGGTCACATTCGGGCGGCTTTCGTATATGATTCCGATTACTCCGAGAGGAACACTGACCTTTTGGATGTGCAGTCCGTTCGGTCTGTCAACCGAAGAAAGGACCTGTCCTACGGGGTCGGGCAGCAGCGCGACCTCGTCAATTCCGTCGGCCATCGCGAGAATACGCTGCTCGGAAAGTGACAGGCGGTCGATCATGACCTCGCCGATTTTTCCGCGCGCGGCTTCGACGTCAAGTGCGTTTGCTTCAAGTATTTTCTTTATGTTTGCGGCATCGCGAAGAGCTGCCGCCATTGATTTGAGCGCCGCTGCCTTGTCGGCATCCGACATACGCGCCATTGCCGGCACGCAGGCCCGGGCTCTTTCAAGTATCTGTTTTGTTGTTGCCATCTTATTTACCTGCAATGAATCTCGTGCAGCGTTCGGCGCTGCCGTCCAGTATATCGTAAATGATTTCGGGGTCGCGGCTGTTTGCGATAACCATATCGCAGCCGTTGTCCATACAGAGAACCGCCGCATCAAGCTTGGTCTTCATGCCTCCGGTACCGAGTGAGGAACCGCTTCCGCCGGCAAGAGCATAAATACCGTCATCAATCTTTTCAACTTTTGAAATAAGCTTTGCGTCGGGGTTCTTATGCGGGTCGGCGGTATAAAGTCCGTCGATATCCGACAAAAGAATAAGCAGGTCGGCCTTGACGCTGACGGCAACCTTTGCAGACAGAGTATCGTTGTCGCCGAGCTTGATTTCCTCTGTTGCAACGGTATCGTTCTCGTTGATAATCGGAATGGCACCGAGCTCAATGAGTCTTGTAACTGTATTTACAAAATTCTCGTGTCTGTCTTCATGTCTGAAGTCCGATGCCGTCAGAAGTATCTGGGCAACGGTATGACTGTATTTTGAAAACAGTCTGTCGTAGGTATACATCAGCTCACACTGGCCGACGGCGGCCGCTGCCTGCTTCCCTGCTATATCCGCGGGACGTCCGGGAAGTCCGAGCTTTCCGACTCCCATGCCGATGGCACCGCTTGAAACGATGATAACCTCGTTCCCGGCATTCGCAACGTCGCTTATAATCTCAGTCAGGCGCTCGCTGCGGCGGATGTTGAGTCTGCCACCTGCGTGCGCAATCGTTGAGGTTCCGATTTTGATAACTACTCTCATAAGTTCACCTGTATATACCTTGTATTTTTTGTAAAAGGAGTCCGAAACTCAGGCCTGCTTCTCGGTTCTGAGGAACTTTTTCCAGGGGAAGAAGCCCCAGAAGCAGAAGGCAGCCCCGGCAAGACCGAGCACGACCCAGAAAGTTATTGTTCCGTTCCAGCCGAAATCCTCGGTGAGAACCGCAAAACCGTAGGTTGATGCGGCACTTCCGACGTAGGTTGCAAAGTTCGTAAGTCCGGAAACCCATGAAATGTTCCCGTACTTTCTGAAGCGTCGCGGCACGAAGCAGGTAAACAGCAGGTTTATCGCATGCATGCAGCCGACTATCAGGGCAAAAAGCAGAATTGAAACGCAGGTCATAAAATTGAACCCGCCGTTTCCGGAAAAAGATCTCGAGGCAAACAGAAGCGCCGAGAAAAGTGAGGACAGAATGAAGAAGAAGGCCCCGCAGGTCATTTCGTTCTTAATGAACTTCTCATAAACGAAGGTTGCAACCTGGTAGCTGATAATCGTAAATATGGGAAGCACGACTCCCGTCAGAATGGAAATCGATGAGCCGAGGTCAAAGGTGTCCTTGATATACGAGGGCATCCAGGCATCGACACCGTCGCGAAGAGCTCCCTGAACTATGATGCAGAGAAGAAGAATCCCGAAATATCCGTAAATCTTCTTCGGCATTGCGGGCTTCGGCGCTTCATTTTCCTTGATTTCAGCTTTAACATGGCACTCCTTCCCTGCACCCGGATACTTCTTTTCAAGGCCCGTTACGGCAGTGAAAACGAACACGGCACCGAGGGCACCGATTAAGGCGCAGATGTAAAACACCGGTTTCCAGCCTCCGCTCACCTCAATGATAAGAGGACAGACGAGATACAGAAGAATTGTCGCGAAGGCAGAGCCCCACGAAACCTTGACCGACGCGTGCAGATAATCGTCGGGATTCAGAAAATTCGTCAGCGTTTTGACGATGGGAGGCCACATAAAGGCCTGTCCGACCCCGTTTATGCACCAGACGAGCGTCATCATAGCGACGCTGTCGCACAGCGGCATCAGGCAGTTCATGGCTGCGGCAAGCAAGAGGCCTGCGCACATCAGATATTTTGGGTTGATTTTATCGCCGAGCCAGCCGCTGAGCAATTGTCCGAGGCCGTAGGTGATGAAAAGTCCGGTAAGAGCCACGGAAGCGGCATCCTTGGTCAGATTTTCGCTCTCCATTACTGCCGTAAGCACTGCTTTGTAGTTGACTCTCGTCATATAACTGCAGAAATATGCAAACGCCGTGAGGAAAGTCAGAAGAATTCTGTCTTTTTTATTGTTAATATATCCGTTCAAAATATACCTGCCGCTCAGTTGATCTGTACGTCCGCGTAAATCGGGCAATGGTCGGAAGAAGAAAGGACTGCCTTGTCCTTTATGATGTCAAAGAAGAGGAACGTTGCTTTTGATGAACCGAAAATGTGGTCAATGCAGAAGGAGCTCGTTCCCACAGACGAGCCGAGAGAATGCGTGCTCGAACCGAAGTTCACAACGACCTTTGCCGCGTATTTGGCTTCCTTGTACTCGGTGAGGTTGATGAAATTCTGATACGGGGCCGATTCCTCATTCGAGTTGTAGTCTCCTGTGGTCACGATTGCACAGCCGTACTTGTCTTCAAGTTCCAGGCAAAGCTTGGCCATTTCTTTTGCGTGCGTCAGCTGGTACTGCTCGTTTTTGCCGAGGTCCCAGTGCGTTGACATGGCGATAAAGCGCTTTCCCGTCGCCTTGACTTCGAAATAGGCCCAGGTTGCAAGACGCAGTCTTGCGTCATTGCCCTGTGAGAACACCTTTACGCCGTGGTCGAGCATTGTCAGCGTATTCGTATTATAAGCGAGAGTTGAGAAATTCGTCTTTCCCTGACCGTTTTTTCTGTCGGTAAAGGCGTATTCGTCACCGAAGAGATTGTCCCAGATTGTGTACCAGTTGTCCGAGACCTCCTGCAGTCCGACGACGTCGGGGGCATAGTATTTGATAACCGCATAGTTTGCAGTGTCGCGGCCGGGCAGAGTGGCGGCTGAATCCCAGAGCTCGCAGAGTATGTTGAAGGACATAACTCTTATGTCAGTGCCGTCGGCTCTTGCGGGATCCTGCGAGTACGTATAAAGCGTATTAAGTTCCATATAGTCCTCGGGAAGATTGAATGTATTGGAATAATACTTGTTTACGTTTTCGGAAATGAAGGAGTCCAGAATTATTGACGTGGTCGTGGGAGTCGAACCCATAATGAGTATATCCCCGTCAGCGGCTGCGGCAACTGCGGTATTGTAATCAAGCTTTGACTCAAATTTCCGGCAGATATCTCTTGCAACGTTGCCGAGTACTATTTCTTTTCCGTCCTTCTTCTGGATTTCGGACTTGATTTCGATTTCAACTCCGTAAGCCTTATTCAGAGCCTTCTGAAGCTTTTCGGCGCTGTCCTTTGCTATCTTGCTCTGTGTCTGATATACGATACAGTAATCGCTGAGCGATCCGTCTTTACCGCAGACTCCGTATCCGTCGCCTCTCTTTGTGCAGGTTCCGGTGAGATAAGCGGAGGTCACTCCGTCAACGGTTTCAAAGCTCATCAGGCTCTCAAGCATAAATTGCACAGCCTCCTGCAGCTTCGCTTCGTTGTGTGCCGCAACGACGATTTTGTTGTTCAAAACGGTGATTGCGTAATCGTTGTATGAAAGGGAGTTCAACACTTCCAGGCTTTCGTCCCTGCAGGTATATCCTATGAGGAGCTCCTTTTCGCCCGACATATCCGTTCCGGGCTTTACCCAGTCGGTCCCGCCTGAATACGTCGTGCAGCCTCCCTCTTTCATCTTTTTCATTACGGTTTTATATAATTCAATTACGGCGCCGGAGGTTTCATCAGCTCTGACCATCGGATAAAGCGTCTTGCTGCCCTCGATCAGGCAGAGGGGTTCTTCAAGCGTTTCGGTCACGGCTTCGGTCGACACGTCCGTATTTTCTTCTGTCGCTTCCCCGTTTTCACTCTTCGCACAACCGACGCACGAAAGCATCAGAACAGCCAGAATAAATGCCGTTATTTTCCTTTTCATTGCAGTTTTTCAACTCTTTTCAATAATAAATATAATTCTATATATTATCGCATTATTTGATAAAAAAGTCAAGAAAAAATGTGTAGCCAGGGGACGTAAGTGGTGGTGCAAAATTGCACCACCACTTACGTCCCCTGGCTACAAAGCGGGTCCGCCGTGAGGCGGACCCGGTGAACATTATTGGGCTTTGAAACTCCACTTTGAGTTTTCGTTGATGCCGACGGTGTAACGTTCGCTGACAACGAAGGCTCCGGTGGCAGGCATGCGGATGAAGGCAGGTTCGGCAATGAACGTGCCCTCGACGGCCCCGCGGATTACGTAGGAAACCGTGATTGAGAACTTGTATTCAGGGCAGGTTGCCGACGCACGGCGACCTGAAGTATAGATATCGTTATAAATGCTGACGTACCCCGTCATATTCTGTCCGCTGCGGTTCCATATACCGGCACCGGTATAAACGCTGCCGTTTTTATTGCTTTCCCAGCCCTTCGTTTCGCTGACGACAAAGCGGGCTCCGGAAGGAATTGTATCGTAAAGGCTGAAATACTCACAGACGCGTGTGGATGTGCCGGAGATTGTCAGACTTACCTTGTACATTCCGTTTCCGCAGTAATCGAACTTCTTCTCAATTGAAATTCTCGATGCGTCGCTGCCGGACAGCTCTTCCTCAGTCGGAGCCCCGCGGTATGCGGCGCGTATGACGATGCCGTCATCGAAATCGGAAATCTTCAGATTTGCAAGATCAGACTTATTCAGCGAAATGCTGTAGCTTCTTCCGGATTTAAGCATGACGGTCTCGTTCACGTCACCGACCGAGTAGCTGAAGCTGCGCTCGCTGACACTGTCGACAGGCAGGAAGGACTTCAGATATGCCGTAAGGGAGAGAAGCGAGGGTTCTGTTTCGCTGTAAGAATATGCGAGATATTCGGCCATTTTAACGGCGTCCTGACGGTTCGTGCGTGAAGCAACCATCAGAGCAAGATTTGTAAGAGCAATTCCTTCGTCAAGTGTGTCCTGCTTGAGATACATCGTTCCGTATTCGCTGTCATATACGGCGTATTTGTCGCGGATTACCGTGTAAATGCTGTTTGCCGCGCTCCAGTCGCCCGATGCCGCGAAGGCCATGGCAAGATACAGCTTTGCTTCGTCGGAATAGGAGTTCGCAAATCCGGATACGGTATAGAGACGGTCGAGCACCGGCTCGCCGAGGGAGGCAAGTATGCACATCACCTGACAGAGCTGCTCTTCTGACTCAAACTTGCCGGAAGCCAGCATTTCGTAGCAGGCAGTGATGATGCTGTCACTGTACTTACTGAGTATTCCGGGGCAGAGATAAAGCACTTCGGCAGTCAGGGCATAATCGCCGCTGCTGTAAGAGAGCAGGCGCAGAGTCGAACCGTCAATTCTCGAACTGATGTCCGAGGCAATCATTTCAAGGTCTTCAGAGCTTTCAAGCCCGTAAAGATTGCCCATAACACCGAGAGCTATATATTTTGCAAGAAGCATATCCGTTCTTGCGCTGTCGTCACCGCGGGCAAGGCGTGAAGCTATTGCTTCGTACGTTCTGCCTGCTGCCGTGGGATTTGTAAAAGTAAGTACTACGGGATAATATTTTGCCTGAATTGAAGCTATTTCTTCAAGAGTTACCGTGCGGCGGACGTCGCTGACTACCGCAGATTCTATAACCTGGATATTCTGCTCAAGGGCGTCAGTGTTGTCCCCGAGCTTGCCGTATACGACGACCTTGTACTGACCTGCGTCAAGTGACTTGAATTTTAGCCAGGCACGTGTCTTCGAATCGGCCGCGGCAGTCGTTCTTTCGAGCTCCTGCCCGTCGGCAGTATAGAGAACGGCAGTGTAGCTGACTTTGCCCGAGGCAGCCGTGCCGTATGCTCTTGCAGCCATTGATACGGTATCACCGACGATATAGCTCTGACATGCAGTGACGTTCAGGAAGAAGGGCTGAGTGCAGACAGTGTCGGTGACAGCACAGCCGAGCTTCATGTTTTCAATTCCGGTTCCGAGTCCTGCGGAGGCAAGCGCCGTGACTCTCCAGCTTGTAATATTATCGGGAACCGTAAATACGTAGGTCCCGGTTCCGTTTTTGTCGAGATAAATCAGAGCAAATTCGGGATTGTCGGCAAAATACTTGCGGATATAGTAAGAATCCTGAGTACTGTCAGAAGATTTGGAATTTCCGCTCTCAGCCTCAGCCACGGATGCTGCCATTTCCACTGCCGTATCAGAATATAAGAATCCGGTTCTTGAACTGTACGAAGCCGTTTCGACCTCGAAACGTCTGTTCAGCACAAGCTGCTTGCCGGCACTGTATGAATAATTGTAATAATACGTGTATAAATCCCCGTAAATCTCATACGGATAATACCTGTTCTCATAGCTTCCGTTCTTGCTGCTTGATGAGAAGAAGGCTGAAACGTCCAAGTTCTGCTCGCCCAGGGCAAAGCAGGCTTCGTCAACTACGCTCAGCAGCACCGCGGCCCCGGAAACCTCATCGGAATGAACCGTGATTTTTGCCGTTTCACCGGGCTTGTAGCTTTCTTTGTCGGTCTTGATAGTCAGACCGAAGCTTGCAGCCGCGCTGACGTCATAAATGAGATTTACGTCGTCATACATATAGATGCCCGTATCCGGGTCGAACTGGACGGCATAAAGCACGGCACCGGGTATCATGGATTTCCCGTAAACACCGGTAAATTTTTCACCGACCGTGTAATTTTCGATTCCGTCGGCAGAGAGAATAAAGAGAGACTTTGCGGCGGTACCGTCAACCAGGTACTGAGCTTCGATTTTGTCGCCGACGACGTAATAATCCTTGTTCAAGACAATTTCGCTCTTGCGGTAATTGCCATTGTTTATTGACTGACCGGCGTTCAGAGTTGCGCTGACCGTTGTTTCGTAGGTGTTCTCGCTCGTATCGTCATAGAAGCTCAGCTCGTAGTAATATCCGCCTGTAAAACCCTTGACTTCATACATCGGAAGGCTGATTTTCCCGTCCTTGAAGGTATAATTTCCGCTTTCAATCAGGGACTCGGTTCTCGTGTATTTCCAGCTGTATGACGTCAGCTTCGTGTACGAATCGTAGTTCGACTGAAGCTTCTTTGTGATAACGTACTTGCGAAGACTGTATTTGACCTCGCCCTTTGCGGCAGCTCCGTAAGTCGCGCCGTACAGATTCAGTCTGAGCACCGAAGGGTCGGAGAAATCCGAGAAATCGCGGTAATTCAGTGTCAGAGTGCGCGTATTGTTCCCATAAACGGTTTCGTATACATACTCAGAATGGAAGTACGGAACGCTTTCCGAGAGATACAGGCTCTGGGTTTCGAAATCGACAAGCTCGGCAGTGGCGCTGATATATACGGGGTTTGTCGAATATGCCTTGACCTTTGCTGTTGTGAACTGCAGCTCAGCACGACCGTCCGCATCGGTCATAAGCGTTTTTTCCGAATCGTTTCTTGCTTTGAAGCCGCTTATTCTGATAAGGAAGCTCAGTCCCTCAACCGGAGTCCCGTCGAAGAAGGTCGCAGTCAGCGTGACCTTTCCGGTTTCGCCGCGGCGGTAGAAGGTCTTGTCGAATTCGAGAGTTGCCGTCACCTGAGGCTTTTCCTCTTCGGTGATTTTCACGTTCTTCGAGCATATTACGTTTCCGTTTTCATCGACGAATTTAAGGTATAAATACGTCGCTCCCATCTGTTCGAATGAGAAGGAGCCCGAAAAGCTTCCGTCTGCACGTACGTCGACAGCCTGCTTTACGACGGAGTTCCCCGTCTGCAGGTAGAGCTTCTTCGGAACCTCGCCTGTGTAGGAGTTCACGGCAAAGCCGTAGTAATTGATTTTATCGCTTGAGAAATACGTTTCACGGTCAGTGTAAACGTATTTCATATTGTAGGTTTCGGCCTCCTCTGCAACCGTCATGGCGCAGATAACGATACCGTCTCCCTTTGCCACGGTCTGCTTCGAGGCGGTAAGCAGCTTGTTGTTTACGGCATAAATTACCGCGGCATTGGTGTCTTTTGACGCAAACGAGGAAAGGCCGTTGTCATCGGTGCGCTCCGCTTTAATGCTCACAAAGCTTGCCGAGTTACTGTCCCAGCCGAGATTGCGTGTAAATGCCGTTCCTCCGACTTCAAGTCCCGAAGCAGGCTTTCCGTCATCCGAGTTTATCCATACAAGCGTCTTTCCGTCGCCGCTTGCGGTATAGGGACGAAGGTTTGAAATCTGAATTATGGCGTATTTGGTGCTTTTAACCTTTGAAACAAGGCTGCTTGTGGCCTCTGCCGTGATTTCGGCAATATATACGCCGCGTTCCAGAGCCGTTCCGAAGTTAATCGCGCCTTTTTCAGTTGATTCACTGTAACTGCTGATTTTCGTACTCTTGTATTCGCCGATATACTTCAGTGAAGACAGGTCGAACTTTGCATCATCGCCGCTGCCGAGACTCTGCTGGTATTTTGTAATCGCTTTTGCGGCCTTTTCAACGGAATCAAAAGCGTAAAGCTTTGCGTTAACCAAATCTATGCTCTTGATTTTGTTTCCGTAAACGTAATAAGTCAGCGAGGCCTCAAGTCCCGGTGAGAAAATAACGTCGCTGTATGAATCCGTTTCGATGAACAGATACGATTTGCTGCCGTTCTGCTGACTTGAATAATCCTTGGTCTGAGTTCTGAAGGAGGACTCCGTGCCGGTAACAAGAGTCTTGCCCGAAATTCCGCTGATGCCCTCCTTTACAGACACGGTGTAAACCGTATCGTATTCAAGTGGGGAGTCCGGGACAAAGGCAAGCGTGCGTCCGTCGGGGTACAGCCGATACTTTCCCTTGACTTCAGGACTGATTTTTATGAAATCGGCATAATCTGTTCCCGAGACGGAGTCCGAAAACGTCACTTCAATGCCCGTATTGACGGGAACATTGAGCGTCAGGTCGTCGGGCAGTATGCTCTTGACGACAAGCTCGGTTTCGGTCTGGAAAGCAAAGGAGGACGAGGGATTTTCGGGGTCACCGACCGTCACTCTGTAAACAGTGCCGGGGGTCAGTTCGCCTGAAGCTGCAGTGACCTTGAATTCGGTATCACTGAGCTGCTCCACGCCCATATTTGTCTTCGGCGAAATCGTGATGTAGTCCGTCAGCGTATCAACGTCGGTTTTTGACGCCGTTGTGATAATAAACGAGCCGCTGCACGGAATGATTTTGCCTTCAACTCCTTCTGCGGTAACGCTTACCTTTGAAAAAGCATCCGGCAGCTCGACGTCGCCCGATGAATAGGCTCCGCCGTCAAACACGATGGGGTCGGGCTTCGTGATATTGTCAATAATATCGTCGCCGAGATTGCGCAGCGCCATAAAGACTCCTGCCGGAATCGCGCACAGCACGATTGCCGCCGCTGCTGCCAGGGCGATAATCTTTACCCTGCGCGAATTTTTCTTCATTTTGTTTGCTGACACCTGCAGCTTTTCCGCATCGGCGTAACGGTCGTCAATATACGACATTGCTTCGCTGAGCTTTTCGCCGTTCTTTTCCTTTTTCATATCGATACACCTTCCTTTTCAAGAAAACGTCTTAATTTTTCCCTTGTTCTTTTGAGAGAAGACCTTACCCCGGCATCCGTAAGCCCCGTCGCCAGTGCAATTGCGGCGCTTGAGTCCTCGCGGAAATACCTGAGAACGAAGATTGTGCGCTCCGATTCTTTCAGAGTACCGAGAAATCTGTCTATGAGTTTTGCAAGATCCTCGGTCTGCAAATCCGCGGACAGTTCTTCCGGCATCGCCTCGTCCAGCTCGCAGACAACCTCGGGGCGTCTTGCGGCTCTTTCGGCACGCACCCGGCTGATTGCGAGATTTTTTGCAGTTCGGCAGCCGTATGCGGAAATGCTGTCGGGTCTCGCCGGGGGAATTGCATTCCAGAGCTTCAGATAGGTGTCGTTGACGACCTCCTCAGCCGTTTCGCGGTTTCCCGTCACGTTCATCGCAATTTTGTAAAACAGTACCCCGAATTTTCCGGCGCAAATATCCACAGCACGTTCATCGCGTGACCAAAACAGATTTACAAGCAGGGCATTGTCACTTGTATCACTCATTTTCGGATTCCTCCTTTCATTAAAGGTCTTCGGCTCTTCTCATACATCAAGACGAAAAAATACGCGAAGGTGTTTCATTTTTTCAAAAATAATTATACAAAAAATGCGTTTTTTTGTCAATGAAAGAAAAGTGACCGTCTGTGTCAAGTTTTTGTAGG
>DCGL01000093.1:0-5639 GCA_002314565.1 Clostridiales bacterium UBA1779
AACCCGGCGCCGTAAGGCGCGCGGGGGCGAAACATTGGGCGCATCTCACCGAATCTCTGTATCCCGCCGTATTACTTCACCTTATCGTATTTCTTCACCTTCCCGAATTTACAGCCCAAATTCCCGTTACCTGCGCGGGTAACGTAGGAAACGAACCCGGCGCCGTAAGGCGCGCGGGATGTTACACTTTTACGCGTTCCCATTCTCTTATTATGAATATTACCAAAACCGGAATAAACGCAAAACAGAAAATGAAGCTTACGTTATGTGCTTCAACCGGAGACCACAGCCGGATAAAAGAAGCGTATTCGACAAGCGGAACATCAAGAACCGAAAGCAGTCCCGGCGTCAGAAGCAGAACGGAAGAAGAAACCACCGCTTTATTCACGTTTTCGACTTTTAACGATATAGCGCAGCAAGTCAGAGCAACTGCTGACAGGCACAAAAGTTTAAGCAGATAATATATTACTGCATACTGACCGATAGTCAGAGTCGTTGTGCTTTCCCTGAAATAATCTATACTGATTAGCGGTGCCCGCAATGTATCTGCGAAATTTCCGAAATATTCGTAGGTTTCATAAATCTCTGTCGCTGACATGACTGCCCACACAAATACAGCCGAAAGAAGCGCAAGAATTATCTTTCTCACTGCGGATTTTCTGCGTCCGCGCACGGTTGTCATAAGCAGAGACGTCATGCGGCTCTGCTTTTCAAAGGAAAACAGTCCTGCACACAAAAGCACCGTAAAAGCAAAGGCAATCGTACCCCATTTCCGCTGATAAACTCCTTTTCCGAATAAGGAGGCATAGGGAGCCTGATTGAGCAGCCATATCCCGCGATTTTCATCGAACTTTGACTGCGCATCCGCTTTGAAAGCCTCAAGAGCCTTTATTGTCTGATACTTTGAAACGCTTTCAGGGAGTCTTTTCAATTCTGCAATCTGACTGTCTATGTCGTCAAGCACCTCTTCGCTTATCTCACACGAATAGGCTCCTGCATCTGTGGCAACCTCTTTGTCATACATTGTGGTGTCAGAATACGGAGCGCTTCCGAGATAGTATACCGTGAGGAACAGAACGGCAATAATAATCATTCCGCGCTGAAAAACAAAGGATTTCCTGATTTCAACGCCTGAAAGACCTGCCGATGCACGCAGTCTGACAAACGCGCATTCAATCTTTTTGAAGATACGCGGGGTTGCTCCTGCAGGCTTAACCGGTTTCTGAAAATGTGACATAAGAATAATGACTGCCGATACGGCAAGCATAAACACTGCTGCAAATGCCAGTGTAATCACGGTACCCGTCACCGGGTATCCAAATATATTGATATTCAGATATTTCAGGAAAATATGTTCAAGGTCAAGAGGAGCCAATACGTTTGCAAAACGCAAAGGAACCAAGGTAAAACTGTCGGGAATGCGGTACAGGCATATATATTCGGCAACCAATACTATCGCCGAGACAATCAGGGCAAATTTGTAATTTCGGATTCCCTGCATAAGGAGCCAGAAGAACAGACCGACAAGAAAGGTCCCTGTAATTTTCAATATGAAAGACAGGACAAGAACCTGTCCGAAAGAAAGCGGATATACAAAATGTTTAAAAAGCTGACTTGACTGCACGGCATAGCTCAAATCCGGCAGGCTGCCGTATTCTGAAATGCAGGAAATCAGGCGACACAGGGATATCAGAAAAGTCCCGATAACCGCTCCGACTAATAAAACAATTACACGTTTAAAGGCAAGCTTCCCGCGGCCTTTTTTGCAGCCGTACACAAGGGACCACAGGCCTTTTTTCTTTTCATCGGCAAATTTCAAAACGATTGCTATCACCAAAATCAAAGCGCAATACGAATCAAACTTGCCGCAGATAAAGTTGTCAAACGATTCGATTGTTGTCAGTTTAACTACTATTTCATCGGACTTTGGATAGTCTTCGTCGGTTTTTATACTGTTCCGCTTGTTATAAATGTTTTTGGCAAAGATGTTAAGGCTGCCTTTTGCCGAGTTTTCATGTACTGTATCAAGATACTTCGGGAAAGAGTCAAGGTATTCCAGCTGAGATTCAAGCTTTCCAAGAGCGTTGTTTATTTTTGAGAGCCGATGTTGTCTTTCTTCAGAAAAATCCATTCCTGCAATAATCGACTCATAATCCGGACCGAGTTTTCCCTCTAAGCTCTTTCTCACCTGCTTTTCATGCTTCGAATTTACGAATTCACCGAAATACAGTGTATATGCATCCCAGAACACGTCATATTCTTCACGTGCAGCCTCTATTTCGGCATAGCACTCCTCGTAAGACAATCCGGAATATTCTTCAATTACTTCGTTATATTCATCCGCATTATGCCAGCCGCTGCTTATCAGCTCAAAAAAGGAGCACAAAACACACATAATGCAAAGCACTATGATAACACTCCCTGACAGGAGCACTCTCTTAAATTCTTTCATTTTCGTGCAGACGAATGATATAGGCTTCTTCGAGATTGGCAGCACCGCATCCGTGAATAAAATCCTCGGCAGATTCAGCGCAGACAATCCGTCCCTTGTTCATAAGTATAATGTTATCGGCAATGTTTTCCACGTCCGACGTTATATGCGTTGTAATTAAGGTAATGCGGTTACGGCTGAAATCGTTTATATATCCTCTCAGGCGAATGCGTTCTTCGGGATCAAGACCCGCAGTCGGTTCGTCAAGAAGCACGACCTTCGGATTTCCGAGCATTGCCTGAGCGAGCATTACCCTTTGTTTCATACCTCCCGAAAAGCCTCCGACCTTGCGGCAGGCTGCCGATTCAAGATTGACGGTCTATAACAGGATGTCAATCTGTTCCCGTGCAGCCCGTCTTTTAAGGCCCTTGAGTTCGGCAACGTATGAGAGAAATTCAATTGCCGACATATTATCGTACATCCCCTGTTCCTGAGGCATAAATCCCAGGATTTCACGGAATTTATCCCCAAGTTCAAGGATGTCTGTGCCGTCAAAAAGGATCTTTCCCTTTTCACGCTTTACGAGATTGCAGATAAGGTTCATAAGCGTGGTTTTCCCCGCCCCGTTGGGGCCGAGAACAG
Source organism: Clostridiales bacterium UBA1779 (assembly GCA_002314565.1). GTDB lineage: Bacteria > Bacillota > Clostridia > Oscillospirales > CAG-272 > CAG-390. The sequence continues at coordinate 3,074 of DCGL01000093.1, forward strand.
CGGTAATTCCATCCGTGAAGGTGAAAGAAAAGCCGTCAAGTGCCACTTTTGTTCCGAATGATTTATACAATTCTTTTGCTTCAAGTTCCATGGAATTACCGCCTTTGGATTTTTGTTTTTTTGGATTTCATTAATCGGATAAAGATTATCAAATTATGAAATCTGCATTTTTGATTTTGCTTATTGTATTTTCTCGACTGTCATTTTTCCGTCGGTTATTTTGTTTAAGTCGATGTAGTGGGTTATGCCGGTAGGAACGTCGTTTCCTTCATATAGTAAAATATAGTCCGATGTAACTGAGATGAAAGCCATATTTGTCACATTGTCAGTCGGAAGCTCAGCCTGTGCGATAATATTATATTCTTTGTCAAGTATTATCATCTGGCTGTCGTACTTATTACCTTCAGAATCGGTTTTCCACACTTTTGCAAATATATTATTCTCGCCATAGACCACATTAGCTATTGCGAAGTCATATTGCTTCAATAATTTCTCTTCCTCGGTTTCTGGATTATATTCACAGAAACCGGTGTTCCCTTTATAATAATACAACATCCCATTCTCAACACTTATTCTTACCATATCACTTCCAAATGGGAGCTTTTTCGTTATTTCATTTGTATCAAGATTCAGGCAACAATAATAACTTTCTTTTTCCTTTAGTGACCATACTGAAAACCAGATTTTATTACCTGTTGGAAAAAAAATAGAAATCAAACTGGAACAGTCTATAAACTGTTCATCAAACAATAATGTGGATTTTCCTGTTTCAAGTTCAATCTTATAAGCAACCGGATATGCTGTAGTTTTATCCAGTGTAAAATTAATAAAGTTTATTATATATCCCTCATAAAAGAATACTTTGCCTCCGGCACTGCGTTGCCCTACACCACTTGGACTCTGAGCATACGGCATATCCGCAACTTTTTCGTGATTAGTTCCGTCAGTATTCATTCTTATAAGTTCCACAGCTCTTGAAAACGAAACAGAGTATATTTTTCCGTTATAATAACCAATATGACTACCTGCATAAGCATTACAGTCTTCACCGCTGTGATCACAATCAGGTTTATTACATAATATGACAAAATTCAGCTCGCTTTTTTCAGAATAATAAATCATTTTGTTATTGTAATTCAACAAGTAATACCCCAGGTCAGTTTCGAAGAAATCACAAATTGTGTCACAATTATGACTGTAATAATCGTAATAATATGCTTTACACTCCATTTCGGCAACGCATGAATTACTATTATCTTCCTTCATATTGTCCATATCTTTCCCGCAGGAACAAAGCAAATTGATAATAAATATCAATGACAGTATAATAGATATTACTCTTTTCATTATTAATGTTCCTTCCACTGTTTTCTGTTACTATGTAACAAGAATACCTGATAATGAAATAATAATCAGTCGTCTGATTCCTCAGGAATAATAAATGCTTCGTCAAAATAGCAAATTAAACCCTCGATCTCAATATAATCAATCTTAAACGAAGAACCTGCATGTCCTTCGCAATAATATCCGGATGGCGCGTTTACTATATCATACAGAAACCAGCCGCTTGAACCACAAGTCGAATATGTTTCCGTTACATCCTTAGTACCGTCACAATAATCAAATATGAGCATACTATCTATTCTCTTCGGAAGTTTTACTCTGCATTCAAACGTTGCACAAAAAAACTCATAATAAGCCTCATTTGTTGCGTGATATCTGGAACCTTCATAGAATCCTTGCGCAAATGCGCTTTCCGCCCCCGCGCTCATCGAGAAGCATCCGACAACAAAAATTACCGCAATAAGTACGCTCAAAATTCTTCTGATTTTTTTCATAATAATTACCGTATAACCGTTCCCTCCCCGGCTCAGAATCCAATTATACATTTTCCTTTCGTGATTTCAATTTGTATAATATAATTTGGGTAACTCTATGACAGTTTTCCCGGGAAAAAACTGCCCATGGATAAAAAAACAGCTGCTCATTCTGAATGAATCAGACAAATCCGGCAACCGGCTGACTTTTTCCGTCTCCGTGCACTGAGAGGAAGGAGGTCCCTATGGCTTTGCGTCACAGTCTTTCGGCTGTTTTGCTATTATCTTCTGTCTGCTTCCGGCACTCCATCAGCGGAGTGAAATCAGAAAAGCAGCTGTTTTTTGTCCGTAAAATCCCGTTCGGATTTCCGGACTTTTGCATGCAAACCGTTTTTATACGGCAATTATATTATACAACTCACGAGTTCGTTTGTCAATATTTGTTTTTATTCTGTTAATTTTCTACCCCCCATTTGTCCATTTTTTATTCATATATTGTCGCTGTAAATTTGACATACGTACAAAGCTCCCAATGAAGTAATTATATCACATCCTGACATCTTTGGTCAAGCGTATCATAAAATTTACTTCTTCAGCCCCAACAGCGGTAATTCCATCCGTGAAGGTGAAAAAGATGACAAAAGTCCCGGACGCAAGTCTGATTTTCCCCTGTCATCCTCTGTCATCTTACGAATGCGCCAGTACTTTTTCACAACACAACGGCATTTTTCGCAACTCTTCAAATGATT
>DCGL01000093.1:5700-8738 GCA_002314565.1 Clostridiales bacterium UBA1779
CAACTCTTCAAATGATTTTTCGCAAATATTTGTGAAAACCGTTTAGAAAAATGCAATAATACTGAAAATTGAAATCCGCTTATTGAATTTTGCCGGGTGACTTTAGCTTGTTGAATATTGCTTATTGTATTTTCTCAACTCTCATCTGTATGATGAACAAAGCACCCCGTTCCTTTCGCTGATTTTCGGGAACGAGGTGCTTTTCTGTTTTTCAGTTTTCAGAACACTGCAATGTTCTGCATCTGTTTTCAGTGTTTCTTATAAACAACCGCAGAACCGAGTGTCGCAATCAAAGCAACGATACCGATACATACTGAAGAACCGCATCCTCCGCCGACGTCTTCTTCTGTTTCAGGAGAAGTAATATCTGCCTCAGGAGATTTGGTCTCATCATCGGCGCTTGTCGGATCAACCGCTTGAGACTCAATACCGACAGTATCTGACACTGTTGCTGAAGTTATGGATTCTGCGGTATTCTCGGTTTGTGTTATCGCTTGAGTGGCCGGTTGTGTAACCGGCTGTGTTGCAGGCTTTGTCGCAGCTTCCGTTACAGATTGTGTCGTGGGTGTCGTCACAGGCGTTGTCACAGGTGTCGTCACAGGCGTCGTCACGGGCGTCGTCACGGGCGTTGTCACAGGTGTCGTCACAGGAGTTGTCACAGGCGTAGTTACGGGCGTCGTCACGGGCGTCGTCACGGGCGTTGTCACAGGTGTCGTCACAGGAGTTGTAATGGGCGTCGTTTCGGGTGTCGTCACGGGCGTCGTTTCGGGAGTCGTTACCGGTGTCGTTTCAGGTGTCGTTACCGGTGTCGTTTCAGGTGTCGTTACCGGTGTCGTTTCAGGAGTCGTTACCGGAGTCGTTTCGGGTGTCGTCACGGGCGTCGTTTCAGGTGTCGTTACCGGTGTCGTTTCAGGTGTCGTTTCAGGTGTCGTTGTTTCTGCTTCTCTGGCGGTTTTGGAATAAGCTGCATAATACGTAATATTTCCGGTTACTGCGGGAAGCTTGACCTCTGCTGTTCCGTTTTCTTTATTGGCTGCCGTTGCCCATCCGGAGAAAGAATATGTATATTCACTGTTTGACGCCTTCGTGGGCACATTTCCGTTAAATTCGGGGGATGAACCGCTTATTACGTCGGCATCAGTCTCGAGAACGGTCTTTCCATCCTGAGTCATCCATACAACATTATAAGTTGCAAAAACACCGGGAACATTCTGAGAGCCGATGGAATTGCGTATGTCAGCTGCAATTGATGCCATATCAAGCGGAAGCTCGGGATTTGCATCATAAATAATGATTTTTCCGTGGCCGTTGACAGTACCGCTGTTTTTAAACCAGGCCCCCTGTCCGTGACCGTCATTAAGGGCTCCGCAATAGAAATCGCCGTTGAGAATAAGGCTTGCTCCGCCGTTATTCACAATGGCGGTGCCCATCTGGCTTCTGAGCTCGGCTCCTTTTTCAACTGTGATATTTCCGTTGTTGATGAAAGAGCTGCCCATTGTCGTCTGCAGTTTAGCTCCGGATTTAGCGATAATACTGCCGTTATTAATTAAATCCGCCTCTAAGCAAGCTCCTTTACTGATTGTAAGTGAGCAGCCCTGGGAAACAATAACTGTGCCGAGTACGGCTATTTCTTCGTTTTCGGGAATCGTTATATCGCCGGTCAGAACGGCAATAACGTCACCGTCTCCATTAACTCTTTCCCCTGCAACCGTTCGGTTTCCCGGGAAGGCTGCTGCCAGAGCCGCATAACTCGAAACTTCAACCTGCTTGTATATTCCGATATCATCCCAGCTTGAAAAACGTTTTGACTGACCGATTTCTTCCATTATTGATACAATAATCGCATCAAAATCAAGCGGAAGCTCGGGATTTGCATCATAAATAATGATTTTTCCGTGGCCGTTGACAGTACCGTTGTTTTTAAACCAGGCCCCCTGTCCGTGACCGTCATTTAAGGCTCCGCAATAGAAATCGCCTGTGAGATTCAGCGTTCCATCCTGACAATTAATTATGCTCGCCCCAAACCGCGACGTCATCTCTCCGCCATTCTGAATATTGACTGTTCCGTGATTGTTGCAGCTCTGACCCTGAATAAAGAGACTTCCTCCGCCCTCTACAATAATGGTGCCGCGGTTTTCATCGCTGAAGACTGCTTTACCGTTCTGCTGTACCCGCACGGTGCCGTTATTCAGATAAAAGTCGCCGTCGATACTTCCGCCGTTTCTGACAACGATTGTACCGTTGTTAATCAGTTTTCCGTTCGGAGTTACCGGGTCATCCCATTTTCCTTGGAAGGAAGGCCAAAAACAGCCGATTTCTCCACCGTTTTCTACTGTCAGAGTAACCTTGGGGTCTATCGTCACCTCAACGTTGCTGTAGTATAACAGATGGGCATTATCAAATAATACAGAACAGTCTCCCGTAACCGTAAAACTGTTTGTTATTCTGATACAGGCGACCGGGGTCGTCTGATTTAAAGCTTCAAGAAATTCCGCCTGATTTGTTACGTTTATCGTCTGACCGTTTTCAGCTGAGGCCGAAAATGGCAGAACAACCAAAATCATACAGAACAGAAGCATAAACAGAGCTTTTCTTTTCATTGCAGACTCCTTGTATATAAAATATGTTGGTAAGCATACAGATTGAATCAAGCTGAGAATGTGATAATTGAAAAGCCTCAACTGTACTTGTTTTTTATTTTAGCATATATTAAATTTATTTTCAAGCCCCAATTTATTACTGAGCACTCCAAAGTGAACTGAAAAAATACTGCCATTCGAATCGGATTTTTAACTCACAAGCGAACGGACGCCGGAATTATTTGACAAATTTCAGGTGTTTATGCAATATTCACGCCATATTTTGCAGTTCCGGCACCATTATCCGTAACTCATACACCATTTTTGCCAATTCACACTCCATTTTTCACTATTATTGTAGATTATCGTTTTGAAAACGTTCTATAGTCCCTTAAAATGAAAATGGCGATGTTAAAAAAGTCAATGACTTTTTTAACAGTCGCCGGCAAATTGCCCCTC
>DCGL01000093.1:8833-10325 GCA_002314565.1 Clostridiales bacterium UBA1779
CCCGTCCGTGCATTTTGAAGGGGCTGTTAAAAAACTGAGTTTTTTAACAGCTCCTAAAAAATTCTTCATCTACAATAATGCCCTCAGTTTATCCTGACGTACCCCGTTTTTTCAATAAGGCTCTGACCTTCGTCGGAGACAATCCAGTCCACGACAACGGAAACGTTTTCATTTTCATTGTCTGCCCGGTATATCGCATAGAACTGCGAAAGAATCGGATAGGTTCCGTTGCTTATATTTTCAGCGCTCGGGTATACCCCGTCCACTGAGAGAATTTTTACCGAATCATTTCCGACTATACCGGTCATATAAAAGCGGAATGAAAAGCCGATTGATGCGCCGGTAAAGGCAAGCGGAGATTTTGTACCGATTTCAGTATCCCCCATAAAGGCTTCAAAGTTTGTCTGACTTCCGCTTCCCTTTGCACGGGTCACAGGATTAATTATACGGTTAACCCCGCCGACTTCTTTCCAGTTTTTGTATTCACCGGCATAAATTTTCCTTATCTGATCCGATGTAAGATTATAGACCGGATTGTTCTGGTTGACAAAAAACACAAAGCCTTCACGTCCGATCGGTACCCACACAAGCTCAACTCCGTTGTCGGCAGCATATTGCTTCTGTGCTTCGGAAGGAGCACCACAGATCAGAATATCCGTGGTTCCGTCAACGATTGCCTTGTATCCGCGCACCGTGCTGTTATACTGCATGGCGCTGTCTTCTGCAAAGTTTTCGCCGTATTCATTGTCAGAGGAAAAGGAGCCCCCCTCGTAAGTCACGCAGCCTTCCGGATAAATGTTGTCTATCACTGCGGCGTAAATCGGTACAAGGGCAGTTGCACCGTCAATTACCGGCAGATTATCCGTAAGCTTCAGATTGGTATCGACCTTTACGAGTTTTGAGTTTTCACTGAACGGAAGATAATCCGCGACTTTTATCATCATAGTCTGGGATACTCCGCTGAAATTATTGCTGAGTTTCTTTGTCACTACTTTATATAAACCGATATTAAAAGCAGCAAACAACAGAATTACCGCAATTATCATTGCAATTTGCCGTCTGAGTTTCATCTTACCACAACTCCTTTCCGATAAAGGGAATTATGGAACAGTTGTTATATGCATAAATAATATAAGCAAAGTGGGCGGCAGTCAAAAGTGCACACACCGCAATTACCGTAAGCAAAACAATAATAAAAGTTCTTCTTTTCATTTCCTGCAATCACATGTTATGAGCCGGGTCTCTAAAAATCAAGACAAATCCAACAAATAAAACTATTATAAACAAACAAATACCGGTCCAGACTCCAAACGTCAATTTCCTGCTATGCATTACTTGCTCGGTATAAGTTTTCGAATCCTTTTTGCTTCCTATCCACGCTGCAATCAGTCGGAAAAGACTGACAATAAAACCTGTTAACGCAATAGCGGGGGGGCCGAATAAAAAACTCAAGTCTACCAATACTTCCATTTTTATAATCTGCCTTTCTGCG
>DCGL01000110.1 GCA_002314565.1 Clostridiales bacterium UBA1779
GATTATAAAAATGAAGATAATGAAGAAAATATTTAAGAATAAAAAGCTTAGAACAGCGATTATTGTGCTCCTTTCCATTGCGCTGGCGGGCATCATAACGGTTTTGTCGCTTAATGCCTACGTTGTGAACTACGGGAAGAAGTATATGCTGACGGCGGATGAAGCGGGGCAGCTGAGCGGCGTTGACTGCATAATAATACTCGGCTGCTACGTAAAAGAAAACAACAAGCCGAGCGATATGCTGCAGGACAGACTGACTGTCGGAATTGATTTGTATAACGCCGGATGTTCCGGCAAGCTTCANNCTTATGAGCGGGGATCACGGCAGAGACGATTACAACGAAGTCGGGACTATGAAGGCAGTGGCGATGGAAGCGGGAATACCGTCCTCTGCAGTTTTTATGGATCATGCCGGATTTTCCACCTACGAAACCATGTACCGGGCAAGGGAAGTATTCGGGGTGAAAAAAGCAATAATCGTGACTCAGGAATACCATCTGTACCGCTCGCTGTTTATCGCAAACGAGCTTGGAATCGAAGCGTACGGAGTTTCAGCCGACGTCAGAACGTATTACGGATTATTCAAACGGGAATTGCGTGAAATTCTTGCGCGGAATAAAGACGTATTTTACCTGGTTCTGGATAAACAGCCCACGTACCTCGGTGATATGATTCCTATTGACGGCGACGGAAATCTGACAAACGACTGAGACAGTCCCGACAGCTTTTAATACAAACAAGACCCCCGCGGGCAGTCTGCCCGCGGGGGTACCGTATTTTTCGGATGCTCTTATTTGCGCAATTTTACAAAGTGAATGACAAGGCCGAGGGCAAGACCTGCAAGAGCAGGAATAACCCAGCCGAGCCCAAGGTCAAATAAAGGAAGTATCTTTCCTGCAAAGGCGGTGAGGGGAGCGGTATGAAGAAAAGCTTGCGTGCTCTCGGGAAGAGTTTTCAGGAAGTCGAAAACTGCGGCAACTGCAGTGAAGGCGGTGACCGAAACGTAAACTGCTCTGTCACGTCCGAAAAGCTTTTCGGTAAGTGCCAGAATAATCAGGGTAATTGCAAGCGGATAGAGCAGCATAAGTGCGGGAAGGGAGTAGTTAATTATGGAGGTCAGTCCGACGTTTGATACGACAAATGAGAAGAGCGTGAAAATCACGGCCCAGATTTTGTAATTCAAAAAGCCGGGGAACATCTTGCAGAAGGTGGAAGCACAGCTGGTGACAAGGCCTATTGAGGTTTTCAGACAGGCAAAGGTGATGGTCACGGCCAGAACCGCAAGTCCGGCTTTTCCGAGATTGCTTTCTGCAATCTGGGCGAAGGCTATGCCTCCGTTTGCCGAAATATCGAAAAGTCCGCGCGATTGCGTACCCATTAGAACGGTCAGCACGTAAATAAGCGCCATAAGAGCTCCTGTAAGAATACCCGAGATGAGAACATCATGGGCAATGTCGCTGTCCTTGGTCACACCCATCCCGCGTATGATGTCAATGACTACGATACCGAAGGCGAGGCCCGCAATGGCATCCATAGTTCCGTAGCCTTCAATAAACGCAGAGAAGAAGGCCGAAACGACGCTGTCGTAACCATCGGCAGGGGCAACCTCAGATACTGATGCCGGAGGATTTGTCAGTGCGGCGATAACCAGAATCAAAAGGAAAATCAGGAATAAGGGATTGATGATTTTTCCTATCCACACGGTGATTTTTCCCGGGAAAAGAGATGCGGCAAGGACTGCTGCGAAGAAGATGGCCGAAAAGATAAACAGAAGCAGCTTTTCATTTGCTCCTTCACCGAAAAGAGGGAATACTCCCGTTGAAAATGAAACCGTGGCGCAGCGGGGGATTGCAAAGCAGGGACCGATGGTGAGATAGAGCAGAACCGTGAAGAAATACCCGTATCCCTTGCCTACTTTGCTTGAAAGAGCCTGAAGACCGTCAGAATGCGTTCTTCCGATGGCTGCAACGCCGAGAATAGGAATGCTGACTGCTGTGATGATAAATCCGATCGTGGCCGCAAGCATATTTGAGCCTGCAAGCTGACCGAGATGTACCGGAAAAATGAGGTTTCCGGCTCCAAAGAACATCCCGAACAAAGTGCCGGCAACCAGAATTCTTTGCTTGAGTGTAAGTTTCTTAGTGTCCATAGAAGTGTGGCTTGCTTCGGCAAGCCGAATCCTTTCATTTTATTTGTCAGGTAATTATAACACCGCTATTGACAGCTGTCAAGCGAGAGATTATAATTGTAATCAGCAGTAATACATACGGTAGCTGCTCTGCCATCCTAATAACCCGCAACCAATCCGGAGCACACGAAAAACAGAAAAATCCATTGGAAAGGCAAAGAAAATGCAATATCTGAATCAGAACGTCGTTTTAACCGAAGACGCATCCAAATTTGAGATGAAAGTCTTGAATATATATCCTCAATACGAAGAACAAAAAGTTCTCGGCTTCGGGGGAGCTTTTACCGAAGCATCGGCATACCTCTACTCTCAGATGGATGATACGCTGAAAGAAAAGTTTATGGAAGCCTATTTCGGCAAGAGCGGAACGCATTATAACGTCGGCAGAATTCCGATGGGCTCCTGCGATTTCGCACTTGCCCCGTACAGCGAGGCCGGGAAAGAGGATCTGAGCGATTTCAATATCGAACAGGACCGGAAATATATCATTCCCATGGTGCAGGACGCACTGAAAAAGGCTGACGGGAAGCTGTTCCTGTTTGCGTCTCCCTGGAGTCCTCCTGCTTTTATGAAGGATACGGGAGAACTAAATTTCGGAGGAAAGCTCAAACCCGAATATTATCAGACCTATGCCGAGTATTTTGTAGAATTCCTGAAGGCATACCTGGAGGAGGGCATCGTAATTTCTGCAGTTACGGTGCAAAACGAACCGAATGCAAAGCAGAGATGGGAAAGCTGTCTTGTCAGCGCAACCGAAGAAGCAGTGTTTGCCGTGCAGAACCTGCGTCCGACTCTTGACAAAAACGGTTTTCAGGACGTGAAAATCCTGCTTTGGGACCATAACAGGGAACGCCTGGTGGAAAGGGCAGAAGAGAGCTTTTCTGTTCCCGGAGCTCTTGAAGCAGTATGGGGCCTTGGGTACCACTGGTACTCGGGAGATCATTTCGACGCGATGGATTTAGTCAGGAAACGTTATCCCGGAAAGGTCCTGCTTGCCACCGAATTCTGTCAGGGGCACATTGAAAGCTTTAATGAAGAAAAACGCAATCTGGAGTATGCCAAGGAGTATATTCTGTCCCTGCGTCACGGGTCAATCGGACTTTGCGACTGGAATCTGATGCTGGACCCGACCGGCGGCCCCTTCCATTGGAGAAAAAACCAAAGCGCCGGCTGCAACGCAGCAATATACTATGATTCCGAAAAGCGTGAGATGATTACGGACGGAATATATCAGGTGATTTCAACCGTGGTTTCCGGAATCGCCCCCGGGGACGTCATCATTCCCACCTCCTGCGCAAAGCAGGAGATCCAAACGCTTGCCGCGAAAAAGGAGAACGGAGAGGTCAGTCTGGTGGTTCTCAACCCGGAAAACGAAGAGTACTCCTTTACCGTCCGTATGGGTAAGCGAGCAGGAAATATCGAGCTTCCGGCAAACAGTCTTTGCGTCTTCAATTTAAGTGCAGACTGAAAACTGACGACAGAGAAAGGGTGACAATAATGAAAAAAACGAATATCGTATTATTGGTATTTGCGGAAATTCTTGCGCTTCTGGCTCTATTAGCCGGCTGTTCATCCGGCACGGCGGCGGAAACAATGGCTGCCAATACGGATAGCCCGGATACGACCGGTGCTGCTGAGACGCAGAAATCGGGCACGCAGGAAACCAAACCGGCATATTCGGAAACGACTCAAATTCAGGAAGAGGATAATGAAGAAATGGCGAGCAGTATAATTCTGAGTCTGAACTACACAATCTCTGCCGAAGGCGGCTCATACACGGCAAAATCATCAAGATTTGCCACTGAAAGCTATCTGAGCTTGAAGGAGTTCGACAGCGTAACAATTTCCGACACCTACAGAATGACATGGATTGCCTACGATGACAATTACGGGTATCTCGGAAACACGGCAAAATTTCTCGGAAGTTCAAGAAAGTGGCTCAATTCAGGTGAATCAATCACGGCAGATTCTGTGACAAGGGCCTGTCCGAATGCAAGCTACATTAGAATCGCTGTGTGCTCCGCATTATATACCTCCGCTTTCACCATGAAGGATATCACCGATTCCGCTTTTACGATAACCCCGAAGGCCGGTAGCAAAATCGCACTCGTACTGCCTACAATGCCCGAGTATACGTATAAAAATCAGGTAAGCGGTGAGGATTGCACTTTGTCATCGACCTACATCGGCACGACCGAAAAGTATCAGGACGGGGCTGTATACGGAAATATTCTGATCAGGTTGTCAAGTAAGGGAGCATACAAAATTTATTCTCTTGAAAATGGCGTAAAACAGCTGGCCTCCGGTACTCTTGACGGGGTCTCGTGCCTTGCTCCGCATTCGAACTCCGTCTTCTTCGGGACTAAAAAATACAGCGAGAACGATGAATTCCCGTTGCTTTATTGCAATATTTACAACAATTACCAGAAGGAGTCCGACAGAAAAGAGGGGATCTGCTGCGTTTACAGACTTACAAAGGATGCTGCCGGATATAAAACCGAGCTTGTCCAGCTTCTGAAAATAGGTTTTGCATCTGAGAAGGGCTTATGGCTTTCAAAGAATGCAAGCGATGTGCGCCCGTACGGGAATTTTGTCTGTGACCCGGTCAGCGGTACGCTTTATGCCTTTGTGCCGGTTGACGAGAGTAGGGTTACCAGAATATTTGCGTTTATGCTTCCCGATGCCGATAAATATACAGAATATACAAATGTCGGCGGAAAGCAGATAAATACGGTCGTTCTGTCAAAGACCGATATTATCGACAGTTTTGAATATGCATACTCCTCTTATCCGCAGGGGGCGACAATTTACAACGGGATTCTGTATTCACTCGAAGGCTTCAACCACGTAAGCGGCACCAGAGCGGAGCCCGGTTTCAAAATGATTGACCTGGCTTCAAAGAAACTGATTGCCGATATTCCTCTTTATGAATGCGGCCTTACGCTTGAGCCCGAGATGATAAGCTTCAATCAAAAATACGGAATAATATATTCTGACAGCTCGGGAGTACTCTATTCAATTGATATTCGGAAACAATAAGAGATTAGGACGGATGAGGCTCTTCACTTTGCCTTCCCCACGGATATACTTGCCTTCCCCACGGATATACTTGCCTTCCCCACGGGGTTTCTTGCCTTCCCCACGGGGGAAGGTGTCAGGCCTTTGTCCTGACGGATGAGGCTGATATAAAATGCCTTCCCCGTGGGGAAGGCAAGTGTTTTTTGATATTCTAACAGAAGATACTGCACGAACTCATTGCCGGGGGCGTATCACTTTTTTACGTAGAAATGTCTTGCGACCCACTTGGCAATTCCGTCGGTGCCGGGGTAAATCATTCGTTCATTCATATTCATCTGGTCGAGAATGTCGCGAAGATCCCAACGTATGCTTTTGTCTATGACGTACTTTACCGTGTGCTCGGTATTATCGTCAAGATACTTCTCGATGTTCTTGATTCCCGAAGGAATAATTGAGAAGAAAGCATACTGGTTGACTATTCTCTGGTCGATTGAATGCGGTTCAATCGTTACCATGGATTTCTTGCCCATATCCTCGTCGTACTCCTTTATGTTGTCAACGACGGAAGACAGGAGGTCAACCGAGAAAATTTTCGTGTTTTCTCTTGTGAGTACGTCCTGATATTTTGCGGGAAGCTTGCTGTTCAGTTCGCTGGAGTCAACTCTCCAGACAACCCCGTCTCTTTTGTCGAGCTTTTCGAGATTGTTTTCTGTCGTTGCAAAATGCAGGGCGACGAGAGTTGAACGTGACCAGTCGAGCAGACGTGTCGGAAGACCGTGGTGCTGACCGACTATCATCGCCTTCCAGATTGATTCCGCAATCGTCGGGTCTTCAATGCTTACGTATTTGATAAAATAATCGAGTATCGGCTTTTCGAGGAACTCGGCTTTTTTGCCGCAGTTTCTCATAAGACTTGTCGAAAGGTCAAATGAGGCATTCGGCATTCCGCGGTAATAGTAATTGCTGCGCAGGCGCCCTATTTCTTCGTTTCTTTCCTGCTCGAAGAGTAAATCCTTGACGTCATCAAGGGTTTTCAAGTATTTGACAGTTATCATTTTTTCTTCCGTTTTTCTGATTGATATTTTTCTTGTGTTTATCTGGTCGATGTATTTCTTGTGTTTTTCTGATTGATTTCTTTCTTCCGTGCTTACTGATTACAACATAATTCAATTAATACTATTGTATCAAATTATTCTGCGTTTTGCAAGAAAATTCGGTGAGTTAATTTGCCCGAAATTGGCTTCCATACCTCATTTTGAATTCTTGCTGATTTATTCGGTGAGTTATTTCTTCTGCTTTCGCCGTTCGTACCCCACTAAAA
>DCGL01000024.1 GCA_002314565.1 Clostridiales bacterium UBA1779
AGTGGTTATTTTGTTTCAAACTTGTTTCCTTCCTTGTGTGCATTTTGTGTACATTTGTACTGATTTATTATACCATCTTTTTCGGAATAATTCAAACAATTCTCACATTTTTTAAAGAAATTTCGATTTTTTGTTTCGGTAATAAACGGATTGCCGAATAATCTGCTTTTTTCCTTTTCAATTGAAAGAAATTAATTTATACCTGCAGATGAAAAAAGTTTTCATATATAGAATGCTTGACAAGTAATTAAGTTTTTTTAAAGTCCGAATGTTTTCCTTGACAAGCGGGGGGGGAAAAATATATAATTGTGACCGTCCTGAAAGGAAAGGTAAAAATGAAGCTGATATTCAAACTTATAACAGCGGTTCTGCTCGCCGCAGCTCTGACTCTCGGCGGGCTGATGACAGATTACAATACTTACGAAAAATCCGAAGATCGCATCGAGTGCGAAGATACGGGGCTTGTTTTCTCTCTCGTCTGCTTCAACGGGGAAAACGAATCTGCGTTTTTTGTGCCCTGTCTCGGTCACGCCTGGGTGGCAATAGACAACCGGACGGATAAATCCGTGTATATAAAGGATTACGAACTGAAGCCGGATGAAATGCTTACGATGTCCGCCTGGGGACTTGATACTCATTTCGGGGTTGCATTCAACGTGGAACCGGCGTGTATGAGACTGAACGGCAGATACGAGGGGCGCATATCGCTCAGCGTAAATATTAAAGAAGAGGACCTTGAAATAATCGAGGAGTTCATAGAGAGCGATGACTATTGGGCTCCTGCTCATAACTGTACGACCTGGTCGCTGAAGCTCTGGAATCTTCTGGTCGATGAAAAATTCAGAATGAAAACACAGATAACGACTTACACCCCGCACAGACTCGAAAAGTCGATGTTGAGATTTGAAGGGGTTCAGACGAATATTGATATGTCCCGCTGCGGGAATGCGTTTTATTATCCGGACGGGATAAGAACGGAGCTCGAATTATGTCAGTGACTTTAAAAATTCTCGCACTTACGGTGCTTGCGATATCCGCAATTCTTTTTCTGTATTTTTTTGTTTGTTCTGTTATGACGCTTGACAGGGCGATAAACCAGCCTTATTTTGAAATCGTCGGAACCGGCGAGAGAACGGATTTTATGGGATATTATATTCTTGCTGCGCTGAATTTCACCGCAAGTCTTGCGTGTTTCATCATATCGCTTGCCTCACTTTGGTTTTTCAGAAAAAAGCTTTCAAAACCGGCGGTAAAGTCAGAACGCTGATATACTTTTAAATTGTAAACCGGTATCGGATTGTATAAACAGTAGTATCAGACTTTACCTTTGATGCATAATTGTACAGCGGTATTGACCGCGTGGGCTTTAATGTGTTATTATATTGTTATTGTATGAATATTTTTGTTGAAGGAGTCCGGTATGAAGAATTGTTACGTTAAAGATTTCGGGGCTGTCGGTGATGGCAGAACCATGGATACGTCAGCCATACAGGCGGCGATAGACGAGTGCGGAAGGAACAACGGAGGAAAGGTGATTTTTTCCGAAGGGACCTTCCTTTCGGGAACCGTACGTATGCGCAGCGGGGTTGAATTGCACATTGAACGCGACGCAATTCTGCTCGGTTCCGTAAACGGTGAAGATTATCCTAATATCGAGACGGACTTCTGGCTTACGGAATATGCTCCTCGTTTTAACAAGAGATGCTTCATTTATGCCGAGGGCTGTGAGGATATAGCAATCACCGGACGCGGTGCCATCGACTGCCAGGGCGAGAATTATATGGAGCCCGAGCCCAAGTGGGACACCCATAAGGTTCACTGGCCGTACAGGCGCAAGGCGCATCCGGTTGACCCCGACGGTGACGGAATGGTGCACTATGACGACATTCCTTTCCCGCTTGACCCTCAGAAGGTTTCTCTCTCTCCCGGCAGAGTCGTTATGTTCATAGGCTGCAAAAACATACTCGTCGAGGACGTTACGATGCGCAATCAGCCTGCAGGCTGGTCGTACTGGATAACGGACTGCGAAAACGTTCATTTCCACAGAGCTCAGATATTGGCCTCCGTCCTATTCCCGAACAATGACGGAATTCACATCAATTGCTGCAGAAACGTGACTGTAAGCGACTGCAACATCACCTGCGGCGACGATTCGATCGTCGTCAGGGCGTATTCCGCCCCGATGGGCAGAAATATTCCCTGTGAAAAGGTCTGCGTCACGAACTGCAATCTGACGAGCCATTCGGGAGGCATCCGCATCGGCTGGTACGGTGACGGAGTCATCCGCAATTGCACCTTCGGCAACCTTAACATCACGGATTCAACCGTCGGTATTGATATCAGGCTTCCGAACAAGCCGACCGATCACCGCGGCAGTGATGAAGGCTTTGAAGCCAGTCTGTTTGAAAATCTCAACTTCCATGATATCACAATTGACAGAAATTACCAGGAACCGATTTACATTTACATCGGTAAAGACGTAAAATGCGAAGGCATCCGTAATCTCTATTTTACCGGCATTCACAGCTATTCGGTTCATATGCCGAATATTTTCGGCCGCGAGGACTGCCACGTGCAGAATATTTATTTCACCGACTGTCATTTCAATCAGATAAGCCGCGAGTCGATTCCCGACAATGAATTCGGCGCATACACCAGACGCGATTATTCCATGCAGCCCTGGCTGATTCACGCAGACAACGTCGTGCTCAACGGAACAACCTTCTCGGTATTATGATTTATCTGTTGTTGCTTTTGCAGTTTTGAAATTATGGCTGTAGTTTGACATTAAATTTTAGTAATTTTGGGGAAAACAGTGCCGGGGAAAAAGCTCCCCGGCATTGTTTTTCTCAATTTATAAGAGAAACAATGCACCGTCGAAATCAGTTGGCACTGTAATTGTATGGTTTTTGAAAAAACAATGCCGCCGAAAAGGAAACCGGCATTGTTTTTTTGAATTTGTAAGAGAAACAATGCAC
>DCGL01000072.1 GCA_002314565.1 Clostridiales bacterium UBA1779
ACCGAAAATGGAAGTTCTACATAACCTGATAAATAACCTCATCTGGTATCTTCCTATCGCCATTGCAGCCGGGCTTATAATCACTGCAGTCATTCTTTTCATCCGCGCCCGCAAAAATCCCGAAGAGTATTCAAAATTCAAGGTTTTTCTCTTTATCGCCTGCGCGGTTATGGCAATTGATATCATTGTTTATATGGCTCTGGCAGTGTTTTATTTGTTCCTTGAAAGCGCAAACGCAGAAGAGGAAGCTCTGTCTTTGCTTCGCGCGATAAACCTTTAATTTCAAACGTTCTGAGACTGAAAGGTAATTCTGATTTGAAAAAAATACTTTCAATCGGCGATATTATCTGGGACGTGTATCCCGATAAGGCCGTCATAGGCGGTGCTTCATTCAACTTCGCAGCCCACGTCTCGCTGTGCCGTCAGAACAGTTTTCTCTTCTCGGCTGTCGGAAAAGACAGCCTCGGCGACGACGCGCTTCTTGAGCTTGCCCGCTTCAATATATCCGACAAATATATTCAAAGAAACGGATACCCAACGGGTCAGTGCATCGTAACTCTCGATGAAAACAAAATTCCCTCTTTCCGCGTTGCCGAAAACGCCGCTTACGACTATCTGAATCTTTCCGCCCCTGTTTTTGAGGAGCTCAAAAACGAAAGCTTCGACGCAGTATATTACGGAACCCTCTCAGAAAGACATCCCGTTTCCCGTGCGGTAATTCAGAATCTGATTTCATCTCTTCCCTGCGGTATCCGCTTCTGCGATATAAATCTTCGCAAGAATTGCTACGACCGGGATACCGTTGAATTCAATATGTCTCACGCCTCAATTCTGAAAATCAGCGACGAAGAAGAGCCGCTCATACGCGGCTTCGGATTTTATCCGGAAAACGTTTCTTCACACAGAGAGATAACCGAAGCAATCAGCAACGCTTTTCCGAATATCCGGGTCATTCTTCTGACTCTCGGCGCAGAAGGCTCTTTTGCATACGACTGTGTAAGCAAAGAATCATATTTTCAGCCTGCCGTCAAAGTTGAAGCCGTTTCAACCGTCGGCGCGGGGGACAGCTATTCAGCTGCCTGGCTTTCTTCATATCTTGACGGTCGGGAGATCCCCTCCTGTATGAAAAAAGCGGCAGAGATCAGCGCCTTCGTTGTCGCCCACACTGAGGCCGTGCCGATTTATTGACCGCAGACAAAGCCTTGCGCCTGCCGCATCTGATATTTCAAATACAAAACGGTTATGGAACTGCATACCTTTCGGTAAACGCAGCTTCATAACCGTTTTCTTTTATTTTTCCAAGCCCTTCAGGAACTCAATGCAGCGTCCGACTTCTTCGGGACCCGAAGGCTCCAGTCCTTCGGACTCGATAACCATCAGCACATTGTTTTCGATGGCCCACTTGCGCACTGCAAGTACAGGTGCTTTCCCGGATCCCACCGACTTTCCTTTGACACCGTCGTGTACTTTTTCATAAGTTCTGAACTCCGGCAGTGCAGGGATACCGTCCTTGAGATGAATCACGGAGATGCGCTTCTTGTGCTTTTCAAGATAGTCAACCGGGTCTACCCCGGCATTGAACGCCCAGAATGTGTCAATTTCGAGCTCCGCCCCTGTCTTCTCAATTATTTCATCCTCAATCTTCACACCGAAGGGCGTCGGAAGAAATTCTCTTGAATGATTGTGGTATCCGAGTCGGATTCCGGCCTCTGCAAGACGCACGCGGGCAAATTCAAGCAGCTTTATATTGTTTTCGACCTTTTCGGTACTTGACCAGTCGGCCCCGGGGACTATCAGATTTTTGCATCCGATAACCTGATGATATGCTGCCGTCTTTTCAATATTCTGAGGAAGCAGCTCCTTCATTCCGGTATGGGTGCCGGAGCACACAAGTCCGAATTCGTCAAGCCACGAACGGACTTCTTCGGCGCTGTGATTGAAAAATCCGGCAAACTCTATATATTTGTAGCCCTGGTCTGCAACCGTTTTCAGTGCAGCCCTGAGATCCTTTTCTGCGAGGTCGCGAAGGCTGTACATCTGTATTCCGTATTCGACGCAATTCATAGTGTCCCTCCGATTACGCTATACCTGATTAATCGAGTGCATCAATTGTTGTATATACTTTATCAATCAGCTTTGCCATAGGAGTTTTGTACTGTTTCCAGGCTGTGGCAACGCTTCCGTTATATGCGGCACTGATAATGCCTGAAGTATCAATGGAATAAATATCGATGATGCTGTAACCGATTGATGCCTTGATTGTATCAAGCATTGATGCTGCTGTCGGATCGCTGGCTCTCTTTGCTTTCAGAGTAACCTCATAGAACATTTCCATAACGGTATTATGAGAAGTATAGCCCCAGAAATCCATAACCGTTGAAATCATTTCAAGATTCAGACTGTTATCCGCGGGAATGCCCCAGATAATTGCGTTACCGTCCATCTTATGATAATACTTTTCCTGGTCTGCGTTGTACTTCGGATTCATAATGACACCGAATCCCTTGGACATTTCGGCAAATTCATTTGCGCAAGCCATACTTGACTGGGTAAACAGGAAATGATCCTGTGCAAAGCAGCCTCTTGAGTGTGTGTATTTATCTATATATGCCGACGCATTTGCTGCATCCATGGTATGAATTTCGTCAAAGGTCAGGCAGTATGATTTGTCGGAAAGCAGAGCCTTGATTTTTTCAAAGTAATCCTGTGCTTTTTCGGCATATTCCGTACCGAGCTTGCATTCGAGTGTTCCGTCGGCATTTTTCTCAATTACGTTGACGCCCATACCGGTAAGAGTATGATTGCGGACCGATCCGTCCTCGTTTGCAAGGCCGTAAACTCCGAGGGAGCCGTCAGTGCTTGGAGCGGATACTCCTTTTACAAGCTGAATGAAGGTGTCGAGAGTCCATTCGTTCTTCTCTGCATATTCGTAGGGACTTGTAAGCTTGAAGTCTTCAAGAACGCTCTTGTTGAAATAATAGAAACGGCAGCCTGCAAGATTGCTGACTGAAACGTCGTTAGGCATCAGGTAAAGCTTTCCGGCAAGCTCGTATGCGTCTGCAGCATTGGCATCCCACCACGCCGTTGTAAAATCAACGTTGAGATTTTTCAGGTTGGTGAAGCATCCCTGCATTGCGAGCGGCCCGAGTTCCTTGCGTTTTTCAAGAACGATATCATATGTGGATGAGCCTGCGGCAAGGTCGTTTTTAATTGAGTTGGAGGGGGCAGATGCTTCAAGTGCAACAAACTTAACGTTATACTTTTCTTCAACGATAATGTTTCTTTTTTCAGCTTCTTCGTCAATTACGTCGACTGAATCCTCAAGGGGAATGATATACATTCCGCGGTAATGGGAGGCAGTCTGGTCACGGAAATAGACTCTGAACTCCGCTCCGTTATAATTGGCTTCCGGAAACTTCGGGGAGTTATCCTCGACTGTGGTTTCGTTTTCATTTACGGACAGTGTTTCACTTGCTGCTGCGGCTGTGGTGCTTTCCGGTGCTGCGGTTTCCCCACAGGAAGCGAATGCCAATGCAATCGTCAGTGCAGCCAGTATCAGGGAAATAAGCTTTGCTGTTCTCTTCATTTTTTGCTCCTTATATTTATAATTAGATTAAGCAATGTATTGTATCATAAATTCTGAAATTTAGCAAGCGTTTCGCGGAATTTCCCGTTTGTGCGGTATATGCGGAGCTTATTCTTGACAAAATGTGGCATACAGTGTAAAATTGTCAGGATAAACTTCTGATCTGAATTGCGGAGAAAAAAGATGAAATTCGGAATAGTCACAGATTTACATTACAGCACAAAGGAAAGCGCCTGCACCACGCGGCGTCCAAACAAATCTCTTGAAAAGCTGAAAATTTCCCTTGAAAATATGAAAGAGGCAGACCTTATCGTCTGTCTCGGCGATCTTGTTGACGATTGCGGAGATGAAAGCGAGAACCTTCGCTGTATTTCTGATCTTATGCAGGTAATCCGTTCATGCGGCAAACCTTTTTACTGCATTCCCGGAAATCATGACTGTACGAATTTTAATAAGGAATACTTTTATTCACTGACCGGCTGCCCGAAGCTGCCGTATGTTCTGTCGGGTGACACGCACGACGTCATTTTTATCGATGCCTGCTTTGCGGCAGACGGAAGCGAATACCGTCCGGGCAAAGTCAACTGGACAGACACGGACCTTGACAAAGTTCAGATGGAAAGCCTGAAGTCAATTCTTGACAGCGATGATAAAAAGCCGCTTGCCGTTATGCTTCACCAGTGCCTTGATCCGAACGTTGAACACCGCCATCTTCTGCACAGTGCCGGACTTCTGCGTGAAATGCTTGAAAAATCCGGCAAGGTCGATACTGTTATCGAAGGGCATTATCATCCCGGAGCCGATAACGTAATAAACGGCATTCACTACCTGACCCTGCCCGCAATGTGCGAGCTTGACAATATTCCGTTTACGGTAATCGATCTGTAAACAGAATTAACACAAAACTTGGGCGCCCCGTTTTGTTAATCAAAACGGGGCGCCTGTTTTTATTAATTATGCAGTTTGTGTTTTTCAGTCAACGATTTCGATACCGTCCGGATAATCAAGTCTCATCTCGTTTCCGCATTCCGATATAATTCGGCACAGCTTTACGTTTCTGACCTCCGCGTTGCAGAGTACGGGGTGCTTTGAAAATCTGCTGACGACGTTCTGTACGGTAATATCGTGCAGATCGCCTGCATTATAACCGGAGCCGTAGCCCGTATATATCTTGATTGTTGCTTCGTTATACGGATCCCGCCAGCTGCCGGTTTCACATTCCTCAATATTTTCAATGCGGATATCATATACTTTGCAGCCATTTGCTGCAAGACAGATAATTCCGTGATGCATGCCCCCGACCTTGCAATTGCGGATTGTGACATCCGAAATATCGCGGTCATATGCAGAACGCTGCCCGGATTCTCTTGTCGGTTCCATAGGATAAACCGATGTTTTATTCGGATAAACGTATTCCGCTCCGTTTTCAAACAATGCTGTACAGGCAATATTGTCGTCGGATGTAATGCCGGAAATGTTTTCTATCAGAAAGTGATGGCAGCCGGAGCGCAAATCTATTCCGTCTCCGTTTTTGATGTTGCTGTCAATTCTTATGTCGTGCAGATATCCGTTTTCACACATATCAAGGGAAATACACCAGCATCTTGTCTGAACAAAGCTGATGCCTCCGATTTCAAGCCCCCGGCACTTTGAAAAGGAGACTGTCAGGGTGCGCCAACCCCAGAAATCCCCTGTTTTTTCCTGAATCTGCTTCATGCCGGGATTGTTGTCGTGGTCATTTCTGTCCGGGCCGGAAATCCGTGCTCCGTTTCTGCCAATCAGTTTTATATTGTTTATCGGATGCACATTTTGCGGTATTGTTCCCGGATCTTTTTCATCCGGCACAATATTGTCCCCGCGAAAAGCCGTGTCAAAGGTTCCGTCATTTTGCTTAATCAGGCAGCCGTCCAGAATAACGGCGGTATTTCCGGGAATAAGTACGGAGGTTGAAATGTGATACTCCTTCTCATCGAAAATGATTTCGCGTTCGGGTTCATTTTGAGCATCTCTGAAGCAGGCTTCAATCACTTCATCGTCGTTCAGCCGAGGCTTTCTGTAGGATGATACGTAAAATGTTTTCATAGTAACAATGCTTTCACACTGTGAAAGATTCCTTACCTTTCTGTAGGCTTTTGCGCTTACTGAACGGAAAAATCATGAGCTTCCCAAACTCGTTTTCCGGTATTTTTCGTATAAAATTATATATGGAAAATATTAACAAATCAACATTACAGCGCACGGAAAGCCAACACTCAGCCGTGGCACATCTTATAAATAATTTATTTGCCCTCTCTCCCATTCACTGATTCTTCGTTGGCATTTTTGTGTAATGTCACAAAAATCCTCCTCTTTTTTGTGAAATCTGCACATCTCAGCGAGGTGCTGCCCTGCCGGACTATGGCACAGGCGGTAGATCCGGTTGAATCCGTTCTGACTTGCACTGTCGGATAATCTTTGAAATGGAATAAATGCCAAGGTAATTAACGCGCGTGGGGCTGATGAGTATATTTTTCGTCGTAAGCCCCACGGAAAGTGCAATATTAATTGGCCGGTATGGGGCTAAAAGCTCTTTTTAATAAATAAGCCCCATAGCAGATCAATCCGGGATTCCATGCGTGTGGCTAAAAGCTTAATAATTGCAATTTGGTCCCACGGCAATAAACATTTCCTCCCGGTGGCGTCGGTCTTTTTCCTTGATTTTGATAAAAAAGACCGACAACAGTAGCATTATTGTCATTCCGACCATAGTAAAACAGGAGACCGAGGAGGCCTCCCGTTTTACTATGGTCGAACACATGCGGGCATATCCGAACTGCCGAGAGTTTCTTCTATATACGAAAAACGCACGACTTTACTTGTATTCGGGTAGTTTCAGTTAATCAGCAAGCGGTCGTCGTAGACGAAAACGAAATTCACGAACGTATCAATCAGCCTTTTGCGCTGTCCTTTATCATCCTTTGAAAATCGAGAC
The DNA here is from genome assembly GCA_002314565.1 of Clostridiales bacterium UBA1779. Lineage (GTDB taxonomy): Bacteria > Bacillota > Clostridia > Oscillospirales > CAG-272 > CAG-390. The sequence goes on from DCGL01000072.1 coordinate 6,558, forward strand.
GGCGGTCTGTTTTGGCAGAAAAGGCACGGTCAATGTATTCACCGACAACGGTAATGCCGTTTTTCTTGGCGAAAGCATAGTTTTCGCGAAGTTGTCCTTCAATGGACTCCTCACTTTGGTTTTCACTGGAATAACGGGCATATATAACCGCTACCAATCCATCAATCTCTTTCTTTGCCATATACCCACATCCTTTCTGCCGTTATTGTATCAGGTCGGTTTTTGCTTTGCAAATGTGTGTAGATTAGGTTTTTATATATCTCTGTTTTGAGCTCTTGGGTTTATCCGGAATTGTTAATCTTAACTTGCCTGCATCTACGAGTGGAGCTATTATTTTTATCATAGTATAAGTTCTTGATTTTCCGGTAAAAGCAATCAATTCGGCTCGCGATCTCGGTGTGGAACAAAACGAAATAATATCTGCATTCGATTTTGATGCCGCAGAGTAGTAACCATTCCTTAATACAACTTTGAACTCTCCGTGAATGACGGAAAATTCAGGTGCCGGAATACCGGAATCGGCACACTCCTTTCTCATTGTCGGGATGCCGGAATATCGGTTTTCTGTTATTTTCATTAACTCTAAAATGTTGGCAAGAACGGCATTTCTTGTTTCGGGATGCATCTTTCCAAGAGAATCAACATTTATTCTTCCATACAGACCGCCGCTGTTCGTTACTTCCATACGGTCACGATACATTTCAATACGAATAGGAGTATTTTCGGTATGGATACTGTAATCGCGGTGAACAAGAGCGTTCAAAATCGCTTCTCGTACCGCCTTCATAGGGTATTCCGGCTTATCTGTTCTTTTGCCGCTATCGTCAATGATTGTTTTGGTTCGGCTGTTTTTTCGAACAAACTCAACGGCATCATCAAGCATGTCCGAAATAGAACCGGTTATGCGTTTGTTATCTATAAACCGTTCTCCGTCGTTACCGATTTCGCCCATTTCTGTTCCCGGCAGAGATACGGCAGTTATACATAGTTGTGGGAAAAATGTTTGCGGATATTGTGAAAATGAAAGCAAACCGGCTATTGTTGGAATTCCGTTGTTTGTAACTCCCATAAGTTCGAAAATATCTTCATCAGATACATTTTCCGAAAGATTTTTTCTTTCACGCTTCACCAAATTCAAGTATTCCGTCATGCGTTCTCTGTCAAACAGTTGCAACCGCGCATTATCAACAGTGCGTATATCGTCACGAAATCTTTTACGGAATGCCTCATAACTGTATACTTCATACTCACTCATTGGTTCATCTGACTCACCGACACGAATATAGGAGCCCTTCATCCGTCCGACGCCCTTATAATAAACCGGTCTGTCGACGGCATCTGCACCGGGAATTTCGGCACAAACGACAGTTTTGCCGTCGTACTCGCAGACCGTGAATAAGGCTCTGACTGAAGGTTCCATTTGTTTGCACTGTTCGGTTACTTTTTTCTGTAGGTCCTGTGCATCATAAACACCGACTATTCGGTATCCTGCTTTTTCATCTATACCGAACAGAATAATTCCACCGTCATCTTGGTTGGAAAACGACGATAATGTATCAAACAGCGTTGTCGGACAGCCAAATTCAGCACTCTTCAATTCAAGCGTTTGCTTTTCTGTCTTTTGACGGCAAACCTCTTCTATGATGGTAATCAATACTTCTGATTGCATTTATAGACATCCCCGTTTTTTTTCGGTTCAATTATAACGCAAAACCTTACTATTGTCAATGGTTTGATAACTAAACACAAAGTCAGGTAACAGGACGTGTGAATTTGATAGTGGAATGGTTGCCCCAAACATTTCAAATGGATGTCAAGTTTATTTGAAATTTACTTGACAAAATGTATATATTGATAGTATAATAAATCGTGCAAAGAGAGGTGAGACGATGAGCTATCCATCTATTGTGGAAAATGAGCTGCTTCAATTTTCTGAAAAACAACTAATCATAGCAAGCCGGCTATATCAGGAAAAACTGATTGGCGTTGTAAGTGAAGCGGCATTTTATCAGTCTTTGGGACGTTTATGCCATAATGGAAAGATCGCAAAAGTATCCAAAGGCGTTTATTGCCGTCCCCGAAAAACCAGATACGGCGATGTTTTGCCATCCGAACAGGAAATTGTGGATACTTTTACAAAGAACGAGCAGGGGATGGTCGTTGGTTACCGTCTCTATAATGCGTTGAATTTGACAACACAGGTTTCCAAAAACTCGGAAGTTTATTCTTCGGGGTTCGAAGGGAAAACAAAACGGATCGGAAATGTGAATATGACGCATTATCCGTTGAAGTATTCTCAGAGTGTCATTAAAACCGTGGCGTTGTTTGAAGTATTGAATCATTATTATGAGATACAGGATCTGAATCGAACTGCTTTTCAAAACTTTTTATCGGAATCAGCAAAAAGCTATAATGAGGATGTAATCGAACAGGTCTTGTCAACCATGCGATATCCGAAAAAAACGATCGCTTTTGCGCATCAGGCACTAAATTATCACAAACGGCAAAATTCGCTGGGAAGATATTTGTCGTCTCTTTCCGAATACCGGATTCCGAGCATGGAGGAAATATATGAAACTACATGATTTTGCAGAAGATTTCAGAGATTTGATTACGGTGGTCGCCGAGAAAAAGCATATCAGCGAATCTGCTGTCGAACGGGATTATTATATCGTGATGATGCTTGATAAATTGGCCGAGAGCATCTATGCGGGTCAGTGCGTTTTCAAAGGCGGTACTTCGCTCAGTAAATGTTATCCCGGCTCTATCGAGCGTTTTTCCGAAGATATTGATCTGACTTTTCTCGGAGCGGATCAGGATGATAAGGTTTGTGAAAAGGCAATCAAGGCAATCGAGAATCTCAAAAGGCAAAGGAATACGGCTTCGGTAACACAAAGTATTATGTGGATGACG
>DCGL01000006.1:0-6009 GCA_002314565.1 Clostridiales bacterium UBA1779
CGGTCTGGATGGCCTTGAACTTCTTGCCGTTGGGGATTCCGCCGCCGATGTCATAAATGAGCTCGCGCAGAGTGGTTCCCATGGGAACTTCGACAAGACCTACGTTGTTGATCTTTCCGCCGAGAGCGAAAACCTTGGTTCCTCTGGAGCCTTCGGTACCGAACTCAACGAATTTTGCAGCTCCTTCACGAAGGATGTAAGGAACGGTGGCCAGAGTTTCTACGTTGTTTACGCAGGTAGGACGGCCCCACAGACCCTTGACGGCCGGGAAAGGAGGACGGGGACGGGGCATACCTCTCTTACCCTCAATGGAGTTAAGAAGGGCAGTCTCTTCGCCGCATACGAAAGCGCCGGCACCGAGACGGATGTGAGCGCGGAAGTTAAAGCCGCTGCCGAGGATGTTGTCGCCGAGAAGGCCGGCATCTTCGAGCTGCTTGATGGCAATCTTAAGACGGTTTACGGCAATGGGGTACTCAGCACGGACATAGAAGTAGCCGTTCTCAGCACCGATGGCGTATGCACCGATTGCCATACCTTCGATAACGGCAATCGGGTTGCCTTCGAGGATGGAACGGTCCATAAATGCTCCGGGGTCACCTTCGTCGCCGTTGCAGACGAGGTATTTGTCACCGGTTCCGGGGGCAGCAAAGCTCCACTTGCGTCCGGTGGGGAAGCCTGCGCCTCCGCGTCCGCGGAGACCGGAATCGAGAACCTCTTTGATTGTGGCTTCACGGCCGATTTTCAGAGCTCTTGCGAGACCCTGGAAAGCTCCGGCACCGAGAGCCTCTTCGATATTTTCGGGGTCGATCTTGCCGCATCCGTTAAGAGCGACACGGACCTGCTTCTTGTAGAAGGTAATGTCATCCTGCTTTGCAACCTTTTCCTTTGTGGCAGGATCAACGTAAAGAAGTCTTTCGACAACTTCGCCGCCGATGATGTCCTTCTCAATGATTTCTTCGACGTCATTGAGAGTAACTGCACGGTAAAGTGTGTCTTCGGGGAAAATCTTGCAGAAGGGACCCTGTGAGCAGAAGCCGAAGCAGCCGACCTGGTTTACGGTAACCTTATCGTCAAGACCCTTTTCCTTGATAATGGCTTCGAACTTTTCACGGATCTCAGCGGATTCGGAAGAAAGGCAGCCTGTACCGCCGCAGAATACGACGTGACGTTTGCCGTCCTGACCGGAAAACTTATCTTCGAGGCATTTTGTGCAGGCAACCTGCTTGCTCTCGAGTTCTTCAAATGTCTTAATCATCAGTTTGCTCCCCCTTTAAGTTCGTCGATAATACCCTGAACCTGTGATACGGAAACCTTGGGGTAAACCTTACCGTTTACGGAAACGGCAGGAGCAATACCGCAGGCACCGAGGCAGCGCAGAGCGGAAAGAGTGAACAGACCGTCGGCAGTGGTCTCACCGGGCTTAATGCCGAGAATGTCTGAGAATTTGTCAATAACCTGCTGGGCTCCCTTTACGTAGCAAGCAGTGCCGAGGCAGCAGCCGATAACGTACTTTCCCTTCGGTTTGAGAGAGAAGAAAGAGTAGAATGTAACCACGCCGTAGATTTCAGCTACAGGAATACCGGTCTTGTCGGATACGAGTTCCTGAACGTCCAGCGGAATATATCCGTATTCCTTCTGAATGTCGCTGAGAATCATCATTAAGGGTGTGGTCTCTGTTGCGTAACGGTCGCAGATCTCGTTAATCTTCTTAACTGCGGCCTCACTGATGTTAGCCATAGCGTCTCCTTAAGTGAAAAAAGATTTGGGGCTCACTGCAAACTCTGACTGAGGGTTCGTTTAAGCCCATTCGCTGTATATTATACCAAAAAATGACTTTTTTTTCAATAGAATAATAGTTTTTTCTCAAAAAAAGCAAGTTGTCAGTCAGAAAACTGACGGATTTCCTGCATAGCCGGATGGGACAGAGTAATCCCCGGTCAACATCGGAAAAGCTGACAGGGAAAAAACTCTCCATGTAATCCTTGCCTTCCCCACGGGGGAAGGTGTCAAAGTCGGGCTGGTCCGACTTTGACGGATGAGGCTTCATCTGACAGGAGAAACGTCCCCCTGTCAGCCGAAAAAAAGCAGGAGCCCGGAAATCGGACTCCTGCCAATTCAATTGAGTATTAATTGAACGATTTCAGAACCTGCTTAAGGGCGTTGGGCCACAGCTTCTTTGCGTTTGCCGAAATGACGCTTGACCAGGAGTTGCCGTTTGCAACACAGGATTCGAATGCACTGTACGGGCTGTTCAGATTCTGGGCGAAGATACGGCCGAGGTCGAAAACGCGGCCGTCACGGGTAATGTCGAACATGCGTCCGGAGGTGCTGTCGTCCGTGTATCTGTACTTCATTGTGATTTCATAAAGTGCGGGAGATACGGTTCTGTAGCTTTCCGACGCGTAGCATTCGAGAACCGTTGCCATCATTTCCGGCTGACGTGTGTCGCAGGGAATGGCATACATTGAGAAGGGATTGCCGAGTATGGAATAATACGCGGTCTGGTCTTCGTTGTACTTGGGAGGAGGAACCACGCCGAAGGAAACGTCATTGTCACGGAAAATTGTGCTGTTGCGGCAGCGGTCTGTCCAGAACAGGCTGTTGCCGGCTGAAAAATACTGATGAACCGTTTTGTTTTCTGTCAGAAGATAAGCGCGGTCCTGCTTTCCGAAGAAATCTTCGAGCTTGGATACTATATCTACTGCTTTGTCGCTCTTGAAAGCTTCATTGATTGCCAGTTCATCACCGGAGGCGTCGATGAACGTGATGCCCGCACCGGCAAGGAAGGCGTCAAGATGAAGCGTGAATGTGTAACAGCCGTACAGGTCCCCGATATCAGTCATTCCGTTTGCGTTGGCATCAGAGTAAATGCCTTCACACATCTGGAACATTTTGTCAAGGGTCCACTTTCCGCTGTCAACGAGCTCATAGGGGTCTTCAAGGTTGAAATCGGTGAGAAGCTGCTTGTTGAAGAAGGTTACGTACATCATATACAGGGTGTTCGCGGAAATGTCTCCCGAGCAGAAAAAGAGTTTTCCGTTTATCGTCGCGTCGTTGATCAGAGACTGCGGCCACCAGGGCTTTTCCCACTCGAAGGCTTCGCAGGTGTTGAGGTCGTAGAGCAGACCGCTGACAGCAAGGTTGCCCGCAGTGATGGAATAAACGCCGATAAGGTCGTAATCGTTGTTTCCTGCCTTATAAGCAGCCTGGACCTTGTTTGTGAAGTTGCTTATGTTGGACGCATTTCCGGGAGTGCTTTCGTAAGAGAACTTGATGTTCAGTCTCGTCTCGACCTTGGTGTTTCTTGTAAAAAGCGAGTCGTTTACGACTTCTCCGTTTTCGGATTCAACGTAGAATTCCTCGTGCTCGCGGTCGGACCAGTATAAAAGAGTGACGTCCTCTTCGTTGTAGTTGATATTGTCGGGAAGGTCGTCCCTGACGTATCCTTTTTCGTCGAGTCCGTTGTCAGCCGTGGTCTCTTCCGAAATATCTGCGACAGCTGTTGTCTGTGCTTCTGTTTCTACGGCGGCGGTATCGCCGCAGGAGCACAACAGTGAGAGGACAGTGAGCAGTACGAGTAACAGGGCAAGCGCTTTTTTCATTTTTATTACCGTTCCTTTCTGAATATACTTTGTTTTTTTATTAGGAGTTCAAGGGAAGCGTGCCGGTTTCAGCACGAATGATCGGTTATTTTACCTCTTTCGGGGCGGAGTCCGATGCTTTTTTCAGCTTTGCGAACTTTTCCGTCAGTGTCAGGCAGAGTGCGACGGGGTCGTCACCCGTGTGCAGGGTCACGAAAACGTAAGCCGACGGATTCAGGAAAATCTTCAGCTTTCCGTTCATGATTTTCTGCATATCCTGCCATACGAAAACGTCGAATTTCGTCTGAGTGATACGTATTCCTCCGCTTTCCTGAGTAATTGAGGCGATTCCGCAATCTGCAGCTTCGGCTCTGAGCTGTGCTATGTCGATTAGATTGATAACGGGAGCGGGAGGCTCACCGAAGCGGTCGCAGATTTCGTCAGAGATATCGTCTGCATCCTTTTTCGATGCCACGTGGGCGAGACGCTTGTACAGCGCCATTCTCTGCGGAGCCGAGGGAACGAAGCTGTCGGGCAGGAAGGCGTCGACGGAAAGGCTGACGGTGCAGGTCTTTTCGTCCTCCTGCTTTTCGCCTTTTTCTTCGAGTATGGCTTCGCTGAGCAGCTTTACGTAAAGGTCGTAACCGACCTCGTCGAGGTGTCCCGACTGTTCGGCACCGAGAACGCTTCCGGCACCGCGCAGCTCAAGGTCGCGCATGGCAATCTGGAAACCGGCTCCGAATTCGGCGTATTCCTTGATTGCTTCAAGCCTTTTCTGCTGTATTTCGTTGAGAGCCCGGTCGCCGGGGAAGGTGAAATAGGCGTAAGCTCGGCGTGCGGAGCGTCCGACACGGCCGCGGAGCTGATGAAGCTGCGAAAGTCCGAGACGGTGGGCGTTCTGAACTATGAGAGTGTTTGCATTCGGCACGTCAACTCCGGACTCGATAATCGTCGTCGATACGAGGACGTCGATTTTCCCCTCCGTCATATCGCGCCATATATCCTCGAGCATATCCTTGTCCATCTTTCCGTGGGCGGTTACGACGTTTGCTTCGGGTATTGCGTCGCGAATTTTCGCGGCGACTGAGTCGATGGAATCAACCGTGTTGTAAAGATAGAAAACCTGGCCTCCGCGGCGGAGTTCACGTCTTATTGCTTCGAAGATTACGATATCATTGTGCTCCGTCACGTAAGTCTGGACGGGCAGACGGGAACCGGGAGCTTCATCAAGAAGGGAAATATCGCGTATTCCGGACATTGCCATGTTCAGGGTGCGCGGAATCGGAGTTGCGGAGAGGGAAAGCACGTCGATGTTTCCCGTTCTCTGCTTGATTTTTTCTTTCTGGGCTACGCCGAAGCGCTGCTCCTCGTCGACGATCAGCAGACCGAGATCCCGGAATTCAACGTTTTTGGAAAGCAGGCTGTGGGTGCCGATTACTATGTCGAGAGTGCCTTTCTGCAGGCGTTCTCTTATTTCTTTCTGTTCTTTGGGCTTTACGAAGCGGGACAGCATTCCGACGGATACTGCCGTGTCGCGCATACGTGCCGCTGCAGTTCTGTAATGCTGCAGGGCGAGAATCGTCGTCGGCACCAGTATTGCCACCTGCTTTGAATCAAGCACGGCCTTGTAAGCCGCTCTGAAAGCAACCTCGGTTTTGCCGTATCCGACGTCACCGCAGAGAAGACGGTCCATCGGAGCTGCCTTCATCATATCCGCCTTGATTTCGTTTACTGCCTGGTGCTGGGCGTCGGTTTCCTCGTATTCGAACGAAGCTTCAAAGCTGCGCTGAAACTCGTCATCACGTGAAAAAGCGTATCCGGGACGGCGCATACGCTCGGCATAAAGTTTGATGAGCTCCTTCGCTATATCGCGCAGGGCGGATTTGGCGCGGGCCTTCGTTTTGCCCCACTCAACGCCGCCGAATTTCGACAGCTTTACTTTTTCCGTATCGCTGTGCGCCCCTATATATTTTGAAACCTTGTCAAGCGCGTCGGCGGACATGAAAAGCCTGTCGCTGCCGGCGTACTGAATGGTGATATAATCCTTTGTAACCCCGTCGACGGTCAGTGTCGTGATTCCGTCATAGCGGCCGATACCGTGGTTTTCGTGAACGACGTAGTCACCGACGTGCAAGTCGTTGAAGGAGAGAATACGTTTGGCCGCCGAAAGTTTTTTTGAGGGTCTGACAGCCTTTTCTTCGTTTTCGGGCTTTCCCGCCGCCGTGAGTATCGCAATTTTCGGACGGACAAGCTCGAAGGGCTCGATGGGACAGCCGGGAAGAATAGTGACCGTTCCCGGGCGTATCATTGAAAACGGAATGTCGCTGCCGTCGCCCTTTTCACAGGCGCGGGCGATGATATCCCCGTCGTTGAGCTTTTCTTCGTACTGCTTCGCCTGTGCGGCGTCGCGGCAGAGAAGAATTATCCT
>DCGL01000006.1:6021-11936 GCA_002314565.1 Clostridiales bacterium UBA1779
ACATACCCGCCGTGAGATTTTCAATATCCTCGCGCAGCATATCGTCCCCGCTTACGGCGGATACGGAGTGCTTGCTTGAAAATCCGTAGTTTCCGGACAGGCGTCTGTCGGAAAGTCCCTGACCGAACATATCTATGAGAAGAGTCGGCCTTCTCGTCGTAAAAAATTCAAAAACCTCTTCGGATGCGGCGTAATCGGCGTATTTGCCTGAAACGAGACCCTTCTCGATGATTGCGCTGCTGTCCTCGTTCAGCTGAAGGCGGAAAGCCTTCAGCCTTTCCGTAACCGCGGCGTTTCCCTTGACTATGCACAGGCCGCAGTCACGCAGATAATCCATAAGCGTGGTCTTGTCAGGATAAATCAGCGGCAGGTATTTGTCGGCAAAATCAATGTCGCCGCCGCCGTCTATTGCGGTATTGACTTCAGACAGTTCGGCTTCGAGCGCTTCACGCACCTTTGCGTCCTGCGCCTTTTTGAGCAGGGACTGAACAGTCGATCGTATTTCTCTGAGATTTTCGGGTGTCGCAATGATTTCTTTTGCCGGCGGAACCGTGAACTCACCGCAGTTTTCGGTGACTCTCTGGCTGCCGGAATCGTATCTGACGATTCTGTCGATTTCATCGCCGAAGAATTCGATTCTGACGGCGAATACTCCGCGCCCGGCATCCGTATCCGACGGAGCGGACAAATCGCGGGGGCAGGACATCACTATGTCGATAATTCCGCCGCGGCGGGCATACTGACCGGGACCTTCGGCAAGGTCACAACGGCGGTATCCTGCTCTGACAAGACGCTGCTCCATCTCTTCCGGGGCCATTTCGAGGTTCGGATTTACTGAAAATACTGCCGATGCCAAAACGTCCGTCGGAATCGTGTATCCCACAAGTGCGTCGGGTGTGGTGATTACGACGTCGGCGGTTTTTCCGATTATTTCAAGCAGAGTCGAAATTCTTTTGAGCTCATACTCACGGGACGCGACGAGACCGTAAAGGTTTACGTCTCTCGCGGGGAAGAAAACACAGTGCTTTCCGAAGCCTTCGAGCATATTGGACATATGCAGGCATTCTTTTTCCTCAGAGCATAACAAAAGCACCGGTCCCGCCCCCGGCATATCCTCGCAGATTGCGGCACAGAGAATATCCGCTGCCCCGGAACACAGTCCCGTGAGCAGCATAGGCAGGTTTTTCGCAGTTTTCTGCTTTTTTACCGTTTCAAGCAGCTTTCTGTACTCGCCCTCTTCTCTGATGCACGAAGTAAGTATTCGGTTGTTAAGGGCAGATTCAGACAAAACTACCTCTTTGCCGTCCGCGGACGGCGTCTTTATTGCACGGGGGAATTGAAATACTGTTTGGCCTCCTCGGCTTTGCCGGAGAGTATCAGTTCAAGTCCCGCATAAGTGTGTTCGAAAATCTTTTCAAGAGTGCAGAGATCCCCGTCGGGGAACTTTGACAGCACCCAGTCCGCAAGGTCCATTTCGGCTACGGGCTTCTTGCCGACACCGATTCTCACTCTGGGGAAGGTGTCGCTGTTGAGCTGGTAAATGATGCTCTTGAGTCCGTTGTGGCTGCCGGACGAACCGTCGGTTCTGTATCTTTCGCGCCCGACGTCGAGATTGATGTCGTCGACGATGACAAGGATTCTCTCGGGCGGAATTTTATAAAAATCCGCAGCCTCTCTTACGGCTTCGCCTGAGGAGTTCATATAGGTCTGAGGGCAGAGGAGCAAGACCCCGTGCCCGGCGATTTCGGCTCTTGCAGTCAGAGCCTTGAATCTTGCCGAATCAACTCTGACCCCGAGCTTTCTTGCAATCACTCCGACGCAGAGAAAACCTGCGTTATGCCTTGTGAAGGTGTATTCGGTTCCCGGATTTCCGAGTCCGACAATCATCCACTCGACGTTTGCCGAGTGAGGAGTATTGCCCTTTCCTTCGGAAATCTTTTTGAACAAATCGAAAATATCTGACATTTTTTCTTATATACTGAACAGAATTTTGCCGTAAGAGGGAAGAGGCCAGTAATTCTCAGAGCAGATAAGCTCGGCGGCATCGACGCTGTCGCGCAGTGAATCCATCGCCGTGCGGATCTTGTCGCGGAAATCGGCGGCAAGCTCGGCGGCGGGCTTTTTCATACCTCTGATGACGGAAAGTCTTGAATCAAGCTCTTCCGTCTTTTCAAAGATTTCAAGTGCCTGCGCAGAAAGCAGTCTGAGCGTTTCGGTTTCAGGCATACAGCTGTCGCAGAAGATGGATTTCTTGACTGAAATCGTTTCGCCGAGAGACTTTTCATAAGCATAAATTGCAGGCAGAACCGACTTTCTCACCATGTCAACCATGGTGACTGCCTCGATGTTTACTACCTTATTATAGTGGTCGAGAATGATGTCGGCGCGGGAGCGCGCTTCGGCCTCGGTATAAATGCCGTGGCGGGCAAAGAGTTCGAGATTCTTTGCGTCGAGCATGTGGGGGACGGCATCCGGTGTCGTCGGACGGTTCGGAAGACCTCTGACCTCAGTGGCCTCCTTTACCCATTCGGCTCCGTAGCCGTTTCCGTTGAATATCACGCGCTTGTGAGCTGTCCATACGCGGCGGATAAGGTCGTGCAGTGCATCGTTGAACTTTTCTGCGGGTACTGCTTCAAGCTCGTCGGCATACTGACGCAGTGATTCCGCAACCGAGGTGTTGAGCATAATGTTCGTGCAGGCAGTGCTCTCTGAGGAGCCGAGCATACGGAACTCAAATTTGTTTCCGGTGAAGGCAAGAGGAGAGGTTCTGTTTCTGTCAGAGGTGTCCCTCGGCAGCTTCGGCAGAACGTGAACGCCGAGACGCAGCGGGTCCTTGTCCTCTGTCGTGTATTTTTCTCCTTTTTCAATTGAGTCGAAAATTGCGTTGAGATCGTCGCCGAGGAAGACCGAAATGATGGAAGGCGGAGCCTCCGTTCTTCCGAGACGGTGGTCGTTGCTTGCCGAAGCGACCGAAAGGCGTAAGAGATCGGCGTAATCGTCGGCAGCCTGAACGACGGCAACTACGAAAAGCAGGAAACGGGCGTTATCCTGCGGGGTTTTTCCCGGTTTGAAGAGATTGGTTCCCTCGTTTCCGTTGATTGACCAGTTGTTGTGTTTGCCGGAGCCCGCAACTCTTTCAAAGGGCTTTTCATGTAAGAGACAGACGAGTCCGTGCTTCTTTGCGACTCTCTGCATGATTTCCATGGTCAGCTGATTGTGGTCGGTTGCAATATTGGCGGTCGTGTACATCTGAGCCAGCTCGTACTGAGCGGGAGCCGCCTCGTTGTGCTCCGTCTTTGCCATAATGCCGAGCTTCCAGAGCTCCTCGTCGAGCTCCTTCATATAGGCGGCAACTCTCGGATGCAGAGCACCGTAATAATGGTCATCGAGCTCCTGCCCCTTGGGAGGACGGGCGCCGAAAAGGGTGCGGCCGGTATAGATGAGGTCGGGGCGCTTTTCGTACATTTCGCGGTCGATGAGGAAATATTCCTGCTCGGGACCGACGTTGGGCTTGACCGAAGTGATTTCTTCGCAGCCGAAAAGCTTTAATATGCGCATGGTCTGGCGGTTAAGGGCCTCCATTGAGCGCAGAAGAGGAGTTTTCTTGTCGAGGGCTTCGCCGCCGAAGGAGCAGAATGCCGTCGGAATGCAGAGCGTATTTTCCTTGATAAAGGCGTAGGAGGTGGGGTCCCAGGCTGTGTAGCCGCGGGCCTCAAAGGTGGCGCGAAGGCCTCCTGAAGGGAAGGATGAGGCGTCGGATTCGCCCTTTACGAGCTCCTTTCCTGAAAATTCCATAATAACGCGTCCGCCGGGCTGAGGAGATATGAAGCATTCGTGCTTTTCGGCAGTGATTCCGGTCATGGGCTGGAACCAGTGGGTGAAGTGGGTCACGCCCTTTTCAATCGCCCAGTCCTTCATGGCGTTTGCCACCACGTCGGCGGTGTCGCGTCCTAAGCGCTTGCCCGCTTTTATGGAAAGTTGGACCTGCGTATAGATATCCTTGGGCAGTTTTGCCTGCATCACAGAGTCGTTAAATACCATGGTTCCGAAGATTTCGGTAACGTTTTTCACAGCAGTTCCTCCTTTAATAGTCAGTATTTAAAAAGTATATTCTGTATTATATCAAAATGTCAAGTAATTTCAGCAGTGTTGACAAATCGGGACTGTGTATGTATAGTGTCAAATGGCGGTTTGTCCGCAAATTCACAAAAAGGAGTGCTGTATGAACAAGCGCCTCAAGAACTTAATATGGCTTCTGGTGCTCATGGCACTCAGCATCGTAACCCTTAAGGTGGTCGTCCGCAGTGCGGGGGATTACACCGTCAGCGATTTCCGCGCCATTGTCCGCGGCATGAACCCGCTGTGGATTGTGCTTGCCTGCGTTTTCTCCTTCGGTTTTATCTATTTTGAAGCTCTGGGACTGCGCTATACCTGCCGCTTTTTAGGGCACCGCGCAAGGCTAAAGCAAACGCTTATGTACTCCGCCGCGGACTTCTATTTTTCGGGCATCACTCCCACGGCGGCGGGCGGTCAGCCTGCGGCACTGGTTGTTATGACAAGCCGCAATGTGCCCACGGCGATTTCCGCCATGGCGCTCATGCTTAATCTTGTGATGTACACCGTCTCCCTTGTGATTATCGGCGTCATTTTCATCGCAATAAACCCATCCATGTTCCTGCGGCTGGACACCTTCCCGAAAATCTGCGTCATTGTGGGAATGCTGGTGCAGCTGTTCCTGATTTGGTTCTATCGCCTTTGTATGTATAAGGACAAGGTGGTGCTTAGGGTCTGCGACTGGATATTAAAGCTTTTATGCAGGCTTCACCTTATGCGGAATTACGAGTCACGCCGCGAGACGCTGGAGCGCACAATTGAGCAGTACAGGGTCTGCGGCGAAAAGCTCCGTCAGGACAAAGCACTGCCCCGCCGTGTTCTGCTGTGCAATCTCGCCCAGAGAATGTCGGTCATATTGGTGCCCGTCTGCGTATTCTTCGGCATGGGCGGCAAGGCAGGGAATATTCTCGATGCCCTGTCCGCGCAGGTGCTGGCAATCCTCGGCTCCAACTCCATGCCCATCCCAGGTGCCGTGGGTATCTCCGACTATCTGCTCATTAGCGGCTACGGCAGCATCATTGCAACCCCCGTTTCTCTTGACCTGATAAGCCGCACTATCTGCTTCTTCCTGCCGCTTATTCTCTGCGGCATAGCAGTGTTTGCGGAAATCATAAAGACCAACGTTGCGGAGGAAAAAACCGTGTCCGAAAAACGCTTTATTAATTTCACCTTCAACAAAAAGGCGGGCAAGCCTGTGAAGTGGATACTCACCGCGCCTGTTGTATCGCTGCTTGCGGGTAAGCTCATGGACACAAGGCTCTCCACGGCGTTTATAAAGGGCTTTGTGAAGAACAACAAAATTGTCACGGAGGATTATCTTAAAGAATCCTACGGCTGCTTTAACGACTTCTTCACACGGCGCATCCGCCCCGAGCTTCGCCCCGTTAACTACGCGGAGGAGGCCTTCATATCCCCCTGCGACGGTGCACTGTCGGCGTATCGCCTGGAGCCTGACTGCAAATTCTCCGTGAAGCAGATTAACTACACCGCCGAGGAGCTTGTACGCAATGCTGAGCTTGCAAAGCGCTATGAGGGCGGACTCTGCCTCGTGCTGAGGCTCGGAGTTGACAACTACCACCGCTACTGCTATCTCGATGACGGAGTCAAGAGCGACAACACCTTCATAAGAGGTCGTTACAGCCCCGTCATGCCCCTTGTGTCCCTCAATAATCCCGTGTATCGGCAGAACAGCCGCGAGTACTGCATACTCCACACGGAGCACTTCGGCGATGTTGTGCAGATTGAGGTGGGCGCCTGCATGGTGGGCAGAATAGTAAATCACCACGGCGCGGGCAGCTTTA
>DCGL01000052.1:0-6632 GCA_002314565.1 Clostridiales bacterium UBA1779
CCTCGGCTCAGAATCTTTAAGCAGAAAATATGTATTTACCCTCCGAGGCCTTTTTTGACCTCCTCAAATCTCCTACAATTATTTTACACCAAGGTTTGTATAAACGGGGACTGTCGTTCTGCGTCCGGCGGCTGAATGCAGTGCCGGATTTTGCAGGCTTGGAATGAAATTTGCATAAAGGCTTGATTAAAAATGCAAAATGTGGTACAATAGCGCATTATACACAGAGGGCGGGAATACCGTCTTCGGCGTATCACAACGGATTTTTGATCCGGAAAGCAGGTTTTTCTACAATTATGGATGAATTCGGACTTATTTCAGCCCTTGATATGTTCCGCGGCTGTGATTTCTGGGCTCTCTTATTCAAGATGATTCTTGCAGTTATTGCCGGAGGCTCAATCGGACTTGAGCGCAGGCGCAAAAGACGTCCCGCCGGCTTCCGCACGCATATTCTCGTCAGCATCGGCGCCGTGCTCGCCATGAATACCGGAATGTATCTGTTCAGCCTGATGCCGGAGTGGTCGAAAATGGACGTGTCGCGTATTGCCGCCCAGGTTATCAACGGTATAGGTTTTCTCGGTGCCGGAACCATTATGGTCACGGGACACCAGCAGGTCAAAGGTCTGACGACCGCTGCCGGTCTCTGGGCAACAGCCACTATGGGGCTTGCAATCGGCGCGGGATACTTTGAACTTGCATTCTTTTCCTGCATCGCGATTTACCTGACCATTACTGTTCTCAACAACGTGGACAAGCTCTTCAGCGCCCGTTCACAGAATATGAACCTGTCAATAATCGTCACCGACACGACGCGTGTCAGAGTCGTCTGCGACGTTCTGAAGGATATGAACATTAAGATATTTGACGTTGAAATTGTCAACGTGAAGGAGCTCGCAAGTGAATCCCCGAGCGTTATTCTTGAAATCCGTCTGCCGGAGCGCGGTTCCCACAGCGCAATTATTACGGCACTGGCAAAAGTAGAAGGCGTGATAGCCGCCGAGGAAATTTAAGGACGGAGGACAGAAAAATGTCGTTTCAGGAATTTATGGATATAATTCAGGGAATCGGAATCTTCGGAATTCTCACACGTCTCGTGCTTGCCCTCGCCTGCGGCGGAGCAATCGGTATGGAAAGAGAAACAAAGCGCCGTCCCGCCGGCTTCCGCACTCATACGCTTATCTGCATAGGTGCGTCGCTTACAACGCTTACAAGTTTGTACATGATTCAGAAGATGAATCTTCCGACTGACCCCGCCCGTCTCGGTGCCCAGGTTATCGCCGGTATGTCATTCATCGGTGCCGGAGCCATCATCGTGACCTCCCGCCGTCAGGTCAAGGGCCTGACGACTGCCGCCGGTCTCTGGACCTCGGCCATTATAGGCATTGCCATAGGAGCCGGTTATTACGCCGCCGCCATTATCGGCGTCGTAATGGTTCTGTTTGCCGAGATTGCACTTGCCAAGTTTGAATTCTTTATCGTTTCAACAGCCCGCTCGATGACCGTTCACGTCGAATTCGAAGACGTTCACGCTCTCGATGCCACAATCGACAGACTGATTGAAAAGGGAATGAACGTCACTGACGTTGAATATTCCAAGATGAAGAACGCCGAGAACAACCTCTCCGGCGCAATCTTCTCAATCCGATTCAAAAAGAAAATGAACCACGAATACGCTCTTTCCCTGATTTCGGAAATCCCGGGAGTTCACAACGTGGAAGAGCTTTGATCTGATATCAAAAAAGCACCGCCTGCGCGGTGCTTTTTTGATGGAAGATGACAGAGGGACTATCCGACTTGCGTCGGTGTCTTTTATCATCTTTTCGGAAAAATCAGACTGAATTCGGTCCCGAGGCCGGGCTCGGACGTGGCTGCGATGCGGATGCCGAGCATGCCGCAGGCTTTTTTGCACATATAGAGGCCGAAGCCGGTGGATTTGCTTTCGGCACGGCCGTTGCTTCCCGTAAAACCTTTTTCGAATATGCGCGGAAGGTCGCAGGCCGGAATTCCGATGCCGCTGTCTTTGACGTAAAGCGTTGATGTTTCCTGTGAGTACGTGATTTCAACGAAGCCGGAGTCCGTATATTTGACGGCATTGGATAAAAGCTGGTCAATGATGAATCCAAGCCATTTTCTGTCCGTCACAACGGTGCAGTCCGTACTTTCGTATTTCATCCTCAGCTTCTTGGATATGAACTGCGGGGCAAATTTTCGCACGGAATCGCAGATAATCTGATCCAGTTTGCATTCGCAGGGAAGCAGGTCGTTCGTTTCGCTTTCAATGCGGATGTAATTCAGAGCCATGTCGGCATACTGCTCAATCCTGAACAGCTCGCTTCTGAGCTCCGGCATGCCGTCTCCGATTCTCAGCTTCAGTACGGCAATGGGAGTCTTTATATTGTGAACCCAGGCGGTGTAATAATCCTGCATACCGCTGCGCTCCTCGGACAGGCGCAGATTCAGCCTGTTTAGCTCCTGCGAGAGCAGAGCGATGATTTCAACGTACTGTTCTTCACTCAGGTTTTCCGGAAGAGGAATGGCATCCGTATCGTTTGGAACCGATTTTTTGGCCCTGTCGAACTCCTTCTGCCGCCGCAGGCTTCTGAGAAAACTGCATACAAAAATGAAGACGCAGAGAAGGAAGGAGAGCAGCAAAGCATAGAGAAGCGGCTCGGCCGGAAGGCTGTAAAGTGAGAAAATGAGCGCTTCAAGGGCAAAAATCAGCAGAAAAACCGGAAAGACGAAGCGGTTCCGCTTCAGACAGTCAAGAAAAATTCGGTTTGAAGGAGTTTTCATAATACTGTATATCCCTGTCCCTGTCGCGTAAGAATTACGTCCGAAAGACCGATACCTTCAAGCTTTTTTCTGAGGCGTGCGACGTTGACGCTGAGTGTGTTTTCTTCGACGAAGCAATTGTCCTGCCAGAGCTTGAGCATAAGGGCGTCACGGCTGACTATGTTTCCGCGGCTTTCAAGAAGGGTGCGGAAAATAAGAAATTCATGCTTCGTCAGCTGTGCTTTTTCTTCTCCGGCTGCTGTTTTCATCGAAACGGTCTGGTCAGAGAGACTGAGACAGGCGTCCCCGAAAACGATTATGTGCTGTTCTGCGTTCATTTCGTAGGTGCGTCTTAGCACGGCGCTGACCTTGGCACACAAAACCATCGGGTCAACGGGCTTTGCGATGAAATCGTCCCCGCCCATGCTGATGGCCATAACGATATTCATGTTTTCCGAAGCGGAGGACAAAAAGACGACCGGAACCTTTGAAATCTTTCTGATTTCACGGCAGAAATAATATCCGTCCTGCACGGGCAGCATGATGTCCATCAGGACCAGGTCCGGCTGCGCACTCTGAAACTCGGATATTACGTCCGAAAAATCCGAAGCAGTAATAACTGCGTTACCGTAGGCTTCAAGCCGTGCCTTTATTGCCGCTGCCAGCGGCGCGTCATCCTCGACAAGAAAAATTCTGTACATAAGGTCCTCAATCCAAAAAACAGAGATACACCCGTAAGAATGACGGAATTGACCGTTGTTACGGGTGTGATTCTGTTTATTTTACTATTTTAGCGTAGGTTTTTGCCGTCATTGAGTATATTATAGCATAAATCAGAGCGAATGCGGCAAAAGTTATCACGGTTGAGATAAGATAAATTGAAGTTTTCGGCAGCATTAGTACGTGAAGCATTCTGTTGATTATCGGGAATGCAAACGAGATGTGGACTCCTGCCGTGACGAGAGGCAGGAAGAAAACGAATCTGGTCTGCGTGCGCACCGTTTTTTCAATTTCGCGGCTGCTCATGCCGACTTTTTTCATAATCTGCCAGCGTTTGCGGTCTTCATATCCTTCCGATATCTGTTTGTAATAAATTATCAGAACCGTGGCGAACATACACACAAGTCCCAGGATGATGCCGAGAAAGAGAAGCGTTCCGTACATGCCGAGAACGTCATCGGCCGTTCTCCAGTAGCAGTCGAAGTTAATCCAGTAAGCGCTGACATCGCTTTGAACGGTCTCAACGGCAAGGCTCACCTCGTCGCTGAACTGCTTCCACTTCTCAGAGGCCGCACCCCGGTCTGAAAACGAGCAGGCGATGTATTTTTTCATTTCCGAGGCATCCTGTCCGTAGGTTTCCTTCTGCTTTTCGTATATATCTGAAATACCGTCTTCGTCGCTCATGACGACGCCGTATACCGAAAAAACCGTAATTCTCGTATCGTTGACGGGGAAGGAGTCCAATTTTGTTTTTACGTCATAGGTTCTTCCGTAGAAAGTGATTTCTTCATCGAAGATTCCCGCAATATCCGTAAGTATCGTAATCGGGCACATTGCCACTTCACCGCTTTTAAGTCCGGGACGCTTCCCGGTCATCGCTTCATACATCGTCTCTGAAATAAAGTAAAATGCCACGGGTTCGCCGGTCAGCGGGGCTCCTGCAGCCCCCTCTGTGACAAGTTTTCCGTTGATGACGGGATAAGCCACGGTCAGATATTCGCAATTGAGTGTTTCCTTCAGTTCAAGGCCTGTTTTTTCAGATGCAATACCGAGCACTTCACTGAGTTCTTCATAGGAGAAATCCGTCCATACAGTGTCGGACTCCTTCTTGTAGGAGGCCGCAAGATAGGCGTCGCGGTTATAGGTGTTCGCAAGCGTTTCCTGCATGCCGCTGTAAAGACTTACTGTGGATGAAATCATAACGAGCACGCCTGTTGCAAGAATGCAGATTGACGAAAGTCCGACAGCGTTCTGTTTCATGCGGAAAAGGAGCCCGGAAACCAGAGAAATGTGATTCTTTCCGTAGTAAAATCTGCGGTTTTTCTTCAGACATTTCAGAACGAAGATGCTGCCGCTCGTAAAGAGAAAGTAAGTTCCGATAATTACGAGAATTACGGCAAGCATAAACAGCAGTATGGCAGCGGACGGCTTTTTCGTGAATACGGCCATGCAGTAACCGGAGCCGAGTGTCAGTATTCCGGCAACGAACATAGGCCATTTTACGCGCGGTTCCCGCTCCCCGGCATTCGCGCTGAGAAACAGTTCTGAGGGATTCAGCTTTCTGAGTGTGAGTCGGTTTGAGAGGAATGCGATAAAGTACAGAAGACAGAAAAACAGACCTGAGGGAATCAGTATTTCCGCTTTTATGTAATCAAAACCGAGAATTATGTCGGATTTGAGCAGCCTGCATATAAGAAGGGAGCACAGCTTGTAAAAGAGAATTCCCAGAGCGAGTCCCGAAAGCACCGACACCGAAGAAGAAATCAGACTTTCACAGAACATGATTTTGCCGATATGCTTCTTTTCAAGGCCGAGAACGTTGTAAAGTCCGTATTCGCTTTTTCTGCGGCGCATAAGAAAGCTGTTGGTGTATAAAATCAGAATCAGGGAAAGAACGCTGATTACAAAGGTTCCGACTCCCATGAAGAAGGGAAGATAGGCTCCGCCCTTGCATTCCTGAATGCGTTCGTCGGTTGCAAGAGTCAGAACGATGTAGAAGCAGGCCTGCAGCCCCATTCCCGTGAGCATGCCCGGAATATAAAATCTGTAATTTTTCAGGATGTTGGTCCTGGCGGTTTTCAGATAGAAACCGGATTTCATCCGAGTTCACCTCCGGTGCGCAGTACGGTAAGCGTGCCGATTATTTTGCGGTACATCTCGTCGTTCGTGCAATCCCCGCGGTATATCTGATGGAAAATAACGCCGTCGCGTATGAAGAGGACCCTGTTTGAGTGAGAAGCGGCATCGACTGAGTGGGTGACTGTCAGTACCGTCTGTCCGGCCTTATTGATTTTTTCAAATATTCCGAGCAGGTCCTGAGTCGATGATGAATCCAGGGCTCCTGTGGGTTCGTCGGCAAGGATGAGCTTCGGGGAGGTGATGAGCGCACGGGCAACCGCTGTTCTCTGCTTCTGGCCTCCCGATATTTCATAAGGATATTTTTCGATTATGTCGTCAATGCCGAGGGAACGGCAGATTTCCGTAAGTTTTTTTTCGGCTTCGTCTACGTCACGGCCACCGAGAACTATGGGAAGCAGGATGTTGTCACGGACCGAGAGGGTGTCGAGAAGATTGAACTCCTGGAATACGAAGCCGAGATTTGTGCGTCTGAAGGCGGCAAGCTCTTTTTCCGTGATGAGCGAGATGTCCCTGCTCTCGAGCAGTATTCTTCCGGCAGACGGCTTGTCGAATGCAGCCAGTATGTTCAGAAGCGTCGTCTTTCCGCTTCCCGATTCGCCCATAATCGCGACGTATTCTCCTTCTTCAACCGAAAAACTTATGTCCTTCAGCGCTTCAACCCGGTTCGTGCCGAACCGTGAGGTGTATACTTTCTTCACGTTTTCAACTGTAAGTAACGTCATTTTCTGACCTCCGTTTTCTTTTCGACAATAGTATACCACTTCGCCTTCCGCTCTTCAATTCACTGACGTTACAATTCGCCTCTTCCGTGTGACAATTTTGTAAGATGACAAGGGACGGTTCTTTTGTCATCTCGTTGTTTTTGTGGGATGACAAGGGACGGTTCTTTTGTCATCTCGCGATTTTGCCGAGATGACAAAAGAACCGTCCCTTGTCATCCCTTGTCATCTGAGGCGGATTTTCCATAAGGACGCGGTCCTTTTTCAAACGGTGATTTGCAA
>DCGL01000052.1:6713-12914 GCA_002314565.1 Clostridiales bacterium UBA1779
AAAAGATGCTTTTTGCAAATCAGAATCCGACCATGGGCTCTCACAGAATCAAGCCCGCACGGAAGCGCAAATAACCGCCCCAAAAAGATGACAAAAGAACCGTCCCTTGTCATCTGAAAAAAACACAGACTTCCGGCGGTAGTGAACGGAAGTCTGTGCGGGGATTTATCAGATGTTTTCGGCTATGAGCTTGTCGATTGCCGCGCGGATTTTCAGCATCGTGACGCTGTCGCATACGCATTTCGAGAAGACGACGTTTCCGCAGATTTCTTCGACGGCGGCAAGAGTCTTTTCGCGGCCTATAAGAGTTTCGCAGAGCTCAAGGGCGCGGCGGTCTTCAAGGCCTTCGCGGAATTGAATGATACGCATCGAATCGAGTGCGGTTCCGTCCTGTGCGGGATAGACGGAGTATGTATCTCCCGAAGGAACGAAACCGTTTCCGGTTGAGTCCATATACGGATTTACCGGGTCGTAGGAGCCCTGGTTGTTGTAGAAATTAAAGCCCCACTGTAAAAATCCGGCAATATGGTATTTATAGAACTGTATACCGATGAAGCGCGTGCGGGCACCGGGCATAGCAAACAGACGGTTGCTGACGCCGATGCACTGACCGCAGCAGTAATAGGTCCACAGGTCGTGTCTGCCTTCACGCTCAAAGGCTTCGAGGAAGGGCTCGATATGATTGTTTGAGGGGACGGGATTGTGTACTGCGCCGGATTCGTAAAAGTCAATTTTTGACAGTGCGTCGATTGTCATATAATCCTTGATGATTTCGGATACGACGGCTTTGGATTTCAGATACTGCTTCAGATGATCACGGCCGGGCTCGTCCGAAACATGGAAGATGCAGCGCTTGTCGTCGCCGCGTTCCTTCATATGTTCAAGGAAGGCAGGAAGAAAACGGTGCAGAAAACGCTTGTATTCGGGACCGGTTGCGTTTGTATCCCAGCCGAAGATGCGGACGTATCCCTCGGGAGTGTCAGCCATGATTTTCGGCGCGTGGGCAGCTCCCCACTGAGTGAAGAGATGCGAAATTTCAAAGAATTTCACACCGCAGCGGTCACACATATCAATCCAGCGGTCAAGCTTTGAAAAGTCGAAGATATAGCGGTTGTTTCCCGTGCGGCGGACACCGACGAGCTGAACGGTTTTGCGCTCCTCACCCACAGCTGTGTCAAGAGGCGGAGTAAAAATCGGGGTGAGCAGGGTGTTTATGCCGTTTCTGACAGCGGCTTTTACGAAGTTTTCGACGATTTCCCAGTGGCGTTCCGAGAAAACGGGAACGTTGTAATATGTCGCAAGGCAGTCACAGTGGAACCACTGTGTCACCTTGAAATCAACTTCAGGCAGATCAAGCGGCAATAGCGTTACGGTGTAGGGAAGCTCTATGAGTTCCTCACCGCGCTGAGCTTTGAAAATCAGTTCATAATCCTGCTGCTTATCGGATTCGGGAAATTTCGACATATCTATGTCAATCCAGACGCAGCGGGTCTGTCCGTCATAAACGGGGGAGGCTCCTCTCATCTGCATTGGGGCAAGCAGGTCGGGGAAAAGTCCGGGGGTGACGCGCAGATAGCCTTCGTCGTAATTATTGGGATAAACCGGCATTCCCGAGGGGATGAGCTCCACCTGGCGGAAAGTCACCGAGCCTTCCGGTGCATTTTCACATGAGACCGGCACGAAGCTGCGCCGGTGACCGGTTGCGTCCGAAAACAGAGCAAGCTGAAGAGATACTGTTATATTTCGGTAGGCATACGCGGATTTAACTTCGGGCAGACTTGCAAAGGGCGTGTCTGCAAAGCATTTTTCAAGCGAAGAAATCAGTTTTGCGTGAAGCATTGAAAACCTCCGTACGTGTTCCGCACGGGCGAAACACAGATTATTGTTTGTTGGAAAATATTATACAACATTACGGTTAAAATAGCAACACTTGCTGCCGTATCTTGGAAGGAGTTCAAAAATCGCACTGCGATATCATCGCCGCACGCAAATCTTTTTATCAAAATATGCAAAAAAATCTTTTCAAAAAAAAGCATTTGTGATATAATATAATGTATTTTTTAGTTTTGTCCCTCAAATGGGGTAGTAAAAGGAGTTTTGGTTTATTATGAACATCAAAAGAGAAGACCTGAGAAATGTTGCCATTATTGCTCACGTTGACCACGGAAAGACAACCCTGGTTGATGCTCTTCTGAAGCAGGGCGGCATTTACCGTGATAATCAGGAAACCGTTACGTGCGTAATGGACTCGGGTGACATTGAAAGAGAACGCGGAATCACAATTCTTGCCAAGAATACCGCAATTCATTACAAAAACACAAAGATAAACGTAGTTGATACCCCCGGCCACGCTGATTTCGGAGGCGAGGTTGAGCGTGTTCTTAAGATGGTTAACGGCGTTATCCTTCTGGTTGACGCTGCCGAAGGTCCCATGCCTCAGACAAGATTCGTTCTTCAGAAGGCCCTTGCTCTGAATCATCCCATTATCGTTGTTGTAAATAAGATTGATAAGCCCGACGCCAGAGTTCATGAAGTCGTTGACGAAGTTCTTGAGCTTCTCATAGACCTTGACGCAACAGACGAACAGCTTGACAGCCCCGTTCTGTTCTGCTCAGGCAGAGCCGGAACCGCTTCCCTCAACCCCGATGTTGCCGGAACCGATATGACACCTCTCTTCGAGGCTATTATGGAGCACATCCCCGCCCCTGAAGGTGACGACGAGGGCGAAACACAGATGCTCGTTTCTTCAATCGACTACAACGATTTCGTCGGCCGTATCGGTATCGGAAGAATCGAAAGAGGCGTTGTCCGTCAGAACCAGGAAGTAATGATCAGCAACTTCCACTCCGGAGAGAAGCCCAGACGTGCGAAAATCGTATCAATCTACCAGATTGACGGTCTGCAGAGAGTACAGGTTGAGTCCGCAAAAATGGGCGATATCATCTGCTTCTCAGGCGCAGGCGACATCAATATCGGTGATACCGTAACTTCCACAAGCTGCGTTGAGCCCCTTGAATTCGTCAAGGTAAGCGAACCGACACTTGAAATGACCTTCTCTGTAAACGACAGCCCCTTCGCCGGCAAGGACGGTAAGTACGTAACCTCCCGCCAGATCCGCGACAGACTTTACAGAGAGCTGCTCAAGGACGTATCACTCCGCGTAAACGACGGCGATACCACGGATAACTTCCGTGTCTGCGGCAGAGGCGAAATGCATCTTTCCATCCTCATTGAAAATATGAGACGTGAAGGCTACGAAGTCTGCTGCTCACAGCCCCGCGTTATCTTCAAAGAGATAGACGGAGTCAAATGTGAGCCTATCGAGCGTGTAACCATCGACGTTCCTCAGGAGTACGTCGGAGCCGTAATCGAAAAGCTCGGTCAGCGTAAGGGCGACCTGCTTGAAATGGGTACCCACGGAAGCCGCACCAGACTTGAATACAGAATTCCTACCAGATGCCTTATCGGTTACCGTTCAAAGTTCATGACCGATACGAGAGGTGAAGGTATAATCAATACCCTCTTTGACTGCTATGAGCCTTTCAAGGGTGAAATCCCCATGAGATTTACGGGTTCACTGGTTGCCAGCGAGCAGGGTGTCACAACTTCATACGGACTTTACAACTGCCAGGACCGCGGACGTATGTTCGTCACAGTTCAGACTCCCGTTTACGAAGGCCAGGTTGTCGGTGAATGCCCCAAGGCTGAGGATATCACTCTCAATCCCTGCAAGGAAAAGCACCTCACAGCCGTACGTTCAACCGGTGCCGATGAAAAGCTCATTCTCACCCCTCCCGTAATCTTCAGCATTGAAGAGGCCATCGACTTCATCGCTGATGACGAGCTTATCGAAATTACACCGAAGACCCTTCGTATCCGCAAGAAGATTCTCAACACCGAGCTTCGTCTGAAGGCTCAGGCCAAGGTGAGAAAAGCTCTTCAGGGCTGATATACCGCAGATTTCGGAAAGATTTTTTCGGTAATTATTATTTAAAACAGCAGTTATCAAATAACAAATAAGAATGCAGGTCACGGCGACCTGCATTCTTTTGCTTAAAGGTGTTTGAAAAAGAATGCAGGTCAAAACCGCCTGCATTCTTTTTGTATTTGATTTTCGGTTTTGAATGCAGGAACTTACTTTCTGTATCTCTTTCCGGTTTCCTTGAGGTAAACGGCCATTGCCTGGGTCCAGTCGGTCTGGATGATGTCGTAGCCGCGGTCGGCAAGCCAGCCCCAGCCGTAATCGGGATTTACGGTGAAGGAGGTGTCGTCCGAGTGACCGGCGGCAAGCTGAGTCTTGTAGTTGTAGATGATTGCATTTACCCAGACGAGCTTATTGTCTGCGTGTAGCTTGTCGATGAATTCGCGGGTTCCGACACCGGTGGTTTCGTCGGCAAAGACGACTTCTGCACCGACGTAGTTTATGTTGCGGCGCTTGAGTTCTTCGTGAGTATTGCCTTCTTCCTTAAGAATGGGCAGGAAAGCAACTTCAGGGGCGTATTCTTCAACAATGTCGAAGAGGTCGGCCTTGGGAGCAGATTTTACTACAATCTGGTCCAGCATGCCGTGTGCCTTGATGGAATCGGCAATCTGCTTGGGATTGTCCCAGAATTTGTCAACGTTGATATAGCAGCGTCCCTTGAAACGATCAAGAACCTCGTCAAAGGTGCAGAGAGGGAACTGTGTGAAATCACGGTCGTAGTTGACGTAGCGAAGTCTCTTAATCTGCTCGTCTGTCAGCTGACCGATTGAGGTCATGCCTTCCGGCCCCAGATAATTCAGGTGTCTCGGTTCCATCTTCGGATGAAGAATCCAGAGTGTTCCGTCGGCACTGCGGCTGACGTCGACTTCAATCATATCGGCACCGTGAGAAACGGCGATTTCGTATGCTGTGATTGTGTTGCAGGGAATGTTTCCGCCGCATTCACCTCTGTGAGCGGCAATGATGATACGCTCTTTTGCATCTTCTTTGAGATTGAAAGACATAATTTGACCTTCCTTTAAATATAGTTATTTGATTAAGACACGGAGATATGACAGGGGGACAGTCCCTCTGTCATATGACACGGGGACAGTCCCCGTGTCACAAGGCGAAGTTCTCATGGACAGACGGACAGCCCGGTGGCTCGGTATGAATTTATTTCAGCAGAGTATTTTCGTCAAAAACGTATTTTTTGTCGCAGAAGCGGCAGCAGACTTCAAGTTCGCGTGGCTTGCCTTCAGCTTCCTGTTCGTCAAGCAGTTTTAAGACGTCTTTTGGTCCGATTGACTTGACGGCGTGAAGCATACGTTCTTCAGAGCAGGTGCAGCGGTAGCTGACTTCGATTTCATCGAATACGTCGTATGGAATGCCATCCATTGCAATGTCGGCAATTTCTTTGAGAGTGCGTCCCTTGTCGATGAGACCTGAAATGTTTCCGAGAGAGCCCGCATTTCTTTCAAGCAGCGGTGTGATGGAAGGATCCGAGAAGGGAAGCAGCTGAACAAAGACTCCTCCGGCGGCGCGGCAGGAGCAGTCTGTGTCCACAAGCACACCGAGAGCACAGAGTGTGGGCGTCTGTTCGCTTACCATATAATACTGTGCGACGTCTTCGGCAATTTCACCGCTTACAAGTTCTATTGAACCTGAATAAGGTTCCCCGTCTCCGCAGTCCTTTACGACGTTCAGAGTGCCGCATCCGACGGCGTTTCCGACGTCAAGCTTTCCGTTTGGCTTGAGAGGCAGGTCAACGTCGGGATTCTGAATATATCCGCGGACGTTTCCGCACCAGTCGGCGACAGCGATAACCTTGCCCGCAGGTCCGTTACCGGCGAGTGACAGGCTGATGGTATCGCTTTCCTCTTCTCCCGTCATAGCTCCCATAATTGAGGCGGCTGTGAGCAGACGACCGAGAGTGGCCGTTGCAAGAGGTGAAGTTTTATGATATGAAATTGCCTGATTGACAATTTCTGTTGAATCGATTACGTGAATACGTGCGGAACCGTCCTTTGTGATTCCGCGTAGAATACGGCATTTTCTTTCCATGTATTAACCTGTTTTAAACGGATTAAAAAATCCTTTTTTGATGACAAAAACTGAATTTCCGGAGGATTCCGATAACGTGGATTTCGGGATGCCATCGGAAATAATCTCGATATCAACCGAAATCCGGAAGTTCCAATCATAATCCGAAATTCCAAATCACAATCCGGAAGTTCCAA
>DCGL01000052.1:12966-13099 GCA_002314565.1 Clostridiales bacterium UBA1779
CGGAAGTTCCAATCATAATCCGAAAGCCACAATCGCTGTCCGGGCGTTTCACTCACAGCCCGAGCAGCGGGAATAATTTGTAGATATCACCGGCACCCATAACGATTATCGCGTCGCGGTCCTGTGCTATCAC
>DCGL01000145.1 GCA_002314565.1 Clostridiales bacterium UBA1779
GTTGGCACTGTAATTGTATGGTTTTTGAAAAACCAATGCCGCCGAAAAGAATCAGAGCATTGCATTGGTTAAATTATTATATAAACAATGCAACTTGGAATTTAGAACAAAAAAATTGACATGCCGGTAATGATATGATACAATAAAGGCAAATTATGATGAAACTAACGGCAGAAATAAATGCCTCAAAATATACAGAAAAAATGCATTGCAAAAGGTGATAAGCCAATGGAAGAATATATTCTTGAAGAACAAAGAAATACGCCGGTTTGCGGTGAATATGACGTATTCGTTCTCGGCGGCGGAATTGCCGGAATTTCGGCGGCGCTTGCGGCTGCAAGACAGAACAAAAAAGTTCTGCTTGTTGAAAAGAGCTTTATTCTCGGCGGACTTGCGACGAGCGGTCTGGTTACGATTTATCTGCCGCTCTGCGACGGATACGGTCATCAGGTCAGCTTCGGAATTGCCGAAGAGCTGTTAAAGCTTTCAATAAAAGACTGGCACAACGAAAAACGCGGATATCCCGTATGGCTCGGACCGGATAAAAAGAGTGAAATTACCGAAACAGACCAAAGATACGCTGTGGATTTCAATCCGTCTCTATTTGCGCTTGCCGCCGAAGAGTTGCTTCTGAAGGAAGGGGTACAGATACTTTACGGTACGCAGGCGGTTGCATGTCAGAGACAGGGAAAGCGGATACAGGCTGTCATAGTCGAAAACAAGAGTGGGCGTACGGCATACAAGGCCGATACCTTTGTGGACGCATCCGGGGACTGTGATATAGCTTATCAGTCCGGAACTGCAACGGTGAATTTTTCACAGGGCAACGTCCTTGCGGCCTGGTATTACTTTCTTGACAACGGCGAGAACAAGCTGAAGCAATTGGGCGCCAGCGATATTCCGGAAGAAGAAAAGAAACTCGGAAAAACGGCGAAAGAACCTCTCGTCAACCGTCGTTTTACCGGACTTGACGGCACAGAATTGTCAGAAATTACGATTTTGTCTCATAACGCCATGTACCTGAATATGAAAGAGAAGATAGCTGCTGACGCACAGTCTATACCTCTATCCGTGCCGACGATTCCTCAGGTCAGAATGTCGCGAAGAATCGACGGTGCCGACACTATTACGATTGACAATGCCGAAAAATATAAGGAAAACAGCATCGGACTTGTATCCAACTGGAAAAAACGCGGACCCGTGTACGAAATTCCTTTCGGAATACTGTATAATCCCGAAACCGTCAATCTTATCTGTGCCGGACGCTGCGTTTCCAATGACGATTATATGTGGGACATTATGCGCGTTATTCCTTGCTGTGCCGTAACCGGCGAGGCTGCAGGAACAGCAGCCGCCCTGACAGATGACTTTCCTTCGATTGATATACAAAAGCTTCAAGGCATTCTCAGTTCAAACGGCATTAAATTACATAAAGATTCTTATTGACAATTCCGTGATAATTTAATATAATATCTTGCTTTTGTAGATTTTCAGTTCAAGAGTAAGAAAAACACGGTTGCATGCCTGCCGTTCTGAGTTTTGACTGCAGCCAAAAGGATTCCGAAGTGGTTTCGGACAAATTAAGATATGGAATATTTGTATCTGGTTCTTCTGATTGCGGCTTCGTCCGGTCAGTCTGTTTTCAGCAAGGCTTATTCGGTTAAAAGCAACGTAGATAAACAGAATTCATCACTCGTTTTTAATTTTTACTATTCCGCACTGATTGCAGTATTCACTCTGTGTATAGCCGGATTCAGGATGAATCCATCGCCGCTGACCTGGCTTTTTGCGGCGGTTGCGGGAATAACGGCAACGCTTTACAACATAGGAATCGTAAATGCCGCAAACAGCGGTCCTTATCCCGTTTATGCGATTACGTCGATTTTCGGCGGACTGCTTGCACCGGTTCTTCTGGAATTCTTCGTGTTCAAGGTGAGAATTTCAGTTACGGGATATATCGGAACCGCACTTATGATGCTTGCAATTTTTCTGATGAGCGGTGCGGCAGAGAAGTCGGAAAAGCTTTCCCGGCGTTTTATTTTGAACTGCCTGCTGATTTTCGTATCAAATGCACTGTTCGGTATAGCGCTCGTGCTTCAGATAAGACTTTCCGAACGTGCTGACGGTGAGCGCAGCGAATTCGTTTTCTTTGCGTATTTAATAGCCGCAGTTCTCAGTGCGTTGATAATCGTCATGAAAAATCGAAAAAAAACGCTCTCTGTTATGAAACTCAATCTGCTTCCGTCGGTTTTTACAACCGGAGCTGCCGCTTCAGCAACGCTGTCAAGATATATGTCTCTTATCTGTATACAGATTTTCGGTGCAACAATATCAACGCCTGTTGCAAACGGGGGTGTATTGCTTGTCGTTGCAGTCTTATCGTACCTGATTTTCAAGGATAAACAGACAAAGATTCAGATTGCGGGTGACGCACTTGCAATCGTAAGTATAATTCTGATATCACTGTGATTTTCACGAATATCACATATTCATCAGTATCGTTAAAACATATTCTGCCGTCGATTCCGTTTGGTTCTGCCGGAATTATACAAAGTCGTTCTCTGAAATTTAATCAAAATCCGCTTCATTTTTTGTGCTCCTGCATATAAAATGAAGCGTTTTTTATTCACATAACGAACAAAAACGGATATCTGTTCTTGACTTTTGTCGAAAAAAGTGTATAATATTTTCAACTTATTTGTTGAAATTTTAACGACAGACACGGGAAAGGACATTATGATTACAGTTAAAGAAGTCGAAACAAAGAAAGAACGTAAGCTGTTTGTTGAATTTCCGCTGAGGCTGTATCACGGAAATCCCTGCTTCGTGCCACCGCTTTACGGGGACGAAATGAAGATTTTCTCGAAGCACTACGTTTACAATGATACCTGCCGTGCAGTATATTATCTTGCCTTTTCGGAAGGGCGGGTTGTCGGACGCATTTCTGGCATAATTCAAAACTCCGCAAATGAAAAATTCGGTCAGAAGCGCGTCAGATTTACAAGATTTGATGCAATTGATGATATCGAAGTTTCAAAAGCACTGTTCGATGCCGTTGAAAAATGGGCAAAAGACAACGGAATGGACACTGTCGTCGGCCCACTTGGGTTTTCAGATCTTGAAAGGGAGGGGCTGCTTGTCGAAGGCTTTGACGAGCTTTCCACCTTTGAAGAGCAGTATAACGCCCCGTATTACAAGGATCATATCGAAAAACTCGGCTATGCAAAGGAAGTTGACTGGACAGAAAGCAAGATTACGGTTCCCGCATATTATGACGGCTCTCTCGACAGGATGGCTGAATTCATACTCAAAAGATACAATCTTCATCTCGGAAAAGCGCGAAGCGTCAATGAGTTTCTGAATAAATACTCTGACGGTCTGTTTGACATAATCGATAAATCATACGAGAACATTTACGGAACAGTTCCGTTTACCGACGGAATGAAGAAGATGATGATTGACAACTTCCGGCTGATTATCGACCTCGAGCATGTTGCGGTAATACTTGACGAAAACGAGAGAGTCGTTTGCATGGGAATATGTTTTCCGTCAATTGCAAAAGCCGTACAGAAATCCGGAGGCCGTCTGACACCGTCAGCTCTTGCCCGCATTCTTAAAGCCATAAGGAAGCCCGAAATCATCGACCTCGGACTTGTCGGGGTTGATCCGGAATACGCCAACCGCGGTATAAGCGTCGTTATCTCTGCGGCTCTTATGAATATGCTGAAGGCTGATAATGTAAAATACGCCGAAACAAACCTCAATCTGGAAGACAATTACGCAATTCAGAATCAGTGGAAGCGTTTTTCCGAAGTAAAGCACAAGAGAAGAAGGTCTTACGTAAAGTCGTTGAAGGAGTCCGAAAATGATAAAAATCGTTCTTGACTGCTTCGGAGGAGACAAAAGTCCCGAAGCAAACGTCCTCGGGGGACTTGATGCTCTGAATCTCTATGACGACCTGTTCCTGTATATGACCGGAGATGAAAAAAGAATTCGCGAAGCAATAGGAAGCTCAAAATTCGACGAAAGCCGTCTTGAAATCGTAAACGCCCCGGACGTCATCACCTGCAGCGATAAACCGACCGACGCCATCAGACTTAAAAAAGAAAGCTCTATGATGAAAGCGGTGAAATTAATACGCGAAAACGATGACGTGACGGGCTTTGTCAGCATCGGCTCAACCGGAGCGCTTGTTGCCGCCTCTCTTCTGCGTATCGGCAGGTTGAAAGGGGTCATCCGCCCCGCATTCTGCCCGGTCCTGCCGACAATGAACGGTGGAATCGTAGGTATCTGCGATACCGGAGCCAACGTGGATATTACCCCTGAACATCTCAGACAGTATGCAATAATGGGCAGTCTTTATATGAAAAACGTATACGGGGTGGAAAAACCGCGGGTTGCCCTGCTCAATATCGGGGTTGAAGAGGAAAAAGGAGACGAGCTGCGAAAGCAGGCCTATAAACTCCTTGAAAATGAAAAGAATATAAATTTCGTGGGAAATATGGAAAGCCGCGACCTGCTCAGCGGAAGCTATGACCTCGTTGTCTGCGACGGATTTTCAGGTAACGTGCTGGTCAAAACGACAGAAGGCACGGCTTTGCAATTGCTGAAAAAGCTGAAGCTTGATATCTGTTCCAAAACAAAGTATAAGGTCGGCGCCCTGTTTATGAAACGTATGTTTATGGAAGAGAAGCAGTTTATGAATTATCAGAACTACGGCGGCTCGGTTCTTATAGGCACGCTGAAAACTGTCGTAAAAGGACACGGAAGTTCTGACCGCACTGCCGTATTCAAGTGTATAGAGCAGGCCTACCGTATGGAGACCTCGAAAATATCAGAACAAATTGAAGAAATACTTGCAAAGGATGAAATCTGAATGTTTGAAGAAGTAAGAAAAGCACTGGCCAAACAGCTGCGTATTGATATTGAAAAAATTACACCGGATTCTAAAATAATGAGCGATCTCGGTGCCGATTCACTGGACGTGCTTCAGCTGCTTATGACAATTGAAGAGGATATGGGCATCAGGGTTCCTGACGAGGAGCTCGCAGCTTTTGAAAAGGTCAGTGACATCGTAAAGTATCTGGAAGAGCATAAATAAAATACAACATAGGGCATATCAAAGATTCTGAATTTTTGGTATGCCCTTTGAATTTGTGCTCCTTCCGTTAAAAAACGTTATTTGACAATAATCATTTGATAGAGTATAATAATCTTAAAAACTGTCGAATGAGGTAAGAATATGTCTGAATATTTATACGAGTGTCATCTGCATACGGCCGTTGCATCGAAATGCGGACGCATAACGCCCGAGGAGGTCGTACGTCTTTATACGGCAATGGGATATGCGGGAGTCTTTATCACCGATCACTTTCTCAACGGAAATTCGGCGATTGACAAGTCGCTTCCGTGGAAAGAGAAGATCGATCTGTATGCCGACAGCTACCGTCAGGTGAAGAAAGCCGCAGAGGGTTCGGGACTTGACGTTTTCTTCGGGGTTGAATATCACACGGGAAATGCCGCGGAATTTCTGCTATACGGAATTACCCCTGAATGGCTTTATGAGCACGAGGAAATTATGGATATGAGTCCTCGAAAGGTGCTTGAATTTTTCCGCGAGAACGGCATTTTGGTTTACCAGGCGCATCCGATGCGTATGCGCGGATACGTTCCGTTCATTTCACTTTTCCCGGACTGCGTTGACGGTATCGAAGTATACAACGTCGGAAACGAACC
Organism: Clostridiales bacterium UBA1779; assembly: GCA_002314565.1. GTDB lineage: Bacteria > Bacillota > Clostridia > Oscillospirales > CAG-272 > CAG-390. The sequence goes on from DCGL01000145.1 coordinate 5,737, forward strand.
GATTGCCAACGACTTTGCTCAGGATTATGCCAGAAGATACAATCTGCAGACTATCTGCGGCTCGGACCTTCACAGAATCACGCAGGGAACTGCGGCGGCTTTCGTATCCCCGATTCGCCTGACGGAACCCAAGGATATAAAAAAGGCCCTTGATATGGGCGGAACCGGTATGCGGATTATGCAGAACCCTTTCGTTGAAAAAACGGAATGAGTATATGTGCAGGCGGAAAAATCGATTCTGTCGCTTGGATTAATTGGTATTTTTTCTAAATACGCTGAGATTATTAAGAATAAAGAAGCATTTGCAACCAACGCTTTGGTGTTGAAGCAAACGCACGAAAGGACAGTACCGTGATAGAATTTTTCGTTGATAAATTAAAAGTAAAAATATTCGAGAACCGCAGCCTGATGGGCGCTGATGCCGCACGTGAAATAGCAGAGAAAATCAAAGAACTCGTCGCAGAAAAAGGTGAAATATCTATGATTTTCGCCGCTGCTCCTTCCCAGAATGACGTTCTCGCGTCTCTCGTTGCAGACAAGTCAATTCCGTGGCAGGAGGTCAACGCCTTTCATATGGACGAATACATCGGGCTTTCGAAGGATGCACCTCAAGGCTTCGGCAACTTCCTTCGCGCGCACATTTTTGACCTCGTTCCGTTTCATTCCGTGAACTTCATTGACGTGTCAGCGACAGACCCGGAAGCCGAAGCTGAACGGTATTCCGCTCTTCTTCGCAAAAATCCGATAGATATCGTAGTAATGGGAATCGGTGAAAACGGTCATATCGCCTTCAACGATCCTCCTGTTGCGGATTTTAACGACCCGAAGCTTGTCAAACCGGTCAAGCTTGATGAGGTCTGCCGCAACCAGCAGGTAAACGACGGCTGCTTTGCGACAATCCGGGACGTGCCTACTCACGCCCTGACGCTTACCGTGCCTATGCTGGTATCTGCCCCTTATCTTTTCTGCATCGTGCCGGCTGCCACCAAGGCAAACGCAGTGTATACAACGCTCAACGGAGAAATTTCCGAGCGCTGTCCGGCTACGATTCTGCGCCGGCAGTCCAACGCAACTCTGTATCTTGACGAAAAAAGCTCAGAGAAGCTCGGTTTATGAAAACGTATATTTATTCTGACCGCATCGTTACGGAAAGCGGTGAAATTTCCGGCGTTATAACGCTTGAAAACGGAAAGATTACCTGCGTCAATGAAGAATCGCAAACACCGGAAATATGTGATATCGTTTACGACTTTCGCGGCAGTATCGTAATCCCCGGACTTATTGAAATGCATTCCCACGGTGCCGGCGGACATGCGTTTACGGATTCGACACCAGAAGAAGTTGCTTCCGGCTGCGATTTTTTCCTGTCCCACGGGGCTACCTCGATTCTTCCGACGGTAACGGCAGGTCCGTTTGACCGTATGTCTGCGGCAGCGAAAAATATCCGCCTCGTTATGGATAAGCAGCTTTCACGCGCAAACGTTCTCGGCGTACATCTCGAAGGCCCTTATCTTTCAAAGAAGCAGGCCGGAGCACAATGTCCGGATTACATAAGCTCCCCGAAGCCTGAAGAATATATTCCGTTTCTTAAAGAAATGAAAGGCTATATCCGCCGTTGGGATTTTGCCCCGGAAAACGACCCGGAGGGAAAGTTTGCAAAAGCCCTGCGTGATGCGGGAGTTCTTGCCGCGGCGGCACATACGGACTCCACTTACGAAGAAATGCTGCCTTCAATTGAAAACGGACTGTCCCTGGTTACACATTTGTACTCCTGCACGTCAACAGTGACGAGAAAAGGCGGCTTCCGCTCACTCGGGGTAATTGAAACCGCGTTTCTTCTGGACTCACTTTTCGTTGAAATCATCGCCGACGGCAGGCACTTGCCGAAGGAACTAATCAGGATGATTGTAAAAATAAAGGGCAGAGAAAAAACCGCCCTTATCACAGATTCACTTGACATCGCGGGAACGGACGTAACCTGCGGCACTATGTCCGGAACGGATTTTATCGTCGAGGACGGAGTATGCAAGCTCAAAGACCGCTCGGCTTTTGCGGGCTCCGTTGCCACCTCCGACCGCCTTCTTGCCGTTATGACGCGTGAATGCGGGTTCTCACTGTCAGATGCCGTATTTATGGCCTCCACCACCCCCGCAAACATACTTTCTCTGCCGCAAAAGGGAAGAATTCGCGCCGGTGCCGATGCTGACCTGGCGGTTTTGAACACGGACTTGTCCGTCAGGGCTGTCTTCGTTTGGGGTGAGGAAGTTTACTGACGGGAAAAAAGTTTGGGATAAAACAATTGAAAAAACTAAGCAGCAGCCGAAATGACTGCTGCTTTTATGTTGTCAAAACGGAAATTGCCGTCGTTATTCGGCCTTGTTTTTCTTTTGGCTATCCGGAATATCATCCATACTTGACAGAATGGATGAAACCAAGATTAGTAATCCGCCAAGCAGGAGCCTTACCGACAGTTCGTCTTTTTCCGTACAAACGCAGTGAAAGTGAATAACCCAAAGTGGCAGGTGTAAACTTGCTGCGGATACTTATCAGCGGAATAAACCGTTTATTACATTTCTTCGAATTTCGGAAGTTGATATCGGAAGTTTTTTCCGAGGTTCGCATATTTCGCTCCAGCCAAAGTGTTATACGGCAGTATCTCCCATACGTCCGTTCCGACAAATTCCCCGATGGCTCTCAAATTATCTTCCGTATCCGTGATTCCCGGAATGAGCGGTGTCCGAAACGTGTGCGGAATGCAGCTTTCCTTGAGCCATTTTGCATTTGCAAGGATTTTATTATTGCTTACGCCCGTATGCTTCCGATGCTCTTCCGCATTAAATATCTTCAGATCCTGGAAAACAAAATCACAAAGCGACGTGACCTTCCTGAAATCCTCTGCGGATGCAAATCCGGATGTTTCCAAGGCAAGATGAACCTTTCCCTTGAGGCAGGTTAACAGTTCCGCCGCAAAGGCTGCCTGCAAAAGCGGTTCTCCGCCCGAAAGCGTGATACCGCCTCCCGTTTCCCGATAAATATCGGTATTGCGCAAAAGTTTCGCCGCTAAATCCGAGGCTTCCACGTCTTGTCCTGCCACAGCAATCAAATTTTTCGGACAAATATGCAAGCATCTTCCGAACGGCTGACACTCGGGATGCTTGCAGCCTCTTTGACAGAGGCCACAATGCAAACATCCGCTCGATTTCACCGAAAGTTCCCGTTCATAAGAAAGCCCCTCCGGGTTGTGACACCAAACGCACCGCAAAGGACATCCCTTGAAAAAAACGGTGGTACGGATTCCTTCTCCATCGTTAAGAGCAAATTCCTTGCAATCGAAAATCCGTCCTTGCACTGTTTAGACCTCGTATTCCTGACGCGCCAGAACGTGATCTTGGAATTCCTTATCCAATTCCACAAAGTACGCAGACCATCCCCAGATTCGAACCACCAGTTGCTGGTAGTTTTCGGGATGCTTCTGTGCATCTCTCATGGCATCCGGATTGACGGCATTCAACTGAAGCTGATGACCGCCGCGGGCCACAAAATGCCGGATCAGCATGGCAACCTTGCGGCTGTTTTCCGGCTTTTTGAAAATGCTTGCGGCAAATTCCAGGGTCAAAGGTCCGCCGTTGATGGTTCTTTCCAAATGTTGCTTGGTGAATGATTCAATATCGGTCAAAGGACCCGGAATCTTCGTAAATAGGTTGGGGGAATAGTTTGTTCCGAAAGGCTCTCCGGCACGGCGACCGTCAGCCGTAGCGCTCAAATCTCTTGCATGCCACAGATAGTACATTGCAGTTCCGGTTCCGGCTCTCCAATTTCCGCCGAGGCAATTCTTTTTACCTGCCAAAGCATCGGCAAAAGCATCCATCAATTCAGTTGCCATTCCGTCTGCACGATCATCGTCGGTTCCCATTTTCGGAGCCTCAAAACGGAGCAGATGCAAAAGTTCGGGATCGTTTGCGTAGTCGGTATCCAAAGCTGAAATCAGTCTTTCCGCCGTCACTTCCTTGCGTTCAAACACATACTCTTTGACAGCCGCCAATGCGTCCGCCGCAGAAGCAATTCCACAGCCGTGAATACCGAAGTTATTGTATCTTTTACCGTCACGGAGCAGATCGAGGAACGGAGACGGAATGAACCATACGTCGTGAATACTCTCACGGATACGGTCACATTCAACTGTGATTGCCGCCTTAAAATCAGCCATCAATTCCTCAAAACTCTTTCCGGCAGGCAAATCCTTGCGAATAACGCCGTCGAGAATCCGTGGGAAATTGAGTGCTCCGATATTGGCAATATCATTACCGCACTTCGGAATAATGAATTCCCAGCAAGCGGCAACCACATAGTTGACCGCATCCTTGTAATCGTAGCCGAGTTTGCAGAGGCCATCGATTACAACGTCGTCATTCGAATACTGCGGGAAGCCCAAGCCGACCTTTGTCAGTTCGGTCCCCTTTTCGTAAACCTCCAAGGGAGTATTCTTATTGACACGGAGATTGATCTTGGGGTCAATGAGTTTGACGTTGTGGCTGGCAAGCAGGCAAAGTTCGGAAAGATCGTTAAATCCGTCGCTTCCGTCCTCCAAACGTCCGCCCAGCACCATGCTTTGACCGTTATCACCCTGTTGAACACCCACATACAAATCGCTGTCCTTGTTGAAGGAAATGAAGAAATCCTCCAGCAAATCCAGAGCGGAATCCTTTGTATAAACACCGGCTTCCATATCCTTTTGAAAAAACGGGAACATATACTGATCAAATCTGCCCACGGTATTGTGGTAGTCGCCCTCCAACCAAAGTGAGTAATGCAAAATACGGAAAAACTGCAACGCCTCTCGGAAATTGCGAGCGGAATACCGGGGAACACGGGTCAAAACATCGACCAAATCTGCTCTTCCAAGCTCTTTTGCCAGTTCAAGATAACGGTCGGAAAGACCGATAACGGCGTCAATGGCACGTTTTCCGAATTCATTTGCCTCTTCTTTCATGGCAAGAAGGCCTGTATGAAGTGCGGTTTCGAAATTCAGAGAAAGATTGGAAACATAACCAAGCTCGTGAATATAGTGCTTGTTCTTAATTTCGTTCCATTCTTCCTCGGTAAAAATATCCGGCTGACGACGAACCGTACGCAAAAAAACAATTTTCTCAAATGGATGAATCGACGGCGTTTCCTCTTTGCAAAGCAGTTCAAAGCGGCGAGTCATCCGTTCCTCGGGAGAAAGCCCCAAACGGGAATACTCCTCTGCGAGATTGTGAGAAATATCCTTGCGCAATTCGGTTCTGTGGGTTCTGTACAAAATATAATATTGATATAATTCCTGGTTCATTAATAACCCTCTTGTTATAATTGCTTCTATGTCCTATTATATAAAAATCTCATTTACAAATCAAGAAAGAAGTTGTATATTATTAACATCGCCGGCTTTTTTATCTTATCCTGTTCAGAACACCTTTGTTATCTTATCAAGTTTTCCCTTGCAGGCATTTATTTGTTTCGGGCCGCCAATTACCACACTGACAGAATTCCCGAGAACTTTATCAAGCATGTCGGCGATTTCATTCAGACGTTCAAGTGTTGTACCGAGAATGGCCTTTCTGACTCTTTCCTCATTGTCAAGCGGGAAACCGCAGGTCCAGAGATCTTCATACTTATAAGAATTGCCGTGAGGAGTTTCAAGCGTGAAAGAGTTTCCATAAGCCGTCAGAATGTAAGCTTCAAGGTCTTCTTGATTTACGTTGCGCAAGGCATTTGAACATTTTTTATAAACGTCCAGAGACTTTTCAGGCTTCGGGTCACGATATGATTCAAACCAAACTCTGCCCTCATATCTGATATACAAGCCTGCTCCGTATGCCCCGCCTTTTATCCTGATTTCGTTCCACAGTTCCTCGTTGATAATTCTTTCCGCAATGCGCGTTGAGGCATCATAAGGGAAAGAACCGTCAAAACGTCCGACCGTTTCGGCATACCCGACCTGACTGGGAATTTCTATTCCTTCGTTGACCTTTTCTCTAACCGGCCAGTTATAAGTCGGCCCCGGTTTGTCTCCCTCAGGCAAAGACATAAACAAGCTCTCGAGCTCTTTTTCATCCACATTTCCGGTGATACCCGCCTGAAGTCTTGCACGACAGAATACCCTCTTCGCCATAGCCTGAAGAGTGTTAACGGTCTTCCGACAGCCTTCCTCCGTTTCCATTTCCGTCTGTAGCCGGCGGTAACGCATCAGCGCCTCGATGCCTTCACGCGTCTCAGTTGCACAGCCGACCTGGCATAACATCGAGTGCGCGCGCAACATGGCCATGTAGCCGCTTTCGTTTTTGATTTTGTTTTCAAGGTGGGCAATCTGACGCTTTATTGTCAGTTTGATTTTCTGAATGTCGGAATAATCAGACAGTGTCAGTATTTCCGACAATATATCGTAAGCCTCTTTTTGCTTAGCTTCAAGAGCACCGAGTCTTATTATCAGGAAGTTCCTGAATCTATACACGGCAGGGCTTCCGTACAGCGTTTTAACGTGAATGTTTTTGCTGAATGCACCTGTGTCGCGTTTGAGTATGTGCTGAATTTCAGCGGCACTGTGACGGCTCGTATTCTGTTTTGAAAACAGAACCTGCAGCAGCTGGAGCATAAAGAACTCATCTTCATTGAAATCGCTGACTTCAAAATAGAGATGAGTGTAAGTCAGACCGTTGGTAGGGTGAAGATGGCGCAGAATCGGGCGACCGCAGAAAGTATCTTCCACGGGAAGAATGGGTTTGCGATTTGTTTCAATATCTGATATTTTCAGTTTCGGCATGCATTTGTCTGCAATGTCACTGTCGTCAGTATCCTGAAAACGCTGCAGCTCTGCCATATCGTCAAGAACCTTACGGCGCTGCGCCGGAGTCCAAGCTTCAGAAACCTTACGCGCGCGTTCCTCTTCGGCATCGTCAAGCTCCTTCATCATTGTTTTTGACGGAATCAGTACAACAGATGCCTTATGTCCGCACTCGTAAAATATCTCTTTTAAAAGCTTCTCGAAATAACCGGAACCGTCGTTGATCCTCTTTCGGATTGCGGGGAAAACCGTATCGTGACAAAACGCCTCGGCGGGGTCACCTTCGTAGAGCCAGCTGCAGAGTGCAAGACAACCGTTGGAATAGCCCTTGAATGCATTTTCTTCCTGACGTTTATTGAATTCCCAGCGATTGAAGGCAGCTTCGAGTTCATCCTTATCAATGCCTTCTTCAATTGCTTTCTTAATTACAGTATCAGCTATTTTATATAAAGCTTCTTTGTTTTCGGGGTCTGTATCCTTAAATTCAAGG
>DCGL01000171.1 GCA_002314565.1 Clostridiales bacterium UBA1779
AGTGGTTATTTTGTTTCAAACTTTACCTCTCAATTAATAGGAGTTCATCAGGCATTGCCTGCAAGCATTTTTTTCAGTCTGACAAGATCCAGGATATCGACGTCTCCGTTTTCGTTGACGTCGGCATTGGAAGTATTGATCTGAACGTCAACTCCCGCTATGTATTTCTGGAGTCTGACAATGTCGAGAATGTCGAGAGCTCCGTTTCCGTTGGCGTCTCCGGGAAGGCGTTTTTTGATTGTTACAGTATCAGATTGCACAGTTAACGGTACGGTTTCAATCTGCTGATTCACACAGCCGAGTATAGTTAATCCGATGCAGAATTCACCCGTTTGACTTGCTTCGGTGACAAGATAACGGCAGCTCACAATACGCCCGCTCACGTTATTGTTGACAGGACTGTCAAACAGTAAAATATTGTTATTGGATTCACAGTTGAATCCGGGAGCAGAAAAATCGTTGGTTCCGTAAGGTTCAAATCCGTCGGGAACATCAAGACTGAGATACAGCCCTGCAAAAGCGGTTTCATCAACCGATATGTTAACGGTTATTACGTTCCCGATAAAGCACTCGTCCTCGTCGATGTCAATTTTCATAATCGGATTCATCGTCAGCGTTTTTTCGGAATTAAACACCTGAAATTCTGATGTGTATCCGGTTTTGGAGTTCACTTTATTGTATTGAGGTTCGTTATCGATTTTACCGGACTTCAATCTCGAAAGCTGAGCACAGCCGTAAACCACGTTGGTTACATTCTTAAATGCTTCGGTAAAATATGCGTACACATACTCGTATAAATTGCTCTCTGTGTTATTCATATTGCCTCCGCGCGAATCAGGCAAGGCATAAGCCGATACGACTGACAGCCTTTCATCCTGTACGAATGGGACGGAAGCCCAGGCGAGAGTATAGGTTTTTCCTCCGTCACGCGAGACAAGAATGTCAACCTGATAATCAAGAAGGTAGAAGTCCCCATAGTGACAGTAAATTGCAAAGCTGTCGCAGTCGATATCGAGCCCTTTATATTCAATTGTGTAATAATATGACTTTGTTGAGCCGTCAGTCAGATTGAAAGTGAATTTACCGGGATTGGCAGCTATATTTTGGGCGTCCTCCGAATTGCAAACAGGTTCATTCAGATAAACTCCTTCTGAAATATTACCGTAAACAACCCCATCGTTGAGCTTGGTGATAGCTTGGTTTTCCTGAATGTAGGTGCTGAGAAAGGCAGTCTTGCCTTCAAGAAGGTCCACGCCTTTTGCCTCGGTGATTTTCATCGTCAATGCCGATACTGTAAGCGGCAAAAGCGCTGCCACAGTCAGCACTGCAAGAAGAATTGCTGTGATTCTGATTTTTTTCATTTTGACACCTCTCTGTAAAATAATGTGCTTTGTCTATTATGTCGAAAAAGAACGCGGAATATGTCAAATAAAATTAAAAAAAGTTATGCGGGGACAAATTCAGCCGGGGGACGGTTGTGCGGACCGGGTTCACTTTATCCCGAAATCATTTTTTTGAGGCGGATCAAATCAAAAATGTCGATATTGCCGCTGCCGTTGACGTCGGCATTGGCCAAGTTAATCATGACCGATGAACCTGAGATGTATTTCTGAAGTCTGAGCAAGTCCATAATATCGATAACGCCGTTACCGGTGACGTCTCCCGGGACAACTTCGGGTTCACCGGGAAAGTTTACTGTATCTTCACAGTTTACCTCAGACACGACCGTGTTGTAATCGGCATCAATGATTTCGAGAATCCGAAATGTGACCTTCGTCCCGTTTTTTCTGTATTCATCCGGCATTGAGCAGACCAATTTGAGTATCGGTCCGTCGGAAGTGTAGGCTGTCTTTCCTTCAAGAATGAATACATCTGTGTATGAGAATCTGAGATTTTTCTCATAATTTGTCATTGATACGATCGTCATATGCTCAGGCAGAATCGGGGCAATCATTGCGGCGATAATACCGGGATTGTTTTCAAGAGAAAGTGTAATTACAATGTTTTCGCCTTCGACGAAGCTGCCTGCATCAATCGTTATTTTGAGCGGAGCTGCAGCTGAAGCTGCGACAGGCAGTGATGAAAGAAGCAGAACCAGAGAAAGAAGGACAGCAAAAAATCCTGTTATTTTTTTCATTTTCGGGCTCCTTTCATTCAGCCTTAACGTATGTAGGATTCATGGTTACGCTCAGAGTGGTATTGATGATACGGTACTCTGTACCGGTTTCAGACTCGGTCACTTCCCATAGAACTGCAGAAACCGCAGAACCCTCGTGAAGATCCAATGAATGAAGCGACACAAAGATACCAACAAAATTCGAAACGGCATATCCATTTAGTTCGGCAAGACGTTTGCCGCGGACTTCCGGCAGGACAGAGTCCTCGGTGCAGATAACGTAACCGTCCTCCATCTTCAGACATACGTTCTTAATGCCTTTATTCAATTTAAGATAACCGTATCTGTCGGCAGGCTCGGCAGGCGTTTCTGCTTCGTCAATCGCCTTTCTTATCAACATAAGGTCAGCAAGCGTGGTGGCTCCGTCACCGTTAATATCGGAAAATGAGGGACTGCCATTTCCATACTTTCCGGTTTCGGGATTATACGTTCTAAGATAATCCAGAACATTCTCGTAATCCGCTTCCGTGATGAAGTTATCTGAATCCACATCGCCGAGCAGGTGCGTGTTAACAGTGAAAGACTTATTCGTGACAATAACGGGAACATCTTTCCCATCGGCATTCTTGCATTCGTCAATTCGGAGCTTAAAAATGTATTCACCGGGAATTACTTTATCGGAAACGTACACAGGCACTTCGAATATTTTGCCGGTATATGAGTTATCGGACTGACTTTTGAAAGAAAAACCGCTGTATGATACTCTTGACAGGACGAATTCATTAAACCATACAGGCAGATCTGCTTTATAAAAGCCTTCCGGGAAAACAGTATCCAATTTCAGCGAAGTTACACCGGGATTTTCATCTATTCTGAGATAATAATTAAAAGTCTGCCCTGCCGACTTGCTGTCCGCGTCGGTAATAATGCTGATTCTGAGAGGAGATTGTTCGTCAGCTCCTGCATTTACCGGAAACAGGGACAGCACAACCCAAACAGCAAGAAGCAGTGAAATGATTTTTGTTTTTTTCATCTTTCATCCACCTTTTTTCATAATTATTTCTAAATATTATTTTAGCTGATTTTGCAATTCTGTCAAGAACCCATTTCATCTATTATCATCAGTTTATTTTTCCGCCTCGATCACAATCTGCCCGTCAACCGAGCGGACGGTCCAGGTTTTGTCCGTAAAAAAGCAGTTGTCGCCGCCGATGGCATCGTATACGTCCTGTCCGGAGCCCTGTTTCAGCCCCTCGGACTTTGTGTTCTCGAAAATTGCGTAGCTTGTTTTCGGCAAAGTCAGATTATACCAGGCTTTCATACTGTTGTAGCCGTGGTGGGCAACCTGAATTATCGGTGATGTGTAGGTCTGAATTTTGTAGGCAACGCAGACGAAATTGTCGAGCGTGCCGTTCTTCATATCACCGGGCAGGAACATGCGGATACCGGCGAACTCCGTCATACAGACGGTCGAGGTGCTGTTGTAATCCGAATATTCCTTCGTGTAAAACTTCGACGTGTTGTCCTCCTGCGTCACAAGAACGCGGAAAAGAACGTCGCCGATCTGAATTTCCATGCCTGTGTGCGGACGCAGGAATTTCACGTTTTTGTAGTAGGAGTTTATCAGCGAATCAATCGCGGCCTGTGCCGTTTTGGCCGAGGAGGCCGAAATGACGCTCTGCTCGGGCACATTCCACATCATTCGCTCGATTTCGATGCGGGAGTGGTACTTTTTGAGCATTGAAACGACGCCCATCGTGTGGTCACCGTGCATATGGGTGATATACCAGAGCGCAACCTTCAGCTTTTCACTTCCCTTCGGGTCGATGCCGGACTTTTGGCACATAAAGGAGAAGAGCTTTTCTGCGTCAATGTTGTCAGTCGCCCCGTCGTTGATAATCCAGCTGCCGTCAGACATATGCCAGAGCAGCAATTGCCCCGTGCCGTTTATGCCGTAGGCGTACAGAACGGCCTTCTTGGCCTCGTTTTCGTCGGTTTTATAGCAGAAATCGTCGAAAGACGTAACGAGATTTTCTTTTATGACGGTCACGGATTTCAGATTTTTCATAAAATACGCATAGACGCGGACTCCGTCTTTGACGTAAGACAGGTAATTGTTGCCGTCAATGGCGTTTTCGTACTCCTTTACGAAGCCGCAAAGCTCAAGCTCTTGAGCGTACCCGGCAAACTGTTCCGCCGTCACCTTCGACAGGTTCTGCTGATAAACCTGCTTCGAGCTTGTCGTCAGACCGCGCCCCGCGACGTAAAGCTGCGTGTCGAGAGTTCCCTCCGTGAATGCCGGGACCCCGCTCAGCTTCCAGCCTTCGCGCCGTGCAGGCTCGTGTGCCGCAGCATCTGTAAGTTCTTGCGTCGTTATCTCTCCGGCAAAAACCTCAGCCGACGTCATTTCATCCGTCGGTGTTTGGCCGGAGCTGATGTCTTCGGTCAGCGTCAATTCCGTTTCCGTCGTGCCGTCGTTTATTTGCGTGCTGATTTCCGTATTTTGCGTCTGCCCGCAAGCGGTCAGAATGCAAAGCGCGGCTATCGCCGCTATCATCGTAATTTTTCTTTTCATAATTGCCTTCCTTATTAATTATATTATAGCATATTATGAAATTTATGCAAGATTTTTTGATAAAGTGAACCGGGGGACGGTTATGCGGACCAGGGGACGTTTCTGGTGGTTCAAATTGAACCACCAGAAACGTCCCCCGGTCCGCACTGGTCCGCAGAAACGTCCCCTGGTTCACTTTATAAAAGCAGAGGACCCGTTGACGGGTCCTCTTATGGGGTAATTATTTATTGAAGTATCTCTTGAGCAGACCGGCGAAAGCCTTGCCGTGTCTTGCTTCGTCCTTGGCCATTTCATGAACGGTGTCATGAATAGCGTCGAGATTGAGCTCCTTTGCCTTCTTGGCGAGCTCGAACTTGCCGGCAGTGGCACCGTTTTCGGCGTCAACTCTTACAGCGAGGTTCTTTGCAGTGGAGGGGTCGACAACTTCACCGAGAAGTTCGGCAAACTTGGCGGCATGCTCTGCTTCTTCGAAAGCAGCTGTCTTCCAGTATTCGGCGATTTCGGGATATCCTTCTCTGGCAGCAGCGCGGCTCATTGCGAGGTACATACCGACTTCGCAGCACTCGCCGTTGAAGTTGGCACGAAGGCCTTCCTTGATTTCTTCGGGAGCGTCCTTGGCGATGCCGATTACGTGCTCGGCAGCCCAGTACTTCTCTTCTTCAACAACTTCTACGAACTTTTCACCGGGAGCCTTGCAGAGGGGGCATTTCTCGGGTCTGGTTTCTGATACGACGATTTCGCCGCAGATTGTGCATTTCCACTTTTTCATTTTGGTGTACTCCTTTTATGTAAAAAATTAAATATTTTCAGCGTATAACCGACAGGGTTATGCGTTTGTATTTTGCATTCGGGCAAAAATTGTTAATCTGATACCGACATGACCGGGTTAAGAGTTTGTTTCAAACGCCGGACGCAGAGGCCGATTGAATCGAAATCAGTCCGCTCGCTTTATGCGTTTGTTCCTTTTTTCGCGCATTCGGGGCAGAGTCCTGTTGCCGTAACGTTGATTTTGCTGATGCTGAAGCCTTCTGCTGCCGCGACCGGAGTCTGAGCAAGCGGCAGGTCAAAGACCTTTCCGCAGCACTGACACACGAAGTGCGCGTGCTCGCCGAGCGTGAAATCATATCTGTCGGCACTGTCGCCGAGCGGAATGTGCTGAATCATTCCCTCCTCAGCCAGCTGTCCCAGAATGCGATATACAGTCGCGCGGCTGATGCCGGGGCATGATTCAGTGATTTTCGAATAAACGTCGGCGGCCGTCGGATGATTGTGCATCTCAAGCACCGTCGAGAGAATTATTCTTCTCTGAATTGTGTTTCTCTGCATCTTGATGTATTCCTTATTGAGATTGTGTCTTAATTATAACTCATTATTGTTTGTTTGTCAAGGATTATTTTTTGATGTGAACCAGGGGACGTTTCCGGTGGTTCAAATTGAACCACCGGAAACGTCCCCTGGTTCACATCTAATTTCATAAAACCCCGCAGGCTGCACATGGCAGCCTGCGGGGTTGCAAATTTATTGAAGATTAATACTTTATCCGAGAGCCTTCTTGATTTTCTTAAGCTGGTTGGGGAAATTCTTCTCGAGGCCGGTGACGACAGAGGCGACGCCGGTGTTGTTCATGACGCAGCTGCGGAAGGTTCCGAGCAGGGCAACGCCGAAGTTCGAAAGCATAAAGCCCATGTCGCAGTAGTATGAGCTGCGGATAATCGAGATGCACTTGAGGGATTCGGCGTCTCTGATGGACTGACCCTGAATCAGAACCTCGATGTAAGCGGGCATAACGGTGAGATATGACTGGTATGCGATATCTTCAAGCACTGCACTGACCCCTTCAACGTCGGTTACGCAGTTCGGAACCGACATTGCGGCGCCGATGTTTGCCTGCATGTGAACGGCATAATTCTGCTGGTCTTCGGTTGCCTTCGGAATCGGAACGACTCCAAAATCGGTATCGGAAGCACGAAGTCTTTCAACGCACTTGAAGTTGCCGATCCAGAACAGGGCGCGGTCGGCGGTAATGGCCCATTCGGTCCAGTATTCGCGGGCTTCAGTGGCCGTGCTTGTGCGGTCAACGAGGAACATTCCGTTTTCAACCGAGCAAAGCGACTGAATTCCTTCGATAATGCTGATGAATTTTTCGGTATTGATGCTGATGGCGGGCAAATCCTCGTCATCCTTCGTCAGCATCTGGTAGCCGCTTCCGCTGATGAAGCAGTCAATGCTGAAGGTGTTGGCGATAAGTCCGAGACGGTCATCCTTCGTAATCTGTTGGTCTCCGTCCAAATCACCTGTGACGACCTTAACCAGTTCACTCATCTTGGCATACGTCCACTTCCCGTCATAAACCAGCTGATAAATATCATCCAGGCCGAACTGTTCACGAACCTTCTTGTTGAAAATGGTTACGGGAGTTGCACCGACAGCGTGAACGTTGGCGTCGGAGTACGCAAAATAGTTCTTTCCCTTGATGGAGCTTCCGGCGAGCTGGCTCTGAATCCAGTACGGCTTGTCCGTGTTGATGTTTGTAAGCTCGTCGATGCAATGGATGAATCCGTTGATTGCCATACTCATCGAGTAGTTCTGGTTGACTTCACACAGATGAATGCTGCAGTCTCCCGAGGCATTTGCGGCCTGAGCGGAGCCCATTGTCGTGCTGTCGCCCGAGTATTTCGAACTGATTTTGAGCTTGTATTTTTCCTGAATTGCGACGTTTCTCTTATAAACGGCGTCGTTGAGCGTGGCTCCTGTCACGTCTTCAGCGACGAAATCGAGGTTGGGTTCAAGGTCGTTGCCGTTGTAAAGGATGTAAAACTCGTTGCCGCCCCAGTCCTTGGCTTCGAGCTTGGGGTCGTAGCTTACAGTGGTTTCCTCCGGCACCGTCTGATTGTCGACGGTCGTTTCCGCGACGGCGGGAGTCGTGTCATTGGGATTCTCGGTCTCTCCGCACGACACGCTTGTCACGAGAATAATTGCGAGAATGAGCAGGGCAAGAACGCGGATAAATGTGTTTTTCATGGTCATGCACCTTTCTTTTCAGGAAGTTCTACCTTATTATATCATATTTTGGCGGTTTGCGGAGCACAAAAATGATTTTTTTGTTAGCCTCACACTATATTCAGTACGAAGAATTTGAGATAGGAGCTCTCACCCGAGCCGAGGGCGGCTGCGTGGTCGGGCGCCTGGGTTTTCATCTCGCAGATTTTTACGCGCCGCCCGGAGGATGCCGCCGCTTCGGCGAGCATCTGTTCGAACATCGGGAAGGTTACGAAGTGAGTGCAGCTTGCACTGACGAGGAAGCCTCCGCTTCGCACCAGCTTCATCGCCTGAATGTTGATGTCCCTGTAACCCTTGAGTGCATTCTTCACATCGGATGCGCTCTTGCAGAATGCAGGCGGGTCAAGCACGATTACGTCGAATCTTCTGTCTTCGGCGCGATACCCGCGCAGGAGTTCAAAAACGTCCCCGCATTCGGTCTGAACCGTGTTTTCAAATCCGTTGAGTTCGGCGGCTCGCTTGACGTCTGCAAGTGCTTTTGCTGAAATATCTGCTGCTATTACGGATTTTGCTCCTCCGGCTGCGGCGTTGAGAGCAAAGCCTCCTGCATTGCAGAAGCAGTCGAGAACCTCGGAATCGCGGCAATAGCGGCGCAGGGCAAAGCGGTTCTCCTTCTGATCGAGAAAATATCCTGTTTTCTGACCGTTTTTAAGATCGGCTATGAGCTTGATGCCGTTCTCCTCGATGACGGTGACGGGGTCAAATTCACCGCGTGCAAAGCCGGTTTTGAGCTCCAGCCCTTCCCTGCGGCGGACCTCGGCGTCGCTGCGCTCATAAATTCCGCGCGGGCGGAAGTGCTTTTCAAGTGCGTCGAGTATGAGCTCGCGGTTCTGCTCCATTCCGAGGGTGAGAATCTGAATCGAGAGCAGATCGCCGTACTTGTCAACGACGAGCCCCGGCAGGTCGTCGGCTTCACCGAAAACCGCGCGATAGCAGTTGTCGTATCCGAGTTTTTTTCTGTATGCATCGGCAAATGCGATTTTTTCTTCAAAAAATTCCGCGTCTGCCGTCTGTTTTTCGTTTCTGATGAAGATTCTGACGAGAATTTTCGACAAGTGGTTGATGTATCCCTTGCCGATAAACCTTCCGTCAAAGCTGTATACGCTCGCAATATCGCCGTTCCGGCTCTCGCCGACGGCTTCAATCTTCGCGCACTCGTTCGCATAAACCCAGGCTTCACCCTGCAATATGCGCTTTTCTTCGTTCTTTTTCAGTGTAACCTTGTATGGCATAATAACCTCTTGTGATTTTATTACCCAAATTATATCACCTCGCTCCCCTTGTGTCAATATGACAGGGGGACGTTTCTCCTGTCAGATTCGACAACAAAAAATATGACACGAGAAACGTCCCTCTGTCATACTGTCAGATTCAACAAAAATATGACACGAGAAACGTCCCCATGTCAGATTCCCCCCTGTCAGATTCGAAAAAACAGCCCCTGCGAAAAGCAGGGGCTGAGGTGTTATTTTATTTTCTCGGCAATCTGCATTTCGAAGAAAGGCAGAACGAGCTTCATGCCGTCGAGGTTGAGGTGCGAGATATCGCTGGCGGTCATGCAATAATTCGTGCGGAAGGTCGAGGAGGTCATATCGACGCCGCTCGCCGTGCGGTCCTGAGCGTTGATTACGGGAATTCCCATGGAGTTGCAGAGTGTTATCATCGCCTGGCCGTAATCCTGAACGGTGAGACCGAGGCTGTTGGTTCCGCTGACGTACCAGGGAGTGACGCAGACAATCTTTGCGTTCGGGTACTTCTTTTGAACTCCTATTATCAAAGTTCGAAGAGCGCCTCTGAATGTCTTTATGTCAGTTGAATCGGCGGTTCCGAGAGGAGCGCTGACGTTGTAGTCGTTCTTTCCGCCCTCGATAATCACGATGTCGGGGCTGCCGGACTTCATACTTGTGTATCTTGTGACCATCGGGTTCTTGCTCGTGTCGTAAGTCGAGACTGCCGAGCCGTTTACTCCGTAATTTTCGAAGGTCATTCCGTATTTTTTTTGCGAGCAGCGACGGCCAGACGTACTCGGGCTCAAGGCCGTTTCCGGCAAAATAGCTGTCGCCGATGACGAACATCGTCTTTCCGGCAAACAGCGATGAATTGTCGAGCTTTGCAAGGTCGTTTTTGAGGTACGCGGCAAGGTCTTCGGCTGCCTCGTTCATCATCTGCAGCGTGCCCTTCCCGGCGTTTTCGACGACGTAAATCACAGGCGGATTCGTCGTTTCGTTTCCGTCCGAGCGGTAGCAGAATCTGATGCACTCCCCGTCCTTTGAGGTCGTGTACGAATACAGCGTTCCGTTGTCATTTTTCGAAACGACGGCGGAGGGGCTGCCGGAAACGTTGAATCCGTCCCTGTCAATCTGCCACTCACCCGAAACCTTCGTCCACGCAAACACAACGAAGGCATTGCTCGAGGTCGAGCCGTTGTGCGTGTCGATAAATGACAGCTTGGTGCCTGCTTTTGCCACCTCGATGACGTCGGTATAAGCATAGCCTGAGGCGCCCGGGTAGAGCTTATACTGATAATTATATGCGTTTGTGTCGGAGCCCACATATCCGCCTATCCACTTTACTGTCGTGGCAGTGCCTTCGAGAACGATTTTGGCCTCAGTTTCGGTGATTTTTTCCGGCATAGCGCCGCCTTCAACGTGAATCAGCGGGAATTTTGCCGGAGCGAAGGAGGTCGACTGACCTGAACGGTAGCCGAATCTCAGGCACTCGTTGGCTTTTTTTGTCGTATAAGTATAGGTTCTCGCGCCGCCCTTGTCCGTGTAATTTGCTTCGGTTCCCGATACGTTGTATCCGGAAAGGTCGATTTCCCATACGCCGTTGTTCTCTTTCCAGCTTGAGAAAACGTAGGCGGAGGCCGAAGCGTAATTCGTATCACCGTTGCTGTTCGTGTTGTCATCGACAAACGAAATTTTGGTTCCGGCATTCGGGAATCGCACAATCTGACTGTACGAATACATACCACCGCTCTTGTTGAGCTTGTTTTTGAACGATGAGTGCGTTGAGGAGCCCACATATCCGAGATACCACTCAAGTGACAGGTCGTAAACCATCGCCGCTGACGTATCGGCGGCAATCAGTTCTGTAGTCTGTGCCGTGGCCTCGGTTGTCTGTGCCGGGGCTTCAGTTTTGGCCTCCGGCTTTTCCGTTTCGGGTGCCACTGTTTCAATCTGCGTCTCGGACGGCTCGTCGCTGCGCGTTTCGGTCTCGACCTTTGTCTGCTCCGTCCCGGCGGCTTCGCCGCAGGAGCACAACAGTCCGAACACTGTCAAAAGAGCGAGCAAAAGTGAGATTGAACTGCGTAATTTCATTGTTCTGACCTGCCTTTTCGTTTCTTCTGCCATGCATCAGCCATGGAACATAGTATTATTTTGCATTATACCATTTAATAAAAATTTTGTCAAATATATTTTAACTTTGATGACAAGGGGACGGGTCTCTTGTTATCTGAAAACATCCCCCGCCGATGTGCGGCGGGGGATGTGATATGTATCAGTCCATAGCGGACAGATTTACGTTAAGCTTGTCGATGAGCAGACCGCAGGCTTTCTGCATTCCCTTGAGGATGGAAAGTGAGCTGTTTCTGCCGGTGTCGGCGATGGCACCCATCTGAGCGTGCGGGGAGTTGATAACCGAGTAGTAGAGGTTTCCTGCATCAACAGTGGCACAGTCCATTACGCGGTCAAGCATTTCCCAGGACTGAGGATCGCTCTGGTATTTCATCTTCAGAGAAATTTCGTAATATGCGGGAACGGTGTCAACCGAGCTCTGGTAAGCCATTGCTTCAAGGAAGGCTCCCATCATGGAACGTCTGTCCTCCGGAACTGTTGAAAGAACGGAAACAACGGTGTACTGGTCGAAGAGGTGAGTTCCGTAGTCCTGCTGCTCCTCATTGAGCTTGGGCATGGGCACGATTCCGTAAGGATCGTTCATGTTTCTGGTCCATTCGCGCTCGCACTCAAACAGAATGGTAGTGGTCATAGCTCCGCGTCCGTCAGCAAAGGACTTGCTCATAGTCTGAAGCTCATTGTCTGAAGACTCGTGCGGGTATTTATGAGTTGCATTGTCACCGAACAGCTTAATCAGCTGATCCATACCGTTCGAAAATCTTTCGTGATCGATGCTGTACTTATAATCTCCGTTATCGTCCTTGGTCATAATCGAAAGACCGAAGGCTTCCCAGTACGGGTCGGCCATAATTTTTGCACTGGCAATAAGACCGTAGGTATCGGCATCTGTCTGGGTCTGTGAACCGTCATTGTCGGCATAAAACTGAGAAATGAGCGACAGCTGGTACTCAATAGTCCACTTTCCGGACTCGACTGCCTCGTAGAGATAAGGAACCTTCTTGTCATCGAACAGGGCTTTGTTGAACATCGTCACGAAAGCCATACGGTACGTAGACATTGAAATGTCACCGGTTGCAACGTACTGACGCCCGTGGAAGCTTATCGAATTATTCAGGCTCTGCAGCCAGTAATCCTTCTCGAGATTGAGATATTCAACCTGAATCAGATCGAAGAAATAGCCCTTTGTAATGTCCATAACGGCGCGGTAGCTGTTCATAAAGCTGATATCGTAATTGTTGTCTCCGGCGCTGAAATCCTTTGCAACCTTGCTGTCGATATCCCCGTATCCGGAAAAAGGAATAATCACGTTGTTGATCTTGACACCGAGACGCTGCTCGACGCGCAGATTTCTGTTCCAGACGGCGTCGTTGATGACTTCGCCGTTGGACTGTTCAACCGAAACCTCATCAACCCACCAGTCTTTGCCGCTGGAGATAACGGTGATGACTTCGTCTTTGTAATTGAGCTCGGGGAGCTCCGCAACCTTATTCATATCCACCGTTTCGGCGGGCTCCGTCTCGGGAGCAGCGGTCGTCTGTGCCGCGGCAGCGGTATCGGACTCCGCAACAGGAGCATCGGTATCACCGCACGATGCAAGCGATACAAGGGAAAGAGCGATGAGAACAAGTGCGAGGGTCAGACTCAGGTACTTTTTCATGATTTTATCCTCTTTTCTGTATAATTATGACATAGGTATGACATGGGGACGTTTCTCGTGTCAGATTTTTGCCCGATATGACAGGGGGTGTGAGCGGTCCCTGAGAACAGTCCGGGGGACTGTTCGAACCGCGAACAGACCGACCCGCAGGGAGACCGTTTCTCCTGTCATCTTTTTGGCGGCAGGAACTTCCCCCGGCTGATTTCGGGATGACAAGGGACGGTTCTTTTGTCATCTGGCTATTTTGTCGAGATGACAAAAGAACCGTCCCTTGTCATCTTGCAAAAAAAATCAAATGATTCTTCTGAGATGTGCGATGTTTTCTGCGACTGTGGCACCGGGTGCGAAAACGCTTGAGGAGCCCGCGACGAAGACGTTGGCTCCGGCTTCGCGCATTTTCACGGCATTTTCGAAGCTGACGTTGCCGTCGACCTCGATGTCGGTGTTTTCATAACCGGCCTCGTCGAGCATACGGCGCAGGCGGCGGATTTTGTCGATGGTCTGAGGCACCAGCTTCTGACCGGCAAAACCGGGATTCACCGTCATGAGCAGTACCCCGTCAAGGTCGGGAAGCAGGTCTTCAAGCATGCAGAGCGGAGTCCCCGGATTGAGTGCCGCCATCGCCTTTGCCCCGGCATTTTTGATTGCGGCGAGGGAGCGCTGTATGTGCGCATCGGCCTCCACGTGCACTGAGACGTAGTCTCCGGGCTTCATTTCGAACCACGAAATTTTAAGTGCGGGCTCCGTAATCATCAGATGAATGTCAAGCGGAATATCGCTGTATTTGTGCAGCTTTCTGATATAATCCGTTCCAAGCGTATAATTACGGACAAATTCGCCGTCCATAATATCTATATGAAGGAAATCGGCCTTGTTTGCTTTGAGCGTTTCAAGCTCATCCCCGAGGTGCAGAAAATCCGCACACATCATGGAAGGAGCAATAAATGCAGGTCTCACGTTTTTCCACCTCTGCCACAGTTTTAATTCAATTTATTATATCATTATACAGGAGTGTTGTCAATTTTTTATTTTGCGATGAGAAGGAATGTAGCCAGGGGACGTAAGTGGTGGTGAAAATTTAGCCAGGGGACGTAAGTGGTGGCTAAAAATTTAGCCACCACTTACGTCCCCTGGCTAAATTTTCACCACCACTTACGTCCCCTGGTCCGAAGCAGCAAAAAAATCCCGGCTGAAAATTCAGCCGGGTATCGTGAAACATATATCAGATAAATCTTACGCGGGAAATTCCCTTGATGGCAGAGATGCCGGCGATGACGGCAGCCTTGTCGCTGTCGGTGATGTCGCCGCTGATATCGAAGAGCGAGCAGGCGTTGTCGCCGCGGGATTTGTTTGCCATGCCTTCAATGTTGAGACCGCGACCGGAAATCACGACGGACAGCTGGGCGATGATGTTGGGAATGTTCTTGTGAAGCACGGACAGACGGACGTTTGAAGAAACGGGCAGGTCAATGGCGGGGTAGTTGACGGAGTTGCGGATGCAGCCGGTTTCGAGATATTCACGAAGCTGGTCGGCAGCCATGACTGCGCAGTTGTCTTCGGCCTCTTCGGTTGAAGCTCCGAGGTGAGGCATATTGATGATTCCGGGAACCTTGATTGTCTCGTTTGTCGGGAAGTCGGTCACGTAAGCGCCCAGCTTTCCGCTTTCAAGTGCTTTTGCAACGTCGGGAACGACGGCAAGGTCGGCACGTGCGAGGTTCAAAATTCGGACTCCGTCCTTCATCTTGGCAATGTTGGCCTCGCAGATCATTCCGCGGGTCGAATCAAGGGAAGGAACGTGAAGTGTGATATAATCGCATTTTTCGTAAATTTCATCGAGGGTCTTGGCATGCTGAACGCTGCGCGACAGTCTCCATGCGGCATCAACCGTGATGAAGGGGTCGTAACCGATAACGTCCATACCCATATGTGTTGCAACGTTTGCAACCATGCCGCCGATGGCGCCGAGTCCGACGATACCGAGAGTCTTGCCGGCAAGCTCACGTCCGCCGTAAGCTCCCTTTCCCTTTTCGACAACCTTGGCAACGTCCTGGTCGTCGGTCAGGGTCTTGACCCATTCGATTCCGCCGACGACACCGCGGGATGCGAGCACCAGAGCGCAGATAACGAGCTCCTTAACGGCATTGGCATTGGCGCCGGGAGTGTTGAAAACGACGATTCCTGCATCAGAGCAGCGGTCAATCGGAATATTGTTAACTCCGGCACCGGCACGGGCAATGGCCAGAAGCTCGGGATTGAATTCCATATCGTGAAGCACTGCGCTGCGGACCATAATGGCATCGGCAGCGGCAACGTCCTCACCTACGTTGTATGCAGCTTTGTCAAAACGGTCTGTTCCGACGGCTGCAATCTTGTTCATAAGCTTAATATTCTTCATTATTATATACCTTTTTAATATTATGCCTTGGGATTCTTCTTTGCGAAGTCTTCCATGAAGGCAACGAGCTTTTCAACGCCGGAATAGGGCATTGCGTTGTAGATGCTGG
>DCGL01000032.1 GCA_002314565.1 Clostridiales bacterium UBA1779
ATTGACTTAATTATAGTTGGCTCCATATAGAATAAATTATTTCCACAAAACAAAAAAACAGTCCCCGACATCTGTCGACAAAATTAGGCAACCGGCTGACATTAATTCCCTTGACGGGAAAAAGAAGTCCCTTTGGCTTTGCGTCACAGCCTTTCGACTGTTTTGCTATTATCTTTTTGTCTGACCCCCGCAGCATGCGGGACGTGTCAGGCACTGCCAAACAATAAAATTGTAATATACTTCGTTGCTGAGCTTATTATACTACACTTGTCACGCTTTGTCAACACCTAAAATGAATAAATATTATTTAATTATTATATAAGGAAACAAACAAAACGAAAAATCACGCGCTTTTGTGATTTTTTATCAAAAAAACGGTGTGCGGCGTGAAAAAAATCTTGACTTTTTATGTGTTTTTTAGTATTATATTAGATTATAGTGAATATCACTGTAAAAATCTTTTCCGGCAAAGTCCGGAAACAAAAGAGGTACAAAAAATGAAAAAGACAGCTAAAATTCTCAGTCTTGTTCTTGCCTCCGTTATGCTCGTTCTCTGTTTTGCATCATGCGGCGGCACAAACTACACTGCCAAGAACACCGAGTATTTCATCGGTGCTACAGGTCCTCTGACCGGAAGTGCTTCCGTTTACGGAATTTCCGTACAGAGAGGCGCTCAGATGGCCATTGACGAAATCAATGCCGCCGGCGGACTTAACGGCGTCAACTTCAAGTTCGACATGAAGGATGACAAGGCCGAAGAAGTTGCAGCAACCAACGGATACACAGCTCTCTTTGAGGCCGGTATGCAGATTTCCCTCGGTTCCGTAACCTCCGGCTCCGCAAAGGCCTTCGGTGAAAGAGCCAACGCTGACAAGGTTCTCTATATGACTCCTTCCGCTTCTGCCGATAACGTTATCGGTGTAGGCGAATACGGTTTCCGCGTATGCTTCGGCGACCCTCAACAGGGCAAGATTTCCGCCGACGAGCTCGTTAAGACATACAAGAAGATTGCCGTTATCTACGACACCTCCGACACGTACTCCAGCGGTCTTTTCGAGGCTTTCGAAGCTGAGATGAAGGCTCTGGGTAAGGTTGCAGGAACAGATTACGTTGTAAAGACCTTCGACCAGGACAACAACAAGGACTTCTCAACTCAGGTTGCCGCTTTCCAGGAAGCCGGCTGCGACATTCTCTATCTGCCCTTCTACTACACTGAAGCCGCTCTTGTAATCAAGGCTGCCGCTGCAAAGGGATTCAACGTTCCCGTATTCGGCAATGACGGTCTCGACGGACTTGAAAGCCAGATTACCGCTGCCGACAATATCACGGTTTCCATCAAGTACACCACTCCTTTCGACGTAAAGTCTACCGAAGAGAAGGTCGCTGCTTTCGTAACTGCTTACGAAACCAAGTACGGCGAGAAGCCCACTCAGTTCGCTGCTGACGGTTACGATGCCGTTATGATTCTCTTCAACGCCATGAAGGAAGCCGGCTGCAATGATGTTACTGCTTCTGCCGCCGATATCTCCACTGCCGTTAAGAACATTCTTACAAACGGAAGCTTCACATACACCGGCCTTACCGGAAACAACATGAACTGGGAAACCAGCGGTTCATGCAACAAGGAAGCTAAGATCGTTTCCATTCAGTAATAAATATCTGAATTTACAGCCTTGCCGCGCTGCGGTGCGGCAGGGCTGTAATTTACTGTATGCGCCGGGGTCTGCATGAGGACGGAAGCGTATTTAAGCACATTCTCCGAAAGGAAAATAACATGAGTTTCATCAGTACAATTATCAACGGGCTCTCACTGGGCGGAATTTACGCTCTGATAGCGCTCGGTTACACCATGGTTTACGGCATTGCCAAGATGCTGAATTTTGCCCACGGCGATATCATAATGGTCGGAGCCTATGCAATAGTCTCCTTCATTTCGCTGACCGGGCACCCGCTTCTCGGAATCGTCGCAGCCTGCGTTATATGCACACTTCTCGGTATGGGAGTTGAAGAATCAGCCTACCGTCCTCTGCGCGGAGCTTCTCCTCTTGCCGTTCTTATCACGGCAATCGGCGTAAGCTATATGCTCCAGGGACTTGCTCAGCTCTTCTACGGTTCAGCTCCTATCCCGGTAAATATAGCCTCCTTCGGTGCCGTCGAAATTTTCGGTGCACAGGTTCAGGTTTCATCGCTCCTGACTCTCGGTCTCTGCATCATCATCATGGTCGTCCTGACACTTTTCATTAAGTTCACCAAGGTCGGACGCGCAATGCTTGCCGTTTCAGAAGACCGTGCAGCCGCTCAGCTCATGGGTATCGACACCAACGGAATCATACTTCTCACCTTCGCCATCGGTTCCTGCCTTGCAGCTTTTGCCAGCACCTTCTATCTTATGCAGATTCCTTCAGCCTCCCCCGACCTCGGTTCAATGCCCGGTATCAAGGCCTTCACTGCTGCCGTCATCGGCGGAATCGGCTCAATCCCCGGTGCCATGATCGGCGGAATTATGCTCGGAGTAATCGAGAAGTTCTCGCTGAGCATTGACGTTCTCTCCCCCTACACAACGTCCGTTGAATTTTTACTCCTTATTCTCATTCTTCTTATCAGACCTACCGGAATTCTCGGCAAGGTAAAACGCGAAAAGGTTTAAGGAGGCAGAAAATTGAAACTTTCAGATATGCCAAAACAGAAATTCAAACTCAAGCACCATATAAATCTTTTTATCGTACTTGGTTTATTCCTTATTTTCCTCACTTTTGAACTCACCTCCGGTCTGCGTCAGTCCGTCCGTGATTTGCTCGTACAGATAGCATACAGTGCAATTCTTGCCGTTTCTCTGAACATAGTCGTCGGTCTGCTCGGTGAGCTCAGCCTCGGTCATGCCGGTTTTATGTGTGTAGGAGCATATATCGGAGGCCTTATCGGCAACGCACTGTGGTCTTCTGTCCCTCACATCGCAGCACTTATTGCCGCTATGATCGGCGGAGGCTGCGCAGCGGCAATTGCCGGTTTGCTCATCGGTATTCCGACTCTTCGTCTCAAGGGCGACTATCTTGCAATCACAACCCTCGCTTTCGGTGAAATCGTACGTAATATCTTCAAAAACCAGGCCGTTTTCGGCAAGGCACTTGGACTTTCAACCTCCTACTACGGAAAAAATCTCTTCATAATTGCCTGGATTGCCCTCTTTTTCACGGTTCTCTTCGCACAGAACCTGCAGAAATCCAAGCACGGACGTGCCATTCAGGCCATCCGCGACAGTGAGATTTCCGCAAAGGCCATGGGCGTTGACGTAACCTATTACAAGCTCGTTGCTTTCGTTCTTGCCGCCTTCTTTGCAGGCGTAGCAGGAGCACTCTACGCACACAACGTAACACCCGTCCGTGACACCTTCTTCAAATTCGACAAATCAATCGAAATTCTCGTTATGGTCGTTCTCGGAGGAATGGGCAACCTGACAGGCTCACTGATTGCAGCCTTCGCTCTGACTTTCGTCAATGTCAAGCTTGACGTTTGGCTTTCCGGCGACCTTGCTTCAATCAAGAAAATCGTCTACGCCGCGATACTTATTATTGTCGTTATCTGGAACAACGCCCCTGCTCTTCGCTCGATTCGTGAAAAATACAGCCTTATGCGCTGGTGGACCGATATGCGTGAACGTATGCCGAAGCCGCAGAAGGAGGAGGCTGAGCCTCCGACAACAGCAAACTGGGACAAAATTCCTACCAAAATCCCCATGGACAGCATCATTTCAACGGATATTTCAGTCCGCGAAGAGGAAGATCCCAACGCAAGTGAAAGAAAGCCGGAGGTTAAGTAATGTCAGAGTATATGCTTGAAACCCGCGGCCTCGGAATCACTTTCGGGGGACTCAAGGCTGCACAGAACGTAAATCTTCAGATAAAACCCGGAGAACTTTACGGACTTATCGGTCCGAACGGTGCCGGAAAAACAACGATTTTCAACCTCCTTACAGGAGTATACAAGCCGACTGCCGGTCAGTTTTTCCTTGACGGAAACGAGCTCACCGGAAAGAATCAGGCGGCAATTAACCGTGCGGGAATCGCAAGAACCTTCCAGAACATCAGATTGTTCTCGAATATGACCGTTATCGACAACGTTCTTGTCGGAATGGGAAATTCTTCGGACTGCAACCTGGCGCAGAGCCTTTTCAGAACTCCTTTCTACTGGAAATCCGAAGCCGATATGCGTGCGGAAGCCCGCGATTTGCTGCGTATTTTCGGACTTGACGAGGAAAGAAGAACCTTGTCCTCCGCCCTTCCCTACGGAAAGCAGAGACTGCTCGAAATTGCCCGTGCTCTTGCAACGAAGCCGAAGCTCCTGCTTCTCGACGAGCCCGCTGCAGGTATGAACCCGCAGGAGACCGCCGAACTGACGGACACAATTAAATCAATCCGCGACAGATTTAATCTGACGGTTCTGCTCATCGAGCACGATATGAACCTTGTTACCGGCGTCTGCGAAAGACTGACCGTTCTGAACTTCGGCACCGTTCTTGCCCAGGGCAATGCCGATGAAGTTCTGCATAACCCGGAGGTTATCAGAGCTTATCTGGGCGACGATTGATCGGAGGCAGCACAATGGCACTTTTGGAAGTACACGATCTTGAGGTTTGCTACGGTCTGATCAGAGCCATCAAAGGAGTATCATTCGAAGTCAACAAGGGTGAAATCGTCTCTTTGATAGGAGCTAACGGAGCCGGAAAAACGTCAATTATGCAGTCAATCTGCAATATTATCCCGAAACGCAGCGGGGCCGTCATGTTTGACGGACACAACATTACAAATATGCGCGCTCACACTCTCGTACCGCTCGGAATTGCCCAGGTCCCTGAGAGACGCCGCATCTTCAACGAGCTCACAGTTGCCGACAATCTTCGTATGGGCGCATATACGCGTTCCGATGCAAAAGAAATACGCGACACTCTTGAAGAGGTTTACCGCCGCTTCCCCGTTCTCAAGGAACGTCTGAAGCAGGAGGCCGGAACTCTTTCCGGAGGTGAGCAGCAGATGCTCGCGATGAGCCGTGCGCTTATGTCTCATCCGAAGCTCCTTCTTCTCGACGAGCCCAGCATGGGACTTTCACCTCTTTACGTAAATATCATTTTCGATATTATCAAGCAAATCAATTCCGAAGGCACTACCATCCTTCTTGTTGAGCAGAATGCCAAGAAGGCTCTGGCAATTTCGAACCGCGCCTACGTTCTCGAGGTCGGAAATATTTCCAAGACGGGAACGGGCCGCGAGCTTCTCGAAGACCCCGAAATCAGACGCGCCTACCTCGGTAACTGATGTCTTATACAGTATTTATCAACGGCAGACAGCAGAGTGCCCCCGCAGGCGCCCTGCTGTCTGATGTTTTAGCCGCCGCCGGCTTTCCCCGTCCCCTCGACTGCGGCGGCACCGGCGCCTGCGGCAGCTGTGCCGTCCTCGTTGACGGCCGCTCCGTCCTTTCCTGCCAATACAGAGTCTACTCGGACATAACAGTGCACCACAGGGACGTAAGTGGTGGTTCAATTTCAACCGGGGGACAGATGTGCGGAAAGAATAACGGCAGCGAATCTGTCGATTCTGCGAAAAAATCCGCGTCCAAATGTGCACAAACCGTTCCTTCTGCTTCAAAGCTTCAACTGAAATCATCAAAAAAGCCCGAAATCATCATTCTCGACTTAGGCACGACGACTCTTGCCTACAAGCTCCTTGATGCTTCGGGTAAAACAAAAAAATCCGGAGTCATTCTCAATCCGCAGCGACGCTTCGGACTTGACGTTATGAGCCGGATAAGCTATTGCTCCTCGCACGGGGTTGAGGAGTGCCGCAGTGTATTGGTGAATGAAATTGCCGGGCTGATAAACTCCTTCCCTGCCGCAAAACGCAGACTTATCATCGCGGGAAACACGGCGATGCTGCATATTCTGTGCGCTGAGGATGTCAGTGGGCTCGGAATCTTCCCATATACCCCGAAATTTCTCGATAAACGCGAATACGTCGTTCCCGAGCTTGAAAGCCTCGGCATCGAAAAGGCCGAGCTGCTGCCCTGCATTTCAGCCTACGTCGGCGCCGATGCGGTTGCAGGCCTTATTGCCGTTTCGGGGCAGGAGTCCGACAGACGAAGTTCAGGCATACTTTTACAGACTGTAAGTCATTCTGAAGGAATGAGCGCGGCGGTATTTAAGGATGCCGAAGCTGCAGTCTCGGGTACTCCAAATACGGGCGCTGTGAAAAGCTCTGAGCTTACTGCAAATTCGGGTGTTTCCGCTGCCTCATCCACCCGCTGGAACATCCTTTGCGACCTCGGAACCAATGCCGAAATCCTGTTGTGGTCTTCGGACAAAATATTTGCGGCCTCAGCTGCCGCCGGTCCCTGCTTCGAGGGAGCCGGAATCAGCTGCGGAATGCCGGCTCTGCCCGGTGCTATATGCGGTTTCGCATTCGGAGGTCGGCGTTCAACTGCCGGCAGCGCCTTTGTTGACGACAGTCACCGCACCGGAGTGTTTGAAAACGGTTCAGGAACTTACGTTTCAGAAGCCAGACGCCTGATAACGACCGTTTCAGCCGCCGAACCGCTCGGAATCTGCGGAACCGGTCTCTTTGACATCGTTGCGTCTTTGCTTGACTGCGGTCTGTGCAGCCGTGACGGAGAGATGAGCGGTGGCGATTTTGAGGTTTATTCGAATATGGGACACAAGATCGTGTTCACTCAAAAGGATATGCGTCAGTTTCAGCTTGCCAAGGCTGCTGTCGCCGCCTGCATCGACCTGCTTATGTCGCGTGCCGGTATAGGCTGTTCTGACATTGAAAATCTGTATATTTCAGGCGGATTTTCATCAAGACTCAATCTGAAAAGTGCAGCCAGAACCGGCCTTTTTCCCACCGAACTTTGCGGCAAAGCGCTTTCCGTCCGCAATTCCTGTCTCGACGGCCTTTTGGCCCTGACCCTGAGTCCCGTCGACCCGATTCCTGACCTTTCCGCTGCCGTCACCGTCGACCCCTCACTCGAACCGGATTTTCAAACTGTGTTTTTAAAGCATCTTTCGTTCTGAACTTCCGTAAGACAATAGATGTTGAGACAGGGGGAGCGGTACCTGAGAACAGCCCGGAGGGCTGTTCGGACCGCGAACCGACCGACCCGCAGGGAGACCGTTTCTTTTGTCTCATTATGAGACAGAGGGACAGACCTCTCTGTTCATTATATTCATTTTTCAAACAATTGTTTTTTAATTTCCGAAATTAAAAGGAGTCCGATATGTCAATTATCAAAGGTATTCATCACGTAGCTCTCAGCACAAGTGCTGAAAAATACCCTGAAGTCGAAAAATTCTATTGCACTCTTCTCGGGTTCCGTAAGATTCGCGACTGGAAGGGCGGTCATATGTATGATACAGGAGCCGGAATCATCGAGGTTCTCGAACGCAATGACCCGTATACCGGAATCGGCTCGTTCCAGCACCTTGCCTTTGCCGTTGATTCCCCCGATGAAATAATCGAAAAAGTGCGCTCCGCCGGATACGAAATCCGCACAGAGCCGCGCGACGTCACGATTATGTCCGAGCCTCCGCTTCCCATCCGTCTCGCTTTCTGCTACGGACCCATGGGCGAAATTGTTGAATTTTTCGCTGAATAAGTATTAACAAGTGAGACAGATGGACAGTTCTCTGAGACAGGTGTGAGCGGTTCCTGAGAACAGCCCGGAGGGCTGTTCGGACCGCGAACCGACAGACCCGCAGGAAGACCGTTTCTTTTGTCTCACAGATTCTATTAAATAATAAGGTAAAAAAACATGCTTATTTTTCTCGATTCCGCGAATCTCGATGAGATTCGCAAGGCGCTGCAGCTTTTCCCCATCGACGGGGTAACAACAAATCCGACGATTCTCTCAAGAACCGGGGAGCAGGACCCTGCCGCCCTGCTCAAAGAAATCCGCAAAACGGTCGATGACGGACTCCTTTTTGCACAGGTGACGTCACACGACACAGACGCAATCATTGACGAGGCAAAGAAGCTTGTAAAGCTGCTCGGCGCCCAGACCGTAATCAAAATTCCAGTCACCGCAGCCACGCTTGAAGCCATGATAAAGCTCAACGCCAAGGGCATCCACATCTGCGCGACCGCCGTTTACACGGTAACGCAGGCTCTTATGGCAGCGAAAGCAGGAGCCGAATACGTCGCTCCGTATGTTTCCCACATTGACGGCCAGGCCATTGACGGTCCCGAACTTGCAATCCGTATGCAGGAGACCATCACTAATTACGACCTCGACACTCACGTCCTCGGTGCCTCCTTCCGCACCGTTTCCCAGGTCGAAAAGCTGATGGCCGGCGGCGTTGACTCCGCGACAGTCACCTTCGATATGCTCGAAAAGCTCGCCTCCTCGGCCGGCACCGCCGCCGAAGTCGACAGCTTCGACCGCAACTGGAAACACCTGTACGGCGATAAATCCATCGGGGATTTTATTTAATATATTTTCGCCGGGGGACGTAACTGGT
>DCGL01000119.1:0-5590 GCA_002314565.1 Clostridiales bacterium UBA1779
TTTAATTGAGTACTTTAGGGCAAAACGGCGGCGCGGTTTGCCGCAGAGGGGCAATTTGCCGGCGACTGTTAAAAAAGTCGATGACTTTTTTAACATCGCCTTTTATCACTTTTCATTGAGATATTTTGATTTTTATGATATAATTAAATAAGTTTAACTAAATTGAGGTTGATATGTCAAAGTTCGGGGACTTTCTGAAGAAAAAAGACATAATTTTTTCATGGAAACGGTATGGAATTGATGCGCTCGGGGCGATGGCGCAGGGGCTTTTCTGCTCGCTGCTCATCGGAACGATAATCAAGACCTTCGGTCAGCAGGCAAACGTTCAGATACTGACGGACATCGGTGCTTACGCGATGGCTGTGTCGGGACCTGCTATGGCCGTTGCCATCGGATATGCTCTCAAGGCAAGCCCTATGGTGCTGTTTTCACTGGCTGCAGTCGGTTATGCCGCAAACGCCGAAGGCGGAGCCGGAGGTCCGCTTGCGGTTCTGATAATTGCGATTATTGCCGCTGAGTGCGGCAAGCTCGTTTCGAAAGAAACGAAGGTGGATATACTCGTCACACCCGGTGTAACGATTCTCGTCGGAATACTTCTTGCAAAGCTAATAGCTCCTCCAATCGGAACGGCCGCAAGTGCTTTCGGCATACTCATCGACAACGCAACGAAGCTTCAGCCCTTCCTTATGGGCATCGTCGTTTCCGTTCTTGTCGGTATCGCTCTTACTCTTCCGATTTCATCCGCCGCCATCTGCTCGGTTCTGGGCCTTACCGGCCTTGCCGGAGGAGCCGCAGTTGCTGGCTGCTGCGCCCAGATGATCGGCTTTGCCGTTATATCTTACCGTGAAAACAAGGTCGGAGGCCTGATTTCACAGGGGCTCGGTACCTCGATGCTTCAGATGCCCAATATTATGAAAAATCCCAGAATTTGGATTGCCCCGACTCTTGCTTCGGCAATAACGGGTCCCGTTGCCACCTGCCTGTTCAGACTTGAAATGAACGGAGCCGCAATAAATTCCGGAATGGGAACCTGCGGTATGTGCGGTCCCATCGGCGTCATCACAGGCTGGTTTGCTCCTTCCGAAGGTGCAATTGAAAGAGGCGCCGCGACCATCAGCCCCGGCTTTACCGACTGGCTCGGACTTGTGCTTATCTGCATCATCCTGCCGGCTGCGCTTTCCTTCGTCTTTGACCTGATTCTGAGAAAACTCGGCTGGGTAAAAGACGGCGATATGAAACTCGGCTGATGCTAAATTTTCAACAACGGTGATTATTATGGAACAGATTATAAAAAGCTTACTTGAAACCGATGCCTATAAATTCTCAATGGGTCAGGGCATCTACCACAATTTCAGCGGATACAAGACGACCTGGGCCTTCAAGTGCCGCAACGAAAACGTATTTTTCACGCCGGAAATGGTTGAGGAAATCAAACGTCAGATTTTCCTTTTCTGCACCCTTCGTTTTACTGAGCCGGAGCTCGAATATCTCAATTCAATCAGATGGATAAAGGGCTCATACGTGGATTTCCTGCGCCTGTGGCAGCCGAGATACAACGATTTCGATATCAGCACTGACGCGCCCTGCGGACTGAAGCTTGAAACGAGAGGCACCTGGCTTAATACTTCAATGTACGAAATTCCGACTCTTGCCATCATAAACGAAGTCTATTTCAGAATGGCCTACGATTACGGAAAGCTCTTCGACAGCTTTATAGAAAGACTTGAAACGAAAATAGCAAAGCTGAAAGTAGGGGAATTCAAGATAGGCTCCTTCTCGGAATTCGGTCTGCGCCGCCGCCTTTCGGGCGAAGCGCAGGAGCTCGCCGTGAAGAGGCTGAAGGAAGAAAGCTTTTCGGGCTCCGTCTTCGCGGGAACTTCAAACGTATATCTTGCAAAGAAATACAACGTAAAACCCATCGGAACCATGGCTCATGAGTGGATTATGTGCGTAGGTCAGGGCAATCAGCGCCACAATCCGGCCTATTCCAACTGGTTTGCTCTTGACGCCTGGGTCAAAGAGTACGGAGTCCTCAACGGCACGGCACTTACGGATACCGTAACGACCGCCTGCTTCCTCAAGGATTTCCAGCTGACCTATGCCACACTCTTCAGCGGAGTCCGCCACGACAGCGGAGACCCCTTCGTCTGGGGAGAGCGCATGCTTGAACACTACAAATCCCTCGGAATCGATCCGGAAACCAAGACTCTTCTTTTCTCGGACAGCCTGAATTTTGAAAAGGCAACCGAAATTTACGCAAGATTCCGCGGTCGCTGCCGCGTTGCCTTCGGCATCGGAACTTATCTTGCAAACGACACCTGCGTTCCCCCTCTCAATATCGTTATGAAAACCGTAAAATGCAACTCAACCGACGTCGCGAAGCTTTCGGACGACCCCGGCAAGGGTATGTGTCAGAACGGAGAGTACGTTCACTATCTCAAGAGATGTATAGAGTGGCGTATGTCACACTGCGAGAACGAAAACAACTCGCTTCACGTTTAAATCCGTATCTGAAAGTTTGCTTGTTTCACGTCCGATTTGTGCCAGTCGGCGCAAAGTGGGAAGAAAGGAATGGATTTTCTTATGAATCAGTATCTTGAAAATTATCTCAAAGAAAGAGATTACAATCTCATAGCTTACAAGGCAGTTCAGTTCGTACGCGAATGGTTTGAAAAGAACGGTCCCGACGCCCCTGCCGTAATCGGCATTTCAGGAGGCAAGGATTCAAGCGTGACTGCTGCCATCTGTGCCAAGGCTCTCGGCCGCGACAGAGTAATGGGAGTTATGATGCCAAACAACTCCCAGTCAGACATCGACGTTTCCCGACGGCTCGTTGAATATCTCGGCATACCCCACACAGAAATCAACATAAAGGACGGCTACGACGGAATTATGAACTCCATCTCCGCAGCCGGCTTCGATCCTTCCGAGCAGGCAAGAATCAATCTCGGTCCGCGTGTCAGAATGGCTCTGCTCTACGCCGTTTCACAGAGCATAAACGGCCGAGTTTCCTGCAACGGCAACCGCTCCGAAAGATACGTAGGCTACTTCACAAGCTACGGCGACGGGGCCGGGGACTTTTCCCTGCTTGCAAATCTCACGGTTCACGAGGTACGCGCAGTCGGAACTGCTCTCGGGCTTCCCGATGAGTTCGTTTATAAGGCTCCTGCCGACGGCCTTTCCGGAAAAACAGACGAGGACAGACTCGGCTTTACGTATGAAACGCTTGACACTTACATTCTGACCGGTCGCTGCGACGATGCCGAAGCAAAGGCGAAAATCGACGCAAAGCACAAGGCCAATCTCTTCAAACTCAGTCCCATCACTCAGTTCACCTTCGAATGAAGATACTGATTTACGGCGGCAGCTTCAATCCCCCGCACCTCGGTCATTTCAATATCGCCAAAGCCGCTTTCGATTTTCTGAACCCCGACAGATTTCTGATAATTCCTGCCAATATCCCGCCTCACAAAATGATGGACGCAGACAGTCCGACTCCCGTGCAGCGGCTTGAAATGTGCAAGCTTGCCTTTGGGGGACTTACAGACGACTGCCGTGTTGAAATATCCGACCTTGAGCTGCAGAGAGAAGGCAAAAGTTATACGGTTTATACACTTGAAGAACTTCACCTCGAATTTCCCCAAGACGAGCTGTTTCTGCTCATAGGTTCGGACTCCTTCTTCGATTTTGAAAAATGGTACCGTTTTGAAGACATAATGAAACTCTGCACTTTGTGCGTTTCAGCCCGTGAAAACGGCATTCAGGACCGTCTTTTTGATCAAAAAAAGGAGTTCGAAACCCGATATTCGGCAAAATCCGTTATTATTCCCTCAATTCCGCTTGAGGCAAGTTCAAGCTCTTTCAGGCAGAGTCCGGGTAATACGGCACTTTTGTCCCCCGCAGTTTCGGACTATATTCACTGTAACAAACTATATAAAACATAAAAGGAGACACAAGGCAAATGAAAACCGCAAGAACACTTTCGCTCATCCTTGCAATTCTTATGATTTGCACAGCACTCGTATCCTGCTCTGACGCAGCTACACAGGCCGAGACCACAACCGAAGCTGCTCCCATCGCAACCACTGCCGTTGTTACCGAAGATGTGACGACCGAGACTCCGGCCGTTACCGTTGCCATCGAAAAACTCTCAACCGGCGATACTCCTCTGAACTACAATATGCTGGTCAGAGCAAACCGCTATGCCTATCTCTATGCAGAGAACACTTCCGGAGAACTCATTTCAAATGCAGTATACACGAGAAACTGTTTTCTCGAAGAACAGTTCGGAATTGACATTACGATTACCGAAGGAAAAGGAAGCGGTTCTGAGTCTGCAAACTTCACAACCTATCTCGCCGGCATGGATTCCGCTTACGACCTCGTCTGCTTTGACTACTGGTGGAACCTTGAACTGCAGGGCTATTTCACAAATCTTCTGAACTGTCAGGAAATCGACCCTGACGACTCCTGGTGGTATCAGGGATGGAATGACAACATTACCATCAACAATCAGCTTTACTCCATAGTCGGAGACGCCAACCTTGAAATGCTTGAAAATCTCGAAGCCATGTTCTTCAACAAGGAAATGGCAACAGACTTAAAGCTTGATTTATATGCAGACGTCAAGAACGGCAACTGGACTGTCGAGCGTCTGCTTGAAGTATCGGCTTCAGCAGCTGCAAACCTCGATGATGCAGATAAAACCAACGATGTTTACGGTGCCCTTTTCGACAAGCACTCAGTAGTAAGCCAGCTCTTCTCATGCGGTCTCAAGCTTTCCGAAAAAACGTCTGAAGGCCTTTATTCAATCGAAAACTGCGGCGGCGACAACAGCGTAAACATTACCTCGGTTGTCACGTCTATGATTCAGAACGTCGCCATCAATTACGCCGATCAGACTGCAAGAGCACGTGACTTTACAGCCTTTAAGGAAAGACGTGCCATGATTTACGCAACAGCCCTCTATCTCGGACAGTCACTTCGCGCAGCTTCCCTTGATTTCGATTACGGAATCATTCCCTCTCCGAAGCTGAACAAGGATTCCGAATACATTTCAACTCCTTACGGAGTATCCGTATTTGCAATTCCGGTCAATGCCAAGAGCATTCACAACTCCGCCATCGTTCTCAACGCCATGAACTTCTACAGCTCAAACGACGACAATTCTCTCGTTCCCACCTTCTACGATCTCGTTCTGAAGTATCAGATAGCAAACTGCCCCGATGACGTTGAAAACCTTGATCTTATCAGAGATAAGGTATACGTTGACTTTGCATTCATTTACGACGTAGGACTCATCAGCGTATTCAGAACTGCCGTTATCAACAATACTCCCATTTCTTCTGCACTCAAATCAACCGTGAAATCCGCGAAGAAGACTATGGAAAACCAGATATTCAAGTTCTATACGGAAAAATAATTCAGAATAATAAGCCCTGAAAGTCAATGGCTTTCAGGGCTTATTATTCAAGATGACAAAAGCCCCCAACGCAAGTCTGGGATTCTCTGTCATCTTAGCCCAAAAATAAAGCCCCGGTGATTTTCACCGGGGCTTTATTTGGCGGAGAAGGAGAGATTTGAACTCTCG
>DCGL01000119.1:5654-17048 GCA_002314565.1 Clostridiales bacterium UBA1779
CTTCGGCCTCTTGAGTACTTCTCCGTAAACTCAGGTTGGGGCGACCGTTTAAATGACCCGCAACGTTTGTTATTATACTACATATCAGGTGTTTTGTCAAGCACTTTTGTTTTGTTTTTTGATTTCGCAGAAAAAACAGAGAGTTTTGAATTTATTAATATTAAAAAATAGCATTTTCTATTTTAAATACATCATTATATATATAAAATAAATCAAAAGTCTTGTTTTCAATAGTCAAAAGTGGTACAATAGTATGAATTTTTTTAAACAGAGGTGCTATATGAAACAGTTCCTGCTTCCCGAAAACGGTAAGTTCTACCGTGCAAATCTGCATTGTCATACGGTGATTTCAGACGGAAAAAAGACTCCGGAAGAAATCAAAGAGATTTACAAGAGCCACGGCTACTCAGTCGTTGCCTACACAGACCACAACGTTCAGGTTGCGCATCCTGAGCTTCGCGACCCCGACTTCCTTCCACTCAACGGTGTCGAATACAATATAAACAATTTCGGTTATCCCGGAAAGAACCGCGAGGTTAAAACCTGCCATCTTTGCTTTATCGCAACGAGAGAAGATATCAAATATGCAGTCTGCTACACGGATTCTTACGTAAAACACGGGGCTGCCCGCGATTACATTGACGTTTCAATGAGAAACCCGGATGAACCCGATTATCCCAGAATCTACAGTCCCGAATGCATCAACGACATGATCAAAAAAGGACGTAAGGCAGGTTATTTCGTAACCTACAATCATCCCGACTGGTCCCAGGAAAGATTCCCTGATTATACGAGATACCACGGAATGAATGCCATGGAAATTGCAAACTACGGCTGCATCAAGAGCGGTTTCGACTCCTACTGCTCAAGAGAATACGACGATATGCTTCGCAACGGTGAGAGAATTTTCTGCATCGGAGCAGATGACAATCACAATAAGATTGATGTCGGTGAGCCCGGCTGCGATTCACTCGGTGCCTGGACTATGATCAAGGCCGAAAAGCTTGAATACGATACCATTGGTCAGGCTCTGCTTGACGGACATTGCTACGCTTCAATGGGTCCCGA
This sequence comes from Clostridiales bacterium UBA1779, assembly GCA_002314565.1. GTDB lineage: Bacteria > Bacillota > Clostridia > Oscillospirales > CAG-272 > CAG-390. The sequence continues at coordinate 6,723 of DCGL01000119.1, forward strand.
AATCAAGGCTCTGTGGTATGAAAACGGCACTGTTCACGTAGAGACCTCAGATGCAGTATCAATCAGTATGATTTACGGTGTAAAATTCGCCCAGAAAGTTGATGCACGTCAGGGAGAAACCGTAAATACAGCGGATTTCAAACTCCGTAATAAGTCCAAGTGGTTCCGTATCAGAGTCATTGATAAAGAAGGCAAGCCTGCCGACAGCCACGCATATTTCCTCGACGAGCTCGACCTCTCCGATATGGAACAGGCCTGACGCAGAAGAGCCTTTTGTTCTTTTTCCGTCAGCTGAGCTTTTACGATTTAATTAATATTAAGAACAAAAACCACTTCTGAAAGGACCGGTGAGCGTAATGCAGGAATCAGGTGAAATGTATCTTGAAACAATGCTCATTCTTGAGCACGAAAAGCAAAAATACCGCGCAATAGATATCGTTGACAAAATGGGCTTTTCAAAGCCCTCCGTCAGCCGCGCTATGTCTATACTGCGCGATGATCTGTGCATTGCAGTTGATGACGGCGGTTATATTCAGCTCACTGAAAAAGGCCGCTCCATAGCCGAAAGAATCTATGAACGTCACAAAGTTCTGACTTCCCTGCTCGTTAATATCGGAGTACCCGAAGGAATTGCTTCCCAGGATGCGTGCAAAATCGAGCACGATATAAGTGACGAAAGTTTTGACGCAATAAAAACGCATATCAATACGTTTTTGAAAAATTAGCAGATTTGCGCGACGGGTATCTTTTACCCTGCCGCGCATTTTAAAAGAAAACCCGATTTTTTGAGATAATAATTCTATCCCGAGCGAAAAATCGCAGTAATATTAAATATTTACCGCTGACCAATCTTCAGAACCGCTATTTATTTAATATAAACCTAAAAATACAATATTTAAATCGGAGGTCCGTTATGTCCGAAACCAATAAAACTCCGTTTATCAACTACAACTGGCTGCTCAAGACAGATTCCGCGCGCCGACTGTACCACGAATTTGCCGAGAAACAGCCGATAATAGACTATCACTGTCACCTTGACCCGAAGGCGATTGCAGATGATAAAAAATTTTCCGATCTCGGTGAGCTTATGCTCGGCGGCGACCATTACAAGTGGAGAGCCATGCGTTCATTCGGAATTGACGAAAAATTCATTACCGGTGACGCATCTTTCAGAGAAAAATTCAGAGCTTATGCAACTATGCTGCCGTATGCAATCGGAAACCCGCTTTTTGCCTGGACTGCACTTGAACTTAAAAGATATTTCGGAATTGATAAGACTCTGAACCGTGACAATGCCGATGAAATATTCGATAAATGCAGCGAAATGCTACAGGATGATGCTTTTTCCACAAAATCACTTATACAAATGTCAAACGTTGTCGCTCTCTGCACGACGGATGACCCGCTTGACAGTCTTGAATATCACGAAAAGATTGACGCATCGGGTTTTGAAACCAAGGTTCTTCCCGCTTTCAGACCCGACAAGGCCGTGAATATTCACAAATCCGGCTTCGTTGATTATATTGCAAAAACAGGAGTACACAACTATTCGGAACTCAAGTCGTACCTGAGTTCAAGACTTGATTTCTTCGCTTCTCACGGCTGCCGTCTTTCCGACCACGGACTTGACTATGTTCCCTTCAGAACAGGTAACGCTTCAGCCGTATTTGAGAAGGTTATGTGCGGAGGAAAGGCCACGGACGAAGAAACCGAAATCTATATGACGGACCTGCTTTTGTTCTGTGCCGAAGAGTACGCAAAACGCGGATGGGTAATGCAGCTGCATTTCGGACCGATGAGAAACAATTCAACGAGAATGTTTGAACAGGTCGGCCCCGACACAGGCTTTGACAGTATCTCCGACACGATGCCGGCAATCAAGCTTTGCAAGCTTCTTGACTCTCTTGACAATGGAAATATGCTTCCGAAGACGATTCTGTATTCACTTTCGGGCCTCGATAACCAGAAACTTGCGGCACTGATGGGAAGCTTCCAGAGGGGACCTGTAAGATCCAAAATTCAGCTCGGCGCCGGATGGTGGTTCAACGATACGAAGGACGGAATGGAAGCACAGCTTAAGTGCCTTGCCAACCACGGTATCCTGGGCTGCTTCGTCGGTATGCTGACAGATTCTCGCAGCTTCATTTCGTACCCGAGACACGAATATTTCAGAAGAATTTTCTGCGATCTGCTGGGCTCCTGGATTGAAAACGGTGAGTATCCCGAAGACGCTGAAATTCTCAAAGAAATCACGGAAGGCGTATGCTGCAAAAATGCGCTGAATTACTTCAATTTCTGAACTCCTGCCATAAAATAGAAATGAAAACAGCGTGAAACATTTATAAATCAGTATCTGAAAAAATGTTTGTCTCACGCCCACTTTGTACGCGTTGTCGCAAAGTGCGAAGAAAGGAATGGATAATTACTATGAATGTGAAAAATGCAAAATACGGACTTGCCTGCGTGACGAGCGTCGGTGTAAGAATCACACCGGCGGACCGCATGGCAGTTCAGAATTCAGATATGTTTTATATGCAGGCAACCAGTGCCGAAACAAACGTTCTCAACGTGTCGTCCGCGCTCGGTATTTCCTGTCTGGCTCTTACAAAGCTGGTTGACGGCAGCCCGATTGCCGATTTCATAGGACGCAAAATGCGCTCCCGCGGAATCGAACTCGCTGCAAAGAAAGTCGCCCAGGGCGGTCCATGGGGGTACAGACATCAGTTCAATATTGCCGATTCGGGATTCGGCCTGAGAGCTCCGCGAGTCTGGAACGACCGCGCGGGTGAAGTCGGCAGAACGATTGATGCCGCAGATTTCGACCTTGAACAAATATTCGTCAGAGACGGGGTCGGAATATTGCACCTTTCAGGTCTTATCTGCGCTATGAGCGAACAGACAACCAAGGCCTGCGTTGAGATTGCCGAATATGCCAAAAAGGCAGGAACTCTCATCTCCTTTGACCTCAATTACAGAGCTACATTCTGGAAGGGCCGCGAAGAAGAACTTTCCGCAGCCTTTAAGAGAATCGCCGCAATTTCGGACATTCTCGTCGGCAACGAAGAGGACTTTCAGCTCTGCCTCGGCATTGAAGGTCCCGAAGCCGGAGGCCGCAATCTGTCGGACAAGGCGGAAAGCTTCAAGGAAATGATTCTCAGGGTCAGAAAAGTATATCCCGGAGCTCAGGTTCTTGCCACAACGCTGCGTCAGGTTATTTCTGCGAATTCCCACCTCTGGGGCGCCGTTATGTATGCCGAGGGCGAATTCTTCGTCGAACAGCCACGTGAAATCGACGTTCTTGACCGAATCGGCGGAGGCGACGGCTTCACAGGAGGTCTGCTCTACTCCGTTTATACCGGTAAGCCCGTTTCCGACTGGGTCCGCTACGGCTGGGCCGCCGGAGTTCTTGCAGCCTCAAGCCTGAACGATTATGCAGAACCTGCTGACGAAAAGCAGCTGCTTGACATTTACGCAGGAAACGCCCGCGTTCAGAGATAATTTGTAGGGACAATTGAATTTGTCTCATGGAAATAAATATTTCCCTATACTTTGACTATATGCTAAAAAATACATCATACATAAATAAGGAGTAATCATGAAACTTGCAGATATAGGACTTGTCGGACTTGCCGTTATGGGAGCCAACCTCGCACTGAATATGAGCAGTCACGGCTTCGACGTGGCCGTTTTCAACCGAACCCCAAGCGCTACTGATGCTTTTATGGAAGGAGCTGCAAAGGGCAACGACAAAATTCATCCGTATTATGAACTTGAAGACCTGATTGCCGGACTTGCAAAGCCCAGAAAAATCTTCTTAATGATAAAAGCCGGTGAGCCTGTTGACAATATGATAGCAAAGCTCATTCCCATGCTCGATAAAGAAGATATTATTATTGACGGCGGAAACTCACACTATCCCGATACCATCAGACGCACGAAGCTCTGCGAAGAAAACGGACTTCTTTATATCGGAACCGGCGTTTCAGGCGGTGAAGAAGGAGCACTCAACGGTCCTTCAATGATGCCCGGCGGTTCTCCTGCTGCATGGCCCTATGTCAAGCCCATCTTCCAGGCCATTGCCGCTAAGGCAGACGGAAATCCCTGTTGCGACTGGGTCGGAGAAGACGGAGCCGGTCATTTTGTCAAAATGGTACACAACGGAATCGAATACGGTGATATGCAGCTTATCTGCGAAGTATTCCAGCTGATGCGTGACTCTCTCAATATCGATTACGACAGAATGGGCCGTATTTTTGCTCAGTGGAACACTCGCAAGCTTGACAGCTATCTTGTGAAAATCACCTCCGAAATTCTTGCATACAAGACCGAAGACGGCGAACGCACCGTTGAGAAGATCCTCGACTGCGCAGGACAGAAGGGCACCGGAAAGTGGACCGGAATCGAGGCTCTCGATGAAGGAGTTCCGCTCACGCTTATCACCGAAGCCGTTTACGCACGCTGCCTGTCATCCGAAAAAGATGAGCGCGTTGCCGCTTCAAAACTGTATAATATCGTTCCCGAGCTCTTCACGGGCAATGAAAAAGAGCTAAGAACCATTGTTGACGACCTTGAAAATGCTCTTTATGCCTGCAAAATCATCTCTTACGCTCAGGGCTACGCCCTTATGCGCCAGGCAGCAATAGCTCACAACTGGAACCTCAATTACGGCGGAATTGCTCTTATGTGGCGCGGAGGCTGCATAATCCGCAGCGTCTTCCTCGGAAAGATAAAAGAAGCCTTTGACAGAAATCCGGATCTTACGAACCTTCTCTGCGACCCGTATTTCGCAGAAGAGATGAAGAATGCTCTTCCTTCCCTCAAGCGCATTCTCTGCCGTGCTATCGAAGCCGGCATTCCGATGCCCGCCTTCTCAGCCGCCCTTTCATACTTCCAGGGCTACACCACAGAAAACCTTCCTGCCAACCTGCTTCAGGCACAGCGCGACTACTTCGGTGCTCACACCTACGAGCGAACTGACGCCCCCCGCGGCGAGCACTTCCACACCGACTGGTCCGGCCACGGCGGAAAAACCGTTTCGGGAACCTATAACGCATAATTTTTTGTGAAATTACTTTCGGGTGGGCTCTAGCGGAACCAAGGACACACGAAAGCGCGATAATTCAAATTTAACTATTTAGGATGGATAAACAAATGTTTCTTCCCATAAAGCCCGATTTTTCAGGCAAGACCGTCGTTGTGACCGGCGGAGCCGGAGTGCTCTGCTCTGAATTCTGCAGAGCCTACGCTGCCTGCGGGGCAAAAGTCGCCATACTCAACAGAACATTGTCGAAGGCTGAAAAGCTTGCTGACGAAATCTGCGCAGAAGGATATATTGCCAAAGCATTTCACGTTGACGTAACCGACCCCGAAAGTGTCGAACAGGCACACAAAGAGGTTCTTGCCGCCTTCGGAAAATGCGATATTCTCGTAAACGGTGCAGGAGGAAACGACCCCAGCGCCACGACTGACTGCGAATATTTCGATCAGAGCATAGTTGACAATCCCGAGAAGAAGAGCTTCTTTGACCTGAGCCCCGACGCTTTCTCAAAGGTCTTCAATCTCAACATCACCGGAACCGTACTTCCCACCCAGGCCTTTGCCAAGGATATGACCGAAACAGGTCACGGGGTAATACTTAATATCAGCTCAATGAACTCCTTCACACCTCTGACAAAAATCCCAGCATATTCATCCGCCAAGGCAGGAGTATCAAACTTCACGGAATGGCTTGCCGTCCATTTTGCCAAGACCGGCATCCGCTGCAACGCCATCGCCCCCGGCTTCTTCTCAACTGCTCAGAATGCAAAGCTGCTCTGGAACGAAGACGGGACCCCAACGGCAAGAACAGGAAAGATTCTTGCAGCAACTCCCATGAATCGTTTCGGAACCCCCGACGACCTCACGGGAGCCCTCTTGTTCCTCTCTGACGACAATTGCTCAAGATTTATCACCGGTGTCGTATTGCCCGTTGACGGCGGTTTCAACGCATATTCCGGGGTATAAGCACAGAATATGGATATTTTTACGACAGCTCCCGCAGGACAGTGGCTTTCCGATGCTGAAATTCTCTCAGCTCTCGAAAAATCCATCCGCGGACGCAAAATAAAAAAAGCCCTGATCGTTCCTCCTGACTTCACAAGATTTCATTCGAACGCAGGCTTTATCACCGTCGCTTACTATAAGATGCTCACAGAGCTCGGCGCGTCAGTGGATATTATCCCCGCACTCGGAACCCATGCTCCGATGACCGACGTACAGCTTGACACTATGTTCCCGGGCATTCCACACGACAGATTTATCGTGCACAACTGGAGACAGGACGTTGAAACCGTCGGAGTTGTCCCTTCTGACTTCATCAAAACCGTAACCGAAGGTCTTTGGGACTCGCCGGTTACTGCCGAGCTCAACCGCAGGCTGCTTGACCCTTCCTACGATATTATCATATCAGTCGGTCAGGTTGTCCCTCACGAGGTTATCGGAATGTCCAACCATTCGAAGAACCTCTTCGTCGGAGTCGGCGGCAGCGAAATGATAAACCAGTCCCATATGATAGGCGCCGTATACGGAATGGAGCGCATGATGGGCCGCGACAACACCCCCGTCCGCCGGATATTCGACTACGGAATGGAGCATTTTCTTTCAAAGCTTCCCATTCTCTTTGCACTGACCGTTACAACTGCCCCCGGCGGAAACATCCGAACTCACGGACTCTTTATCGGTGAAGGCCGCGAATGTCTCACAGAGGCCGTCAGACTTTCACAAAAGATCAATATCGATTACGTTGACTGCGGCATAAAGAAGTGTGTCGTATATCTCGATGAGCAGGAGTTTACCAGTACCTGGCTCGGCAATAAATCCGTTTACAGAACGAGAATGGCTATCGCCGACGGCGGGGAGCTCATTGTTCTCGGCCCGGGAGTCCGGAAATTCGGCGAAGACGGCGAAAATGACCGCCTGATCCGCAAATACGGTTATTACGGAAGACTTCACACTCTTGAACTCTTCAGGAATCCGGAAAATGCCGATCTCCGTTCCAATATGGGAGTTGCCGCACATCTGATTCACGGCTCCTCTGACGGACGTTTCAACATCTCTTACGCAGTCATGGATTCTTTCAGACCGGAAATTGAATCGGTAGGTTTTAAATCACTTTCTTATGCGGAAACAGCGCAGAAATACGATCCGTCAAAACTGAAATACGGATACAATACCGTCGGTGACGAAAACGTTTATTTTATCCCCAATCCTGCACTTGGACTGTGGATTGACCCAAGCAGGCTTAAAAATTAAGATTTTCCGTGTCCTGTTTTGCTATTTTCCTTATTTTTTAAGGCGATGACAATACATCAAATCTTGACAAGCCCGAGAATTTTTGATAAAATATGTCATATTTTTTCATTCAGCGAGGTTTATCATGATTAAAGTATCGGACAGACTGGATCATGTCCATTCAGATATAAGAGGACCCCTTTATCAGGAAGCCCTTCGTATGGAAAGTGAAGGCGTTAACGTCCTCAAGCTCAACACGGGTAATCCCGGAAAATTCGGTTTCGGTCTTCCCAACAGCGTAAGACAGGCGCTTGCCCTTCACATTGATGAAGCAGTAGCCTATTGTGACGTAAGAGGTATGAAGGATGCACGCAACGTAATCTGCACCTATCATATCGGACGCGGTCTTCAGGGCATTATGCCGAACGACGTTTTTATTTGCAACGGTGTCAGCGAAGCTGCATCAATGCTTATGAACGCTCTTGTCGGAACCGGTGACGAAATACTGCTTCCCTCCCCCTGCTACTCACTCTGGAGCAACAATGCTTACCTCTGCGGAGGAAAGCCGGTATTCTACCGTTGTGCTCCTGAAAACAACTGGAATCCTGATATCGAAGATATTAAGAAAAAGGTCAACGAGCACACCAAAGCGATTCTGATTATCAATCCGAATAACCCGACCGGCGCCGTTTACAGCAAGGAAACTCTTCTTGAAATCGCCGACATCGCAAGAAAGAATCATCTCGTGCTGCTTGCCGATGAAATTTACGACAGACTCGTTATGGACGGTCTGCGCCACGAATCAATCGGAGCTCTTGCCCCCGACGTTCCCACCGTCACCTTCAACGGACTTTCAAAGAGCCACATCATCTGCGGCTTCCGCTGCGGCTGGATGGTGTTCTCCGGTCCAAAGGGCGAGCTTGACGAGGTTAAGAACGGAGTTATGAAGCTTGCCGCCATGCGTCTCTGCGGAAACGCCCTGACACAGCTGGTCATTCCCGCCGCTCTCGTCGATTCCGAGAGCACCCAGGAAATGCTCGTTCCCGGTGGCCGTCTCTTCGAACAGAGACGTGCAACCTGCGAAGGACTCGACAAAATCGACGGAGTCAATTACGTTCCTAACCGCGCTGCCTTCTATCTCTTCCCCTCTCTCGAAAAGGAAAAATTCGATTTCGAGGATGCCCGCGATTTCGCAATGAAATTCCTGCACGAACAGCACGTCCTCGTCATCCCCGGCAACGGCTTTGACTGGGAAGAAGACATCCGCTTCCGTATCGTTATGCTTCCTGACCCCGATACGCTTTCCAAAGCAATGGGCGATTTGCATTACTTCTTAAAACAACACAGAAAATAAAAAAACGGCGTGCCGGAGATTTTTTCTTCGGCACGCTTGTTGTGTTATTCAGTTAAAAGCGAAGAAGTGAGGGCCGTGTATTCGTCCTTGTTGCGGAAATCGGGGACGAAATCGGCTTTTAGCTGCTTTGCGGCGGATGCGCCGTCGAAAAGGAGGTCAATAGCCGTCATTGCGGCGGCTTCGGCGGGAACGACGTATGCGGCATAGGGGTCGATGATGTCGAAATCATTGGCGTGAGGCTTGCCGGTAGCGCCGCCGAAATAGGGGGAGATGAGCGGAATAAGGGAGGCAACGTCGCCGCAGTCGGTTGAGGAACCGCGGTAGGTTCCGAAGACGTTATCGACCTTGTCGTCGCCAAGCAGTTCGCGGGCGTTTGAAAGATAAATCTCTGCAAGTGCGCGGTTCTGATGGCAGGGCAGGTCGAGGCCGGAGTCATGAATTTCAAGACCTGCACCGATAGCCTCGGCCCCGAGGCGCAGAGCACGGTTGACCTTTTCGTTTGCGTCGCGCAGAGATTTCAGCGTTGCGGCGCGGACTCCGAATTCAAGGCGGACGTCGTCGGGGACGATGTTGCAGCTTGAGCCGCCCTTGGTAATAATATAATGAATACGGACGTGGTCGTCGTCGCAGAAGCTTTCGCGAAGGGCGTTTACGTTGTTTAAGGCGCAAAGAGCCGCCTCAAGTGCGTTGATGCCTTCGTGAGGAGCAAGTCCTGCGTGAGCGGGTTTGCCGGTGAATCTGACGTTTTTGAATATTACTCCGTTCCAGCTGTGACCGAGCCAGAAATGCTCGTGTGTGCCTCCGCCTAAGATGTGGCTGGCAAGTACTGCGTCGACGTCGTCGAACATACCGAGTCTGATAAACTCCTGCTTGCCGCCGAGCAAGCCGATTTTGCCTTCATCGCGAAGCTTCATACGGAAGTCCTGCTCGATGATTTCTTCGGCGGGAACGCCTATAAAAGTAAGCTTTCCGTCAAGTTCTTTATAGATTCCGGAAGAAACAAGACCGATGGCGGCGCCGAGAACGGTGCAGAGCTGGGCGTTGTGGCCGCAGCCGTGGAACTTTCCGGTGGTTTTGTCGCAGTGGGGATGCGTCGGCATATTGAGAGCGTCAAGCTCGCCCATAAAGGCAAGGTTGAAATCGTTGTTTCTGCCGTCTACACTTCCCTTTACTCCCGTGACTGCAATACCGTCTTTGCAAATAACCCCGATTTCTTCAAGCATTTTCTTGAAATAGGCTGAGGTTTTGACCTCCTGAAAGCCCGTCTCGGGATTGTTATAGAAATATTCTCCTGCTTCAATCAGCCTGTCCTTGTTATCTTCGATAGCACGTACGGCTGCTTTTTTTAATTCTTCTCGTGTCATCGGTCAAAGGTCAATGATGAGATTCATAAGAGGAGCGTGCTGCTGGGCACCGTAGACGTCTCTCTCTCCGAGAGCACCCGACGGGAGCGGACGGACGATCGTGGCCTTGATGGCGCGTGCAGCCGGAAAAGTCAGGACGCTGAGTACGTTTTCCTCTGATGTGTGATAAAGCTGGGCAATAAGCGCCTTGTTGATGACGCCGGAGTTCGCAACCTTATTGAAATTGTCGTCATCCTTGAAAAGAACGTCAAGTGTCAGCTCGTAAGGGCCTGAATTCTTTGAACGTATTACCGACGCGAGTTCACGAAGTGCAACTTTCATTTTTATAATCTGCCTTTC
>DCGL01000041.1 GCA_002314565.1 Clostridiales bacterium UBA1779
TATGCGATTGCTTTAAGTACAGAACAAAAATGGATAACGAAATTTTCGCAAAAGCAATTAACGCTTATGCCGCCGACAAAAATAAGAATCTTCCCAATCTCAGCAAATATGCCAAATCGCTGAAAGTGCATAAGAAGGTAACCGATATGATGGAGGTGCTGCTGAATGGCTGATATAGGTGCATCGGTAATTGCAAAGCTCAAAAACAAGGCAAAGGAATCCGGCAGGAGTAATCAGCTTTGTATGCAGCTTTTCTGTCAGGAGGAGTATCTTCGCCGCCTTGAAAAATCGAAATATGCAAACAATTTTGTGCTGAAGGGTGGGCTTTTTCTCTACACTCTTACCGAATTTGACAGTCTCGTAACGGTTGACGTTGATTTTATGCTGAGGAAAATCCCGAATACTCCCGAAAAGCTTCAAGAAGTAATTAATGAGATAATCAACTCCGACAATACCAACGATTTCATTACATTTGAAATTAAAAGTATCTCTCCCATTTCGGTTAATAAACAATATCCCGGCATTCACGCCGATATTGTTGCACGCATCAAGAATACGAGAACCCCCTTCGGTATTGATTTCGGTATCGGTGATATTATTGTCCCCGAATCTAAAAAGAGAAGGATTCCGACACAGCTTCCCGATTTCCCGTCCCCTGTTGTTCAAACATATTCCATTGAAACAACGGTCGCAGAAAAGATTGATGCTATTTTGAGTCTCATGGAATTTTCGAGTCGTATGAAGGACTATTACGATATTTGGTATCTTGCCAATAAGTTTGATTTTGACGGCAAAGTACTTGCCGAAGCAATGAAAAAGACCTTTGATAACAGAGAAAGAGCGTTTGATTTGTCGCAGTTTAATCAGGTAATCGCCTTCGACGGCGATGATGCCATGCAAAAGAAATGGACGGCATTCTGCAAAAAAGTCAGTGCTGATAACGAATTCACTGCTGTGATAAAAATGATAGATACATTCCTTTCGGAACCTTTTAAGGCAGTTCTGGCGGAAAAAGAATTTAGTAAAACTTGGAGCGTCGCAGACCACTGCTGGCAGTAAGTCCGTTTTTTGTGACATAGATTGTGAGAAAATATTATAAGCTTAATCCTTCAATTACTGACTATCAAAAAACATATCCAAAAGACAATCTCGAAATAAATATTTTTAGAATTGATGACTATCAAAAAATGATGGAAGCACTTGTCCATCCGTATGATATAATTTATTATTTACAGGAACGGTACTCCCGAACAGTTGGCAGAAGAACAGGCTTTTCTTCAAAAGAACGATATTACTGCAAACATGGCGGTGAAACGGGAATACAATTTTAAGGGAGACAAAGCAAAGGTTTTCAAGAGAGCAAAATAAATTTTCGGCGAGTACTGGCTCGAAAATCTGAAATCGCTCGGTGTAAACCGTATGATGAAGAATTTCTCGAAAGACTTTCCCGTCAATTTTCTTGAAAATGCCGATGCTGACTGGCTCGGACTGAAGGTTGCTTTGAAACAAAACAAGCAAGGTAACCCACACAAACGGAAAAGGAGTAGCCTCTTTCGAGACTACTCCTGACTCCGAAGTAAAATACTTCCTTGTAAACCCGTGACTATGCCGCCCGGAAAGTTTTTTATTTGCCTGTATAGGGAAGTTCTGAAGGAAGTGTTGCTCCGTTTCCGTTATCATCGGGGAAGGGAGTGAGGTCGTCCTTCAGGCATTCGGCTCTGTCCTTCATATCTCTGAAATCGGGGACTCTGAAGTTTTCACCATGATGCAGGCAGCTTCTCCATGCGAGAATTGCGGTTGCTGACATGGCAACGCTTCTGTATACGTCAAAGAAAGGATCAACTCCTTTTACGAAATAATCGTACATACGAAGTGAAACCCAGGTGTCTCCGCCGCCGTGACCGCCGGAAGCGGCAATCTTGCCGTAGTCACCGAAATCGCCCTGGCTTACGACGTAATTCGTTTCCTGGGGTTCATCCTCGGGCTTTGTATGAGCAAAGTACATTTTTCTGACTCCGCCGCCGACAACGCCGGTGGTTTCAACGCTTGCCTTTTCACCGACGAGACGGTATCTGCTGTAATCGCTGGCCATGGCGGTGCAGCCTGTGAAGCGGGCAATCATTCCGTTGCTCATTTCGCAGAACATAATTGCCGTGCAGTCGCAGTTGTGACGTGAGTCACCGACAAGCTCGTGAAGCATCGGGGACGTTGAAGCTCTGGCAGAAACGTATTCCGGCATTGAGCCTGTTGCAAACATAAGCGGACCCATGGCATGGGTGAGGTAATATGTTCTGGGAAGATAGCATCTCCAGTGATAAGGGGATGAAGCGGAAAGAGCTCTCAGGCCGGCAGCAGGGCCGGAGTGATTGTATTCGCCCTCTGCATAAACAACCTTGCCCATCTTGCCGCTGGCTGCAAATTTGTTCATTTCAAGGTTCGGGGCGGCAAAGGGGTAGTTTTCTGCGAGCATAAATTTGCGTCCGGTTCTTTCAACGGCTTCGACAAGCTCGACGCATTCCTTAAGTGTGGATGCTGCCGTGCATTCGCTGATGACGTCCATTCCGGCTTCCATGCACTTTATGGCAAAAGGAGTATGTTCATAGAAGTAATTGGCAAGGAATACGGCGTTCATTCCGTTTTCTTTTCCGTATGTGAGGAAGGAATCGAAATCTGCGAAAACGGGGGTTCCGGGGAACTTCTCGGCGGTTTTCAGTGTTTCGATGTCCTTGTCACAGATGGCAACAAGATCAAATCTGTCGGTGAGTTTGGCGAAAATCTGCGCATAGTTTGCGCCGCGTCTTGCACCGAAGACGCCTATTCTGACTTTTTCCATTTTAAGTCTCCTTTATATCCGCAAAAGCGAGATAATTTTTATTTTGCAAAAATCCGAAGCAGGGTCTCGCGCATAATATCGAGTCTCTGTTCGATTGAGTCGATAATAAGATATTCGTCCACTGTGTGAAGCAGGCTTCCGCAGGGACCGCAGCCGTCAACGGTGGGACAGTCGTGAAGGGCGATGAAGTTGCCGTCGGAGCCTCCGCCCGTGCAGAGCATTTCGATGGGAGCGTTCAGGTCACGTCCGACGTTTTCCATCAGATGAATAATCTCAAAGGTCTTTTCGTCGGGGGTCATGCAGGGACGGTTGGCCAGAAGAATGGACTCAATCGTCACGCGGCTGTCGTAGGGATGGTTCGGAATGTCGAGAATGTCTTTGTTGATTTCGGCAAGTCTTTCATTTGTCATGCAGCGAAGGGAAATCGTAAATTCGGCATAATCCGGAACGGAGCCGTTGTCGGCGCCGCCGTCAAAACGGCCGATGTTGATAGTCGTGCCTTCGTCAAGCAGGAAATATCTCTTATATAATTCGTCAACCCATCTTGAAAGCTCAAGAACGGCACTGGCACCCTTTTCGGGGCAGACTCCTGAATGAGCGGCGATGCCGTGGCACTTGATAAGGTAGTTGTTTCCGCCCTTTCTCTGGCTGACGAATTCTCTGTTGGCACGTCCCGGCTCGAAGAGGAAGCAGCGGTCTGACTTTTCGGCGAGCTCTTCAAAATAGTCGCGTGAATAGGTGCTTTTGAGCTCCTCATCCGAATTCATTGCAACGCAGAAGGTAAAATTGAGTTCTCCTGCTTCTTTCATAAGCTTGAGAAGGTAGTAAATGAGAACACAGCCGCCCTTGCAGTCGATGCAGCCGGGACCGCGGCCGTGTCCCTGTTCGTCGATGCGGAAGGGGCGTTCCTTGGCGGAGCCGGGAGCAAAAACGGTGTCCATATGTCCGACCAGAAGGACGTCATAATGATCGCAGTCCGTGTTCGTTACCGTTACGAAGGGGGTGGCGTGATTGTTCTGATAATACTTGATTTCGGTCCTGAAACCGAGCTCGTCGTATTTCTTTTTGAAGAACTCGGCAACTTCGTTCGTGCCGACTTCAAAATAATGACCGGTGTCGATATTGACAACGGTTTCAAGATCTTTCAGGTAAGCCTGAAGGTCGAAATTTTTCATCTGTTGTACTCCGTTTATTATTTATTGACGTTAAAATTGTAGCACTTTGTCATATGAAAGTCAAGCAAAAGGATTGCTTTTTCTCTTGCCTTCGGGAGGGGATTGTGATATACTTAATGAACATCCAAAGAAAAACAAGGCAGGTATTTGAAATGAGAGACGTTTGGTTCAAAATAAAGTACAATAACCGTGTCGACGACTGCACGGGGACTTCTCAGACTCAGGTTCAGGATGGGTATGAGGAGGCCGAAACTCAGGTTCTTCTGACACTTCCCGACAGTTATTCGGATACGGGAGCCAAAACCCCGCTGATTTTCTCTGCTCACGGTTCCGGCGGAATCGTAAATCCCGATGAAGAAAAGGGACGCGGAGGCATCCGTTATCTGAACGACGAAACTCTTGAAGCTTATGCCGCTTTCGATATTCACGGAACCCGTCCCGACGGCCGTTCATACGGCAACCGCAGATACGTCGAGGCAGTTTACAAGGCATATAATTATATTGTTGAAAATTACAACGTCGATCCGCGCCTCTACGTTATGGGCGCATCAATGGGCGGGGTCTGCGCTCTGAACTTCGTCAATTTCTATCCGAACATCGTCCGCTGCATCGGACTTTTCTATCCGAGAACCAATCTGCATCAGGAATATGTAAACGGAGTGCTTGAGCACGGTTCGTATGAGGAGGCCCACAGACATAAGGACTTCTGCCTGACCGAGGTTATCGGCACCGAATACGGCTTCGACGATCCCTTCGTCTGGCAGGACGAGAAGGCAGTCGGCCTCAATCCCTGGCACAACCGCACCGTCGTTATCGACGGCAAGCGCTATTCGAACCTTCCTGCTCCCATCAAAATCTGGCACGGCGACATCGACCAGTCTGTTCAGTACATTATGTCCGTCGAATACATTGCGGCGCTGCGCCGCTCCGGCTGCTACGCCGAGCTTCGCACCGTTCACGGCATCGGCCACAAGCAGAATGCCATGATGCACGAAGAACTGAAGCTCTGGTTCGACAGATTCAGATAATATTCGCAGCGTGCCCGGGGGCCGCACATCTATGAAAAATCGCTGAAAGCTCTGAGCTTTCAGCGATTTTTGTCTGTTTGGCATATCAGAAGGTCAGGCTGTCAACCTTTGCAAGCTGGTTTTTGACAAGTGAAATGCACTTTGCAGTGACGGCTTCGGGGTTTTCGATGTCTTTGCGACGGCTGTAATGGCGTAAGAGACGTACGTAGCTGAGAAGCTTGACCTTGTCCTCGATGGCGGCGAGCTTGGCGGCATCGGTTTCACCGACGTATTTTCGGAAGAAGCAGTTCCAGAACTTTTCGGTCAGTTCGAAGGGAAGACCGATGAAGTTTTCAACCATTGCGTGGTCAACTTCGCCGAAACCGACGTATGCAATGTGAATGTTTGCAAGCTCGAAAATCGGATGTCCGTGAGAGAGGGTGTCCATATCGATGAGAATGGTTTCACCGTTCTGAAGCATTACGTTGTTGGTATGGTAATCGCAGTGAAGCATATTGTCCGTGTCGGGAACGGCGTCAACCATGGTCCTGAGCTTTGCGTTTTCTTCGTCGCTCAGGAACTGTGCACAGTCGGCAAGCCACTTGCCGATAAGAATTTTTATGTCTGGCATTTCGTCCTTTTTGACTGTCGTGCCGTGAATGGTCTTGAGCAGGTCGGTGAAGAGCCCGGCATACTTTTCGAGTGTGGAATTGTCTTCAGCAATAAGTTCGGAGAAGGATTTTGCTTTAAGGAGTTCAAAAACCGAGCCGTAGGACTCCCCGACTTTTACGATTGCATATGAAATGGCAGTCGGGACGCCGAGCACGAATGCGCGTCTTGCGAGCTCCCTTTCTCTGTTGATGTCGGGTAAGCTGTCCGGATTCTTGTAAACCTTTACGGCGGTATCTTCGTTGAAGCGGTAAACGGTGCCCTTGGCTCCGCGGCCGATAACGACGCAGCCGTCCACGGACATCTTCTTGAATGCACGCTCAACGGGTATTATTTCGGAAAATCCGGTCATTTCAAAGATGTCATAAACCTCGTCACTGACGTTAATGATTTTGAGCTCCGGATTCGTTTTGCGCATACGAAGAATAACGCGAAGTCCGGCACTTGAGATGTATTCAAGCTTTTCGGCGTCAAATACGAGGTCACCTTCTTTGTTTGCATCTCTGAGGGAGACGAGTTCGGCTTCAATTGCCGGGGCGTTGACTGAATCTATTCTTCCGCCGAGGGTTACGGTAAGTTTATCTGCGGATTTATTGAAATCAAGCATGGTTTTATCCTTTCGCTTACTTATTTCAGTGTGAATAATTTTGAAAAACGTTGTGATGCTTCCCGCGGGAACGCGGCGTGACTGATGCTTCTAAAATCAGTCAGGTCTGCGTTTCTTCCAGCTGCCACAGAGGGCGAAGCAGAGAATTGCGGCAGCGACGCCGGCCAGAGTCCAGACGAGAACCGTCATGTTCCATCCGGCGGAATTGGCGATGTTTCTGTAAAAAACGGTGAAAATTGCGGAGCCTATGAAAACCGTGCCGTTGAGAATTCCGGATACGATTGAAGAGGCACCGAGCTTTGCAAAGTGGAAGGGAGTGAAGGTCATAAGCATATTGTTCACACCCCACATGCAGGCGGTTGAAATCGCAATCATCAGAATAGACAGAATTGCAATCTTTGAACCCGTGATGAAAATCAGGAAATTGCAGACGGCAGATATTCCCATCAGGGCACCGATTGTTGCCGCTTCATTGTCAAAGAATTTCTTGTTGAGGAAGATGCCGAAATAAGGTCCTGCTACGGCAAAAACCGGAAGCAGGGTGCTGATGAGAGCTGAAATATCGGAGGTGTAATCAAAGCTGTCTGAAATATACGTCGGAACGTAAGCGATAACGGCTTCTTTGAGAGAACCGTTGAAGAACGATCCGAAGAGCATTACAAGCAGTCCTGCTGAGAAAAAGAAGGGAATCGTGAAACGGAATTTCTTCTTATTGTCTGAAGGAGCAATAATCTCAGCCTTTGTTTGCACTGCTTTTTCGTCAAGCCGTTTTGAGAAAACGAACATTGAGACTGTCCAGAGCAGAGCACCGAGGCAGAGCAGCGAGCCCGAGAGTATGAAAACGTACTTCCAATTGTTTTCGGAAGCGGTTTTGAGCATAAAGAATGAGATCAGATAGCAGGAAATCGAACCAACGGGGATTGACGGGGAGATATTTCCTGCCGCCTTTTCGCGTTCGCTCTTTCCAAGCCAGCTCGTGAAAATTGCAATTACCGACGGCCAGAGCATCGAACAGCAGAAACCGTTGAGTGCCCAGAGTATCAGATACAGATACTGGTTTCCGGCTACCGTCATAAGAATATTTATCAGGCCTGAGCCGAAAAGTCCTATCGGAACCCAGTATTTGGGTGAGAATTTCGTAATGAGTATTCCGTTTATCAGCTGACCGGAACCGTACATAATCAGGTATGCAGCGGAAACGTATCCGTCAAACCCCTCATCGAACAGCCCCTGTGCCCCCATCGTTTTGAGGCAGGCAGAGAAGGTGTTTCTTCCGAGATATGAAAAGGCGTATGCCGCGAAAGTCAGCCAGAAGGCAATGCTTCCGATATTCAGGCTTTTTTTTGATTGAACGTTCAAAGAATGCCTCCGAAAATCAAATAAATACAACACTTAATGATACCATTAAAATAATAATAAATCAAGAGAAAAATATGTTCTTTTTTTCTTTGCGTTTATCAGGGCTCAGTTGTATTTGCCGGCAGCAAAATGTTTTGGCATATCACAGCGCTAATTAGAGCTCAGTTGTATTTGTAAGCGTCAAAATATTCCAGCCTGATTTTTCCGTCAGGCAGCTGCGTTATCAGCCCTTCGGCTTCAAGCTCACACAGAATTTCATCCTGATACATAAAATAAGGGGCGTTTGATTCGTAAGCGTTTCTTCCGAGTATCGGGGTATTGCGGCTGCGTGCAGTCGAAACGAAATATTCGTAATAACGCTTTTTCGCAAGATGGAAGAAAAGCGGATGCCGCGGCATCTTCATCCCGTGAGACTGACAAAAGGCATAAAGCGAGCAGGCCTGCATTCTTGCTTCGCGCTGACCGAAAACTCCGATAACCGTATTGTAATCGTAAACGAGATTCCAGATTCTGAGAATTTCACTGCTGAGTTCTTCGTCTGAGGCTCCGCTGTCGGCAAGTTTTTCGAGCTCCTCAAATTTTACGTAGAATTCGGCGAAATTTTTAATCTGTTCGACGTGCGGCAGCGTCAGTTCGGCAAGCTTCCGGGCAGTAATCGGAAGAGGGAAATCGGACGAAAAGTCATAGTCTGAGGCCACGGTTTTGAGCTCCTCAAAACATTCAGAAGCCCTGATTGCCATAGAGCCCGGTTCCCAGAGCGGCTTATATCTCGGAGGCTTCGGCCACCAGTACGTTTCCCACGAATTACCGGAACGCGCATCCTGTATCAGATTCAGTACCCTTTCGACAGCTGCCCCGTGTCTCTCACCGTATATTTTGTAAGCTATGTCGTGAACGAGCCTGTCCGGGTCTTCGTCCGGATTTATCAGGAGCTGACCCGCGCAGTACAGGGAGAAAATATTCATAATATGGTAGGAGTCAATTTCCGACCAGTATTCGGGAACCTTTACGTCATCGGCATCGTTTCTTATGCGGTTATAAACCTCCTTTTCGACCTTTGCGTTGACAACCATCCAGGCGGACTGGTCAATTTCCATATCGGCAAGATACCAGCTCCATTCGCCCAGCTGCAGACCGAGGTTTTTCACGTTTTCGCGGTATGCACGGCGTTTGTCACGGGGCCATCTGTTGTCCTCCATCAGCATCATACCGTTGAAACCTGCATCTATAAGCCCCTGAAGAAAACCTTCCGGAGCAGCCCAGGAGTCAATCCCGAATTTTACACCGGGGTTTTTGGCAGTGAATTTCGAGCGGATGAGCTTTGCAAATTTAATTATGTCATCGGTATTCTTCAGATGTCCCGGGTCGAAGAAGTGCAGAATCAGCCTGTCAACGTACGGGGCAAATTCAGCATAAATATCGTAATATTTGTTGAAGGAGGCAAAAACTTCAGGGTCATCATAGGCACTTCCGCCGTCTTTGGCGTCGTAACGCACCGATGTATCCGTCCAGCCGTATCCCGTAAAGTTTGCAGCCCATACCCAGAGCGTGATTTTCATGCCTTCATCCTTGGCAGCTTTGATAAACGTCATCGTTTTGTCATGCGCCGCTTCATAGCTTGAAAACCATCTCCAGTGAGAGCAGCAATCCATAACCTGAATTCCGGTAAAACCGCAGGCTTTTATCATTCGCACGTATTCGCGCAGCTGCCTGTCGGACAGAGCATACCAGTCTACGGCCATACTCATATTCATATTGTTGATTTTTCCACGGTTGTAATCGGGTTTCCAGCCGCAGAGAATGGTCTCGCGTTCGCGCATCCAGGGATTGCTTATGGAAAATTCGCTCATTTGTTCCTCATCATTTTTCGTAATTTTCTGTGTCTGAATTATAGCCTATGTAAGTTTAAAAGTCAACAGAAGCTTAAAAAGATATTTCGCAATATTTGAAATATCTATTGACTTTTCTCTTTCGGTATTGTAATATTGTTGCATCCATTTAATATATACTTCTAAAGGAGTCCGAAAATGAAAAAAATCAGAATTTTAGCTGTTGCCATTGCAATTCTTGCTCTGCTCACAGCAGTCCCGATGTCAGCCTCTGCTGCAAATCTTACCGTTGACAACACGGGCAAGGTTGACGTTCTTGAAGGTGCAACTTCAATGATGATGTCAAAGAGCAACTGCTACTTCATCTCTACCGTTCTCACCGACGGAGTTTTTGCCGATAACGAAGGCACAACCGTTTACTACAACAAGGCATTCTGCGCCAAGGGTGACTGCGCCACTCTCGAAGACTTCCCCGGTGAATTCGAATACACACTGACCGACGGAACGAAGAAGACTTATTACTATACTTTTGAGTTCACTGACCTCAACGCAAACGTTGACAGCTTCGCCATTTACTACAACAATAATAACACCTACCCCATTGAAACAGAGCATTTTCCCTTCTACCATATCGACTCCGAAGCTGAAATCCTGATTTCAACCGACGGCGGAAAGACATACTCGGTTGCCTGGCATTCAACTCCCTTCAAGATGAACGTTGACAACACCTATCCCGAAACCTGCCACGGCTATACCGTTGAAGAGGGCGGAGATTTCATCGAAGTCAACCTGAAGAACGATGCAGGTGAAATCAACTGCACTTACAAGTATATGGAATCCAAGTTCGACAAAGAGTACAAGAACGTAACCAATATCGTTTATTGCTCGGTTCATCCCAGACGTGAAGGCAAGCAGACAACCACAGACGGCGTAACAACACTCAGCGGTGTTACTCCTTTCTATTATGCAACAAGAATGACCGAGTTCGACGTATACGGTTCAGTAAATGCTACAGTTGAAACGACCGAAGCCGTCACCGAAGCCGCAACAAGCGCAAAGCCCGTCGAGACCAAGGCTCCCGAAACTCAGGAAACCAAGGCTCCCGAAACAGTTGCCGAAACCGTTGCTGAAACAGCTGCCGAGACCAAGGCCCCCGAAACACAGGCTCCTGCTGCTGAAAAGAAGGGTTGCGGTTCATCTCTTGCTGCCGGCGCCGTAGTGCTTACGGCCATTCTCGGTTCCGCTCTTCTCAAAAAGAAGGACTGAATAATTACATAAGCGACAGACAGTACTTCAGTCACAAACGACAGTACTGATTCATCCGCGAGGCAGTTCTGATTTCAACTCAATACTGCCTCGCTTTTTAAACGGTAATATATAATATTATGAAAAAAACGGTTTTATTTTTACTTTCGGCTCTGATGATTCTGAACTGCATACTGTGCTCATGCCAAAGCGGACAGCAGGATTTCCCGGCGGACACCGGGCCTGTTACGGAAGCGCAGACAGATGCGGTAATTTCAACTATATCAGCAGCTGATTTATCTTCATATTACGTAATCAGAGCCGATAAGGCCGATGATGAGCTTTGCTCGGAAGTTACGGACTTTATGCTCAAGCTGCGCGAAAAGGCCGGAAACAGCGTAATGATACAGACTGACTTCTACGTTCCCGGAATTGCCGCCTGCGAAATTCACGAGCTTGAAATCATAGTCGGTGCCACTGAAAGAGAAGAAAGCGTTTCTTTTCTGAAGGATCTCAAGGTAAATGACTACGGATACGCTTTATACGGTAAAAAGCTGGTTATTGCCGGAGGCTGTGACACGGCAACGTTCAAGGCAATCAATCTGTTCACGACAAACATCCTCGACCGTTTCAAAGACGGCAGCGAAATATTCTATTCATCGGAAGATGATACCGTAGTTCACGCTAAATACAATATTGATAAGCTCAATATCAGCCTTATGGGAAATGAGATTCCCGTTGAGAATTTCAGAATCGTGTATTCAAACGATAATAAAGCCAGCAGCCGGATTGCGGCCGAAAGCCTTGCAGAAGCAATCGAACAACAGACGGGCTATATGCTTGACGTTATCTGCGACAGAGAATCTTCTGAACCTTCTGCCCACGAGATTCTTATCGGAAATACCAACCGCGATGACTCCGCATATACAACCAAGGATGAGGAGTACGTCATCACGTTCAACGAAAAACATATCAGAATTTACGGTAACGGAACGGCGGAGCTTATGGCCGGAGCTTCCGATATCAGCAAGCGCTTTGAAAACCGAAAAGAAGAAAAGCTGACAATCGTACCGGACAACTGCCAAATCACAATAACCCGCGATTATCTGACGGCGATGTCATTTAACAACCTCGTAAGTTCGGTTACAGATGAAAGGCAGAGTGCCGTCATCGGAATGATCAGAAAATATATGCCGGACACTCTCGGCATGCAGGAAAGCAGCCCTTCATGGATGACTTACCTGAAGACAAATCTGTCGGATATGTATGCCGTTGTCGGGACAGGCCGAGACGGCGGAAACAGCGGAGAATACAATCCCATTTTCTACAACAAAACAAAATTTACTTTACTTGATTCCGGCACGAAGTGGCTGTCCGACACGCCGGACATCGTATCCAAGTACGAAGAATCGTCACTGAACCGTATATACACCTACGCCCTGCTTCAGAGAAAGTCCGATTCGAAGAAGATACTGGTTGTGAATACTCACTTTGACCACAAGAGCGCGGAAGCAAGAACGAAACAGGGAAAGGTCCTGGCTGCATTCCTCAAATCAAACAGTCAGTACCCGATTGTTCTGACCGGTGACTTCAACACAACCTCAGATGCACAGGCATACAAAGAGGTGCTCGCCGGCGGAGTCAGCGATTCGAAGGCTGTTGCCGCCACCGTCAGCGGAGGCTCCACCTTTACAAGCTTCGGCAAAGCCAGCAAAATCATTGATTTCATTTTCGTAAACAGCGCCCGCATTGCCGTCAACAGCTACCGCGTCTGCAACGAAAACATCAACAACGTAACGCCGAGCGACCATCATCCCGTTTATATCGAATATATCGTATACTGATTAATACAGCGCGAAGCGTGCCGGGGGCGGGTTCTTTGGCACGCTTTTATATTACCGAGTCGGGGACGGTTCTTTTGTCATCCTTGCCTTCCACACGGGGGAAGGTGTCAATTTTGCGTTAGCGAAAATTGGCGGATGAGGCTACCGTGCCGGGGACGGTTCTTTGGCACGCTCTTTTGCCGAGGTCCTCTGACGGCATTGTCTATGACGTTTATGATGTTGTCAGCGGTTAATTGTGGATAAGTTTGTGGATAACTTGTGTATAATTTGTAAATAAGCAGGAGTTCAATAAAAAAAGTTAAAAAAACGGAAAAAATGATAAAAAAGTGCAAAAAAAGTGAAATTTAGTGTTGACAAGGAAAAGCGAAGGTGGTATAATATGCAAGCTGTCGCGTGAGGGACCCCTCGAAAGAGGCTTCCGAACG
>DCGL01000051.1 GCA_002314565.1 Clostridiales bacterium UBA1779
GATTCTTGAGGAAATCGACAATTTCCTGAAGTTCTTCCTTTTCTTCGTCGGCTCCGGCAACGTCGTCAAACGTAACCTTCACCTTTGCATCCATATTGGTTTTGACACGGGCTTTGCCGAAGCTGTTGAGTTTTCCGTTCTTTCCCATCGTCTGATTTATCATCACTATATATAGAATGAAGAAAACGACGATTATGAGAATATAGGGTATAAACGAAAGCCATATCGGGTATACTGTAGGAGGCTCATATTCGAACTCCTCAAGAACACCGTCTTTCAGCTGCCGGTTGATAATGTCACCGAGATCGTCTCTGAAATATTCGGAGCTCTTGAGCTGATATTTCACTTCCTTCTTCAGATCTTCCTTGAGAACCATAGTGAGGACTTCATCTTCGTCAATCGAGAACTTTGCAACTTTTTCTTCAGTGAAATACATAATGATGTCACTGTACGTTAGTTTATCGTTCTGCTGTCCGCGTCCGCCGAGCAGCCTTGAGGCCACAAAAACAACCGCGGCGATAACGAGAATGTAGATAATAATTGTCTTTAAATTGCTGGAGCGCTTATTGTTCATTCTTCTCTGTCGCCATCCTTTTTATTTTGTATATACTTCAGGCTTAAGAATTCCGATATAGGGCAGGTTGCGGTACTTCTCTTCATAATCGAGGCCGTAACCCACAACGAAATAATCCGGAATTTCTTCGCCGACATAGTCTGCATTGAAATTCACCTTGCGGCGGCTGGGCTTGTCGAGCATAGCTGCGCACTTTACGCTGTGTGCTCCCTTGAGTCCCAGATAATCCGTAAGATAGGCAAGCGTGTTTCCGCTGTCAATTATATCTTCAACGATAATAATATCGGTGTTTTCGAGACGGTCACGGTGCAAATCAAGTATAATATCCACCTTGCCGCGTGTTTCGGTTCCGGAGTACGATGATACTCTCATAAAATCAATTTCAGCGGGTCTTTTGATTTTCTTCATAAGGTCCCCCATAAATACTATGGACCCCTTGAGTATTGAAAGGAGCAGCAGCTCTTTTCCGGAATTATCATAATCGCGGTCGATTTCCGTTGCAACCTTTTCAACGATTTTGTCGATTTCCTCTTCGGAAAGCAGGATTTTTTCTATGTCATCTGACATTCTGTACATATTTTATTCTCCGTCAGTTTTATTATCTTGTTTGGGTTTTCTGCGTCTTTCGTCTTTCGCAAACCCAAGGGCCTTTTTCGGCCCGATTTCGGCAATTATTCCGCCGGGCATGGTAACGGACGTCTTCTTTCCTTCTGCAATGCCGGAAAGCAGAGTCTGAACGTGAATGCGCTCGGGTCGTGCCGAAGCCGCTTTTGCAAGAGAAACGATTACTCTTGAAGCGACGGGCGGCGGCAGCTGTGAAAGTTCGCTCATAGAAGGTGCGGGATTTGCTTCGATAAACCGTGATGCAAGAGAATCAAGCCAGAAGCAGTCTTCTTTTATGGATTCGCAGAAGCCAGAAACACCGGAAATGAAATCCGGATTGATTTTTTTCAGTTCGGGGATGATATTTGCGCGGATTCTGTTTCTTGAATAATTTACGTCGGCATTGGTGCTGTCCGTCACGTATTCAAGACTGCCCGACTGACAGTAAGCAAGAATCCCGCTTTTCGGAATACCGAGCATCGGGCGGATAAGATATCCGTCGCCGAGAGGACGGTATGCGGGAATTCCGCAGGCTCCGTGGGCTGACGCTCCGCGGGCAAGATTGAAAAGCAGCGTTTCCGCATTGTCATCGGCATTGTGGGCGGTTGCGAGGAAAATACAGCCGGACGCCTTCATTTCCTCTTCAAATACGGCGTAGCGGACGTTTCTCGCGCACTCCTCGATGCCTTCGGAACGCCGGCGGGCAAGAGCCGGTATGTCCTCGTGAGATACGGACAGACGAACTCCTCTTTTTTCACAGAGAGAAATGCAGAAGCGTTCGTCCCTCTCTGCCTCTTCGCCGCGTATGCCGTGATTTACGTGAACGGCGGTGACGTCAATACCGTCTTCGAGCAGCATATCAAGCAGGGATACCGAGTCGGAACCTCCGGAAAGGCCGAGCAGAACGCGGAAGTTCCCGCAGATTCCGAGCTTACGCGCGAATACTCTCGGGGAAACGTACCCGGACGGAAGCATCAGCCGTGTCCCCCTGAATAATCAGGCGGAGCGTCAGCGTCCGTATGTTCCGTGTCAAGAGCGCGGAAGGCGGTGTACTTGCCTATCCAGTTAAGCTTTGCAGTTCCCGTGCTTCCGTGTCTGTTTTTGGCTATTATGATTTCGGCAACGGGGGTTTCCGTCGCTTCTTCATCGTTCTTGTTTCCTTCATTTTTATAATATTCGTCACGGTAGATGAACATTACGCTGTCAGCATCCTGCTCGATTGAACCGGAGTCACGAAGGTCTGACAGCATGGGGCGCTTGTTCGCCGTATTTCTGGATTCGACTCCTCTGGACAGCTGCGAGCAGCAAACTACGGGAATCTGCAGTTCCTTTGCCATCAGCTTTAAATTTCTCGTTATATCGCCGATTTCAAGAACGCGGTTGTCCGTGTGCTTTTCACCCTGCATAAGTCCTAAGTAGTCGATAACAACCATACCGACGTCCTTTTCGCGGCGAAGCTTTGCCTTCATACCTGAAGCCGTGATATTCGTCGTATCGTCGATGAGTATGCGCGTTTTTACAAGCCAGTTGACTGCATTGGCAAGTCTGTCCCAGTCGGAGTCCGTAAGGGCGCCGGTACGCATGGCGGCACTGTCAACGAAGGCCTGGCTTGAAAGGATTCTTGAACACAGCTGCTCCGCTGACATTTCAAGAGAGAAAATTGCAACCTTCTTGCCCGTATTTTTTGCAACGTTCGTCGCAAGATTCAGGGCGAAACTGGTTTTACCCATACCGGGTCGTGCCCCGATAAGGACGAAATCCGTGTTGTTGATGCCGCCGAGGACACGGTCAACGGCGCCGAATCCGGTCTGAATTCCTTCAAAGGCATTCGGATTCTGGGACAGGAGCTGCAGATTTTCGTAAATCTTTCCGATAACCTGGGCAATTTCCTGAAATCCGCGGGTATCTCTTCCGACAGAAATATTGGATATTTCCGATGCCGCGTATTCAACGAGCTCGTCGGGATTTTCACCCTCGGTATAGGCACGATCCGAAACCGTTCCGCATACCTCGATGAGCTGGCGCATTACGCTCTTTTCTATTACTATGCGGGCATAGTCCTTTACGTTGAGAGCATCGGGAACCGCATCCGTAAGAGTTTTCAGATAGCCTTCGGCACTCTCTCTGTTTTCATATATTTTGTCGCTTTCCAGCTGATTCATCAGGGTGACGACGTCAATATCGTGACTTGCCGCGGCGAGACGTATCATAGCCGAATAGATGGATTTGTGCTCCGGCACGAAGAAATCCGTCGGCTTCAGCATTGAAACGACATCAGAAACCGTTGAGGGGTCAATCAGCATGGAACCCAGAAGAGCCTGCTCTGCCTGAATGGAGAACGGCATCTTCTTCATCTGATCGACGCTGTTCATACTGAAGGCCATAGGTTTACTTTCTTACAACCGAGAGATTGATTTTTCCGTTGATTTCGGTATAGAGCTTTACGTCGACGATGTAGTTTCCGTAAGTGCGGATCTGTTCCGGCAGGTTGATCTTTCTCTTGTCGATTTCGATGCCGTACTGATTTGCCAGTGCTTCGGAAATATCCTTTGAGGTGATTGAGCCGAAGAGCTTTTCATCGGAAGAGCCGGGAGCTTCGATTTTTACGGTGATTTCCTTAAGCTTTGCCGCAACGGCGTTGGCTTCTGCCTTTTCGGTTTCAATCTTGTGAAGTCTTGAAGCCTCGCGGTTACGGGCTTCGTTGAGAGCCTGAGCGTCTGCGACTACCGCAAGCTTTTTTGCAAGCAGGAAATTACGTGCGTATCCGTCGGAAACTTCGATGATATCGCCCTTTTTGCCCTGTGCCTTTACGTCCTGTGTGAGAATTACTTTCATTGTTTTATACCAAACCTTTCGTTATTTCAATTTTCAGTATCACGTTCCGCCGTGACTGCGTTCAGTCAGAATTTTCCTCGCTGCCCGACTGCATATACTCCGTAATCGCATCGCGAAGCATCCCGGATACTATACTGAAGCTCTTTCCGGAAATCTGGGCTCCTGCGGCATCGTATCTTCCTCCGCCTCCCATTTTTTCCATTATCAGCTGTACGTTGATCTTGCCGTTGGAACGGGCGGAAATCAGCACGGCGTCTTCCGTATAAATCATTGCAAAAGAAGCATCAATGTTTTTAATTGAAAGCATTGATTCTGCAACGTTCGATGCGGCAATACGGTCTTCACCTGTTATTTTTTCATTGTCAGACTGCTCACCTGCAATGGCTATGCAGTCAAGGAAAACCTTGAGGTTCTTTCCGAGTTTCGATGCGGTGACAAATTCGCTGTCTCCGTTGTCAAAGAAGTTTCTGACTCTTTCGGAATCGGCGCCCCGGGACTTTAAGAACATTGCCGCGGCAAAGGTTTCCTCACCGGTCGAACGCGTGAAGTTCTTCGTATCGAGCATAATTCCGGCAAGAAGCACGTCGGCTTCGGCGCTTGACAGACCGGAAACGTCAGACACGGCAGCATTTCCGACGCTTGCAAGTTCAAGCATTTCGGATACGAGCTCGCAGCAGGATGAGGTTCCGGGCTCAATGAGCGTGATTTCGGGCTCGATTTCCAATTCACCGAGCTTTCTGTGATGGTCTATTATGATCTGCCTTGATACGTTTTTCGTAATGTCCGGACATTCGACGATGGACATATTGTTGGCATCGGCGATTATGAGCAGCGTGTCGCTGCGCAGCATATCCATTCCCTCGTCCCCGCTGATGAACACGGATGCGTATTCAGGCTGCTCTTCAAGCAGACGGCGTGTGCAGGTGCGGAAGTTGAGATGATTTTTGTTCGTTACGATTTTTACGTTTTCATTGAAGGTCTTTGCCATACGGTAAAGTCCGACGCAGCCGCCGATGCAGTCGAAGTCCGGACTGGAATGACCCATTATTATTACGTTGGAGGAATCGGATATCAGCTTGATAATCTTATCGCAGGCCGTTCTCGACAGAATTCTCGTTCTTGAAGAATCCGACTTCGTTTTGCCTCCGTAATAGGAAAGTCCGCCGTTTCTGTCGCGAAGAACGACCTGATCCCCGCCTCGCTGCAGAGCGGTTTCAAGGGCGGCCGCAGCCATTGCCTCGCGTTCCTTCAGATTCGTTCCGCAGCAGGCAATTCCCATTGAAACGGTTACGTACATTCCGCCCTCACCGATTCCCGCGGTTTTTATTTTGTCAAGCACGGCAAAGTCTCCGTCGATGACAGACTGAAGATTTTTTCTCGGGAATGAAATGAGATACTTATCTCTGTCGTATTCACGTACGAAGCCGTCAAGCTCCCCTGCCCAGGCAATCAGAGCTGTCTCTATCTTGTTTGCCTCGGTTCTGAATGAGGACTTCACGAGCTGGCTGAGCTTGTCCATATTGTCAAGGACTGCATAGCAGATAACCGGACTTTCCGCATCAACCTGAGCATTGGCAGCATCGAGATCGGTCATATCCGCAAAAACGGTCATCCAGAAATCGCAGTTCTTTGTCGGCATAATGTATGAGTGCGTAATAAAGCGCTTGCCTCCGAGCTCGACGGAGCAGCCTTCCGCATCCGCGGCAAAAAGTTCGCCGGGCTTGCGTCCTATTGCAGCTTCAAGAGTTGAACATTTTCCGGAAAGCTCTGCAAAAAGATTGTTGAACCATATTACTTTTCCGTCAACTGTTGTGAAGACAACCGGAATGTCCATTCTTTTGATGGCAGCCGAGGTTGCCTTGTGCATTTCGTCA
Organism: Clostridiales bacterium UBA1779; assembly: GCA_002314565.1. Taxonomy (GTDB): domain Bacteria; phylum Bacillota; class Clostridia; order Oscillospirales; family CAG-272; genus CAG-390. Next base: position 5,887 of record DCGL01000051.1, read on the forward strand.
TCCGTTTCAAAGTTCAGCTTTTTCTTCGCATTCAGCCACAGGAAAGCGACGAGCGCTTCGCACAGTATCAGCAATACTCCGCCGGCAATCACGGGAACGATGCCGGGCTTATCGGAAAGGATGAGGAACGCCGCCGTTCCGACGAGACACAGAAGTGCCGCGAATGCAGACAGAAGCAAATATAAAAGGAATGACAGGTCCTGTTTCTTTTC
>DCGL01000088.1 GCA_002314565.1 Clostridiales bacterium UBA1779
GCTTGTATAAAAATCCGCGGTTCTCGGGGTGGGCGTCGGTGCGGAATGCCCGGTGCCGAGTCCCATAATATCTCGGCAGACTATGCTTCCGTGCTTTTCTTCAAAGCAGGAAGCCAGAGTCTGTACTTTTTTATAGAGCTCTGCCTTCTTATCTCCGGTTTCCGGGGTGGCATATCCGTCAATAAGTCCGAGGATGACGAGTGAACCGGAAAATGCTCCGCAGACTTCGCGAAGTCTTCCCATCCCGCCCCCGAAAGGTGCGCAGAGCCTAAGCAATTCTTCCTTGCTTATATTCACAAGATCCGCAAATGCAATGGCTACGGACTGGCTGCAATTGTATCCTTCTTTGAATGCCTCTTCGGCAATTTTTCTTCTTTCGTTCATGATTGTACTCCGTTATGTTTTAATACAAGCTGTAATATTATGAAATTATTATCAAAAGACGGGCAAAGTCGCCTGAGCAGCTGCCGGGAATTGCTTCTGCGTATCGGAATTTTCCGAAAATCATATTAAATACTGTAATATTATACCATACTAATAACGATTTTTGTCCTACGTACCGAAAAAAGAAACGGTGAAAAAATACAGGCTGATTTGTGTATAAGCTGCAAATTGAAATATCGGGAATGTTTCCGGGGTCACAGCATAAAAAATCCTATGATTATTCTCGGTATTGTGCTATAATATCGTAAGACTGCTGAACCGGGAATGCGTTATCAGCAAAGAAAAAATCCGGCTTGCTTTGGGGCCTGATTCTGCAATCTGCAAACAAAACGCGATAAAATATATCTCACACGATTCAGACGAAAACGAAATGCACAAAATATTTACTGATATTCTGAATACTTACAAAGAACTGAAAATCAAAAACATAAGCCAGATAGTCCTCGGTGCCGCAATCGTATCCTTTGGTATGTACAACGTTCATGACGTTGCCGATATTACCGAAGGCGGAGTTCTCGGGCTCAATCTCCTTTTCAGCCACTGGTTCGGCATAAATCCGGGCTTTACCAACGCGGTTCTGACTTTCGTCTGTTTCCTTTTCGGTTATAAAACCATGGGAAAGAGCTTTATCGCGTACACCTCGGTGTCGGTTTTTTCATATTACGCGTTTTATATGTTTCTGCAGTATGCCGAAATACCGAAAGTCTGTCCCGGAATTGTCGGGCGGCCGCTGATTGCCGCGATAGTCGGGGCAATATTCGTGGGGGTCGGGGTCGGTCTGACTGTCCGTGCAGGAGCAGCACTCAGCGGTGACGATGCTCTCGCAATGGCGCTTAACAGCCGGTTCCGCGTTAAAATTTCACTTGTGTATCTTATAAGCGACCTCACAGTTCTTCTTCTTTCGCTTACGTATATTCCGTTGTCCCGTATATTGTATTCACTTCTGACCGTTGTCCTGTCAGGACAGATTATCGAACTGATATCATTTAAGGGACATTATCGTAAAAACGACTGAGGTTAATAAAAACAATGCTGTCTCTGGGAATGCCGACATTGGAAATGATTGATGTTAATAAAAACAATGCCGGGGAAGAAATTCTCGGCATTGAATTTTTGAATATATGACAAAAACAATGCCGGGGAAGAAATGCCCGGCATTGAATTTTTGAATATATGACAAAAACAATGCCGTCGTCAACAATACAAGCATTGTAATATAGAAAATACAATAAAAACAATGCCGCTTCTGGGAATGCAGGCATTGGAAATGATTGATGTTAATAAAAACAATGCCGGGAAAGAAATTCTCGGCATTGAATTATTAAATATATGACAAAAACAATGCCGTCGTCAACAATACAAGCATTGTAATATTGAAAATACAATAAAAACAATGCTGCCTCAAGGAATGCCGACATTGGAAATGATTGATGTTTATAAAAACAATGCCGGGAAAGAAATTCCCGGCATTGTAAAATGAAAAAATCAACTAAAACAGTATTATTGATAATATCCGGGGGTCAGAATTTTCTGACCTCCAGTTTTTCTGCTCCTTCTATGGGGAAGAGACGCTTTCCCCAGGGCTCGTGCCAGACGAGGCTGCCGTGCAGGCGGTTATCCGGGTCGTATACACCGTACACAAGTCCTGAAACCGCGGGCTTGAAGCCCTGGCCTCCTTCAAAATTCAGAGTGTCAATCTTGACGCGGCAGGGTCCGGGCTTGTGACCGAAAAGATAGCCTCTTGTCGTCGAGATGATAACTCTGTTGTGCTGAGCGACAATGTGGTTTACGGTGCTGAGGTGCGAGCAGTCGTGGAAGGTGATGGCCTCCTCATTGTTATGAACGTAGAGATATTCGGCAACGACGTGTTCACCGAGGACAAAACCGTAGCGGAAGCCCTGTGCTGCAACGTTCTGCATCACGTTGTCGTCGTTCTGGTCGCCGGACATCATAAGTCCGACGGTGTGGCAGGGGTTGGGCTGCAGTTCCTTGCCGAGAACCGTGTCACCTACCTGCTCGTTGAGACAGAACTGGCTGTTATAAACCTGCACTCTTGAAACGTTCTGCAGATTCACGGCACTTTCGGTCGGATACATTTTTTCCGTGTTGAGATGAACGCGGAATTCAAGATTGAGTATTGAAACGTTATCAACGCTGAATTTTCCGGCGCATGAAGTACCTTCCGGAGCCGCAAGAATTGACCAGGGCCGGGCTTCGGGATCTGTTTCTTCGGGAGCCTCCCAGTCAGAGAAAAGGCAGGTGTTGTCTCTGCGCATTGTGCCGAACTTCGTCGCATCGTAAACCGCATCGCAGTTAAGCGGGCGCACCTGATAGGTGTTGAGCAGGCGGCAGGGCATTTCACCTTCAAAAGAAATGTTTATGGGACCGGCCGGGATATACAGCTGAGCGCGCAGAGGCTTGCCGTTCAGAGTTTCAATTCCGGGGGAGGCTATTCTGTAACCCGCCTTTGTGAAGGGAAAGAGAATTTTACCGCCTCCGCGTTCTGCAGTGTGCAGAATAGCGGACTGTATTGCCGCGGTATCGTCAGTGATACCGTCACCTTTTGCCCCGAAATCCATTACGTTAATACCGAAAGTACTCATTTCCGTGTAACCCCATTTTTTAATATTTTGTATAGAAATTATACCATAAAAATAAGCGTTCTGTCAATTGATTGCGCTGAACGGAGGGGACAATATTTCATTTCGGAAAAACAAGAAAAAATACTATAATAAACGATGGTGTTGTGAAATAATTACCTGTAGTTTCAATAAAAAATCTCCCGCAGACCGTCCGAACGGTTTGCGGGGGATTTTTTTTAAAGCATTCCTTCCTGGAAAATCTTACCCTTGTTCTTAAAATGATTTCTGAACAGTTCTTCCGTGGCAAGTGCCATTTTTGTTACGGAAAAATCGCCCGATGGGTAGATGTACCAGGTGTCGTCAAGCGTGTTGAGGTCGATGCAGTCACCGTGCTTGAAAAGATACTGGTATTCAATATGGCAGGAGTACAAAGACGGAACGTCCTTAATCATTTCATACGTTTGGCCGTTTCCGTCGGTGACGCTGACTTTAAAGCCGTTCATATCGTGAGTAAGCGTTCCGCTGCCGAGATGCAGAAATTTTCTGGCATTCGGAAGGGAGTCAACGGTAACCGGCAGCTCCCCGGAAGAATAAGTGCCGTCGGTGATTTCTCGGACAACCTCGCTGCGTTCCCATTCATACCAGTCGGGAATGTGTGAAAATTCGGTTTCTCCGTTTGCTGCCATCAGCTCGCCGAGCTCGGTCATTTCCCATTCCTTGCCGCAGCCGGTGCAGAAAAGCTTCGAACCTTCGCTGCGGGTTTTGTTCTCCGATTTACAACAGGGGCATTTATAAAGCACGCGGTGAAGACCCTTTGCACGGTTTTTGTCTGCAATCTTTATGCCGTTTTCCTTTTGCCAGGCAAAATCGTCATACCGGAATTCGCGGACTATTGCGCTGTTGATTTCTTCCGGTGACAGGCTTTCAATCTCCTCTTTTGTCAGCAGCTGCTTGAAAACGGCAGAGGTGCGCTGAATCCCGCGCTCGTGCGAGCTGTCCCAGAACGGTGAGTTTATATGGTGGCCGTGGCAGATGAGCGTTACCAGCGGCACGTCAAGCATTTTTGCAAGTTTTCCCAGAGAATCCGGCAATACTGCGGTCGTACCGCAGAGGGAATATCTCGCCTCGGGGTAGATTACCGCAACGTTACCCATATCAATAACTCTTTTTAACTGGCGGATCAGAGTCAGGTCCTTGGTGAACTTTCTTTTGCAGATGCAGCCGACGTCGCGCAAAAGCTTTTCACGTCCGATGAAACCGTCAATGGCAACGACGTAATTGGCATCATTGTGACCGAGCAGTGTTGACGCAATCTTGAAATCAAGGAAAGCGTTATGGTTGCATAAGAGCAGAAAAGGCGCCTTAAGATTTTCAACCCCGTTTTCATAGCTGACTTCAGGATGGTATTTTTTGAAAGCAGGAGAACACAAAAGTCTGATAATGGGTTTGAGATACCATTTGGTTTTTCGGGGAGGAGCCTTCATATCAAAGCGCTTGATTTCGGAAAAATTCGGATTCATCTTGTCCCCCGCTGATTGTTGAATATGAGAAAATCTCTCAAAGATAAAATTTCCCGTGCTGCATATAATGTGCTGCATACATGAATCAGGATAATTATAAATTATATCATATTTTCAATTCATTTTCAATTTGTAATTTAAAACAAGAACGTAAAGTGCGTAATTACCCCTCAAACTCGTTCATAAAGGCTTCATATTTGGCAAAAAATGCAAAAAAATGAATTATCTCTTGAATTCTCGTTGCTGTTTGTGATATAATATCGTTCAATAGCAGATAATAATATCAAAGGAGAAGAATATTATGAAAAAGAAAATTCTGTCAATAGTTCTCTGCTTATCTATCATGATGGGACTCATTACCATGATGAGCTTCATCACAGCCAATGCGGCAGACGCCGAGTTTTATGCTGTTTTCAATACGGCGGCAGACGGCAATAAGGCGGCAAACACACTGTCGTTTTATTATGACGATCAAAAGGCCGCACGGAAGACCGGGACCACATCCACATATGATAACCTTCCGACAGAAGCAGAATATAGAGATGATTGGGAATACGATAAAAACGCTAATAATTTCCAATATGTCGTAATAGATTCAAGTGTGGCAAATTATCATGGATTAAAAAGTACTGCTTATATGTTTTATGGTTTTCACTTCTGCAAAAGCATCAGCGGATGTGAGTACCTGGATGTAAGCGGTGTTACAAATATGAAATACATGTTCGCCTTCTTCACCAACGGTACAGGTATGGAAGAATTCACCAGTGTTCCGAATGTGTCAAACTGGGACACCGGAAAAGTAACAAATATGAGTGGAATGTTCAACACTTATGGTGGTGCCGGTACGAACATCGCTTCTGCACCGGATGTATCCAAGTGGAATACAAGCAATGTTACGGATATGGGCAATATGTTCGCGAATTACGCCATGAGCAGCACAATCATTACTGTCGTACCTGATGTATCAAAATGGAATACGAGTAATGTATCAAAAATGACTAATATGTTCTCGAATTACGCCAAGAGCAGCACAACCATTACTGCTGTACCTGATGTATCAAAATGGGATACGAGTAATGTAACAGAATTGAGCGGAATATTCAATAGATATGCCTACAGCAGTCTGAACATTTCCTCTGTACCGGACGTGTCAGAATGGAATACAAGCAAAGTGACAAGCATGCAATACACATTCGCTGACTACGCTTGCAGAAGTACAAACACATTACAGCCTCTTGATTTATCAGGATGGAGTATTGTTTCACTTGTTGACTTGAAAAATCAGTATGCAGCCAGAAACATGTTTAAGTCATACAACAGTTCCGCAATTCTGGACTCCCCGATTGTATATGCCGGAGATTGGTCAACGACAGTTACTTCGGGAGCAACTGCTAAAGATATGTTCACAGGCAGCAAGCTCAGAAATGCCGCTACCGTGACTTCAGGAGAGAATCAGTGGTCGTTTGCCAATACAGGTGCCACCGGCTGCTTCACTTTCAAACCGGTTAAGCTCATAGTTAATAATTCCAAGGTCGACGACAAGCAATATGACGGAACCGTTGCTGCAACAGCCACTGTCGGCACCGTTGTCGGTAAACGTGATGTGGACAGCGTCACTGTCGTTGTTTCTTCTGCCGTGTTTGAAGACAAGAATGTCGGACCAGATAAGAAAGTCGTTATCACTTATTCTATCGTTGGACCGGATGCCGATAATTACATTGTTCCCGATGATGCTATCGTATATGCTGATATCGTACCAAAAGAACTGACAGTTGCCGGTATGACAATTCAAGGTAAAGTTTACGATGGAACGACCGATGCTACCATTAGCGGTGCAGGTATGCTTGAGGGTGTAATTAACGGTGAAAATGTATCATTTACAGCAACTGCTTCATTTAATGACAAGAATGCCGGAACTTGCAAGGATGTTTCTGTATCTGTTGTTTTGAAAGGCCCTGATGCGGCAAACTATACCATTGAAAATCTGAATTCCTATGCTAACATCACACAGCGTCAGCTTACGTTTACCTCCGCTTCCGATAAAAAAGAATATGACGGAACTCCTCTTACAAACAACATCGTAACTATTACAGATGGCAGCTTTGTCGAAGGAGAAGGTGCAATATTTACCGTAACCGGAAGCCAGACTGCGGTAGGCTCATCACCGAATTCCTTTATCAGTTCAGCTGCTCCTGATACCAACCTTAAAAACTATGAAATAACAGAAATATACGGTACTATTGAGGTAACCCCGTGCACCAAGTCTATTACCATTGTGGCAGACAGTGCTTCGAAGATGTATGACGGTACCGCTCTGTCAGAAAGCGGCTACACTGTAATCGGAAAGCTCGGAATCGGCGACTATGTCACAGATGTCGTTATTAACGGTTCTATTACCGATGCGGGTACGGCCTGCAATATGGTTACATCATTTAAAATTTGCAATCAGGCCGCAGAAGACGTAACAAGTTTCTATAGCTGCATAACCACATTCGACGGTGATCTTACAGTAACAAAGCGCAACGTAACACTTGAGTCCGGTTCTGCCGTAAAGAATTACGACGGCACGGCTCTGACAAATAACACGATCTTTGTCAGCGG
>DCGL01000137.1:0-5346 GCA_002314565.1 Clostridiales bacterium UBA1779
CTGGACTGGACTTCGATTTCTTTCTGATATACTTTGAATTCCATTTCAAAATACCCTTTCTGTATATAAAATATTGTTTTTTTATTTCTGCAAAGCCCGCGGCTTTGTGATGAGCAATTATTTCGTTTCGTCGAAATGAGGAATTTTCACGGAACGCGGTAAGTACTGCCGTTGATTCCGTCTTATGCGCTTGGTATATTTCGTTTCGCCCAAATGAGGAATTTTCACGGAACGCGGTAATTACCGCCGTTGTTTCCGTCTTATGCGCTTGGTTTATTTCGTTTCGTTGAGTCTCTTGCCGACGGCTCCGTTGGGATGAATAACGGCGAACTTCTGATTCTGGAAGTCAGTGTATTCGAGAACGGCAGTCTGAAGAGCATCGAAAATGGCGGAGGTTACTGCAAAGCTTGTCGTGCCCTGGCAGTTGTACTTGTCGCACTCTCTCGTGACCTTCATGGCGAGAACGACGTCAGCGCCGAGGGCGAGAGGAGAGTCAAGGTTTTCGGTAACTGTGATGATGGAAGCTCCTTTTCCGCGGCAGATGTTCATAATCTGAATGAGCTCATCCGTTTTGCCTCCGCGGCTCATAAGAAGCATAACGTCACCCTTCTGGATGTAACCGAGGGCACCGTGAACGGCTTCGGCAGGGGAGATGAAGCGGGCGGGACGCTCAACGCAGCACATCAGATGGCAGAAGTGCTGGCAGCAGATTCCGGAATGTCCGCAGCCTGCGGCCCCGATTCTTTCTGCTTTTGAAAGGAGTTCGACAGCCTTTGCGAACTGCTCGCGGTCCATGACCTCGGCAGTGGCGGCGAGTGACTCGGCCTCAATCTTGAATGCGTCGTAGGCGTGGTCGAGAATAAGCTTATCCATTATCAGTCACCCATTACGACGACGTCGGCAGTTCTCTTGCGGGCGCGTGTGGTGTCGAAGTCGATGAAATAGATGAAACCGAACTCACCGAGATCGGCTTCTCCGTTGAGGATGGCAACTGTTACGCTGCGTCCGATGATGGAGGAGATGAGGTGAGCGTCAGTGTTGTGGCAGCCTCTTGCATCCTCACCGTGCTCTTCGGCGAACTTCAGAGCCTTGGGACCCGGATGGAGGTAAATGCCTTCTCTGGTGCACAGAGGAGCAATCTTGTACATAACGTCGATGAGGTCCTGCTGAAGGGTCTCAAGACCGGTCATGGACTTGTCGAAAGCGTCTTCCTGTGTGATTACGGAGCAGGTGGTGTGATGTGAATATACGGTAACGGTTCCGTTCTTGATTCCGGATTTCTTGATTATTTCGCGGACTTCGGCTGTAATGTTATGGAAGGTTACAACCTTGTCGTTGGACTGCATTTTTACCTGTTCAACAAAAGTCATTGTTCTATCTCCTGAAAAATTATTATTTGCCCAGCTTCTTGAGGTCGTCGGCAGCACGTCTTGTGGCGGCGATCATTTCTTCCATGGTGGCGATGGGGTCGGCGGCCTTCATGATGCCGGAAGCGGCGCCGGCAGCTTCGGAACCGGCCATGATGAAGTCGTAAACTTCCTGTCCGCAGGTGATTCCGGCAGCCTGTTCAACCATGATTGAGGGGTCGATTGCCTTGATAACGTCAATGGACTCCTTTACGTAAGCCATGGGGCTTGCACCGTTGCCGCCGCCGATGATTTCGGAGGGCTCGGGATTGATGATGTCGGGGTGCAGGTTGGCGATGGCCTTTGCTTCGTCGAGAGTATCGGCGCAGGCGAAGACGTACATATCAAGCTCGCGGGCGCGCTCGATGGTCTTCTTCATCTGGGGAAGGCTCATGGGCTTCTCGCAGTGGTTAATCATAACGCCGCAGGCACCGGCAGCCTTGACACCTTCGGGAAGAATGTCGGCACAGCCGCGTCCGGGATACAGGGTATCCATATATGTGCACATTACGAACAGATTCTTTGTGTTCTCTGCAACTCTGCGAACCTCGAGGGCAGGGCAGAAGAAGAGAACGTCGATGTCGTACTTTTCTGCGAATTTGTCAGCGGCAATGGCGTACTCGAGCAGCTTGTCGCCGTATACGTAATTCTTTGTTCCCACCTCAAAGTAGGGGGTTCTGATCGGTCTTTTCATTTTTAGGAAATATCCTTTCGTGAGATATAATCAAAATACATATTATTATATCACTTTTTACATTTTCAGTCAATAATTATATGTAGATTTTTCGAGATGACAAAAGAACCGTCCCTTGTCATCTAGGCAAAAATGCGAGATGACAAGGGACGGTTCTTTTGTCATCCGGCCAACGGAATGAATAATGTGTGAATAATGCGTTTGGGAAAAGTGCAGGGGGGGTGAGAGAAAATTTCAAAAAAGTGCACTTTCTGCAGATTTTTCATTGACATTTGAAGGAAAAAAGAGTAAAATATTCCACACGCACGCTATATAGAATAAGAAAATGATAAAAAACGGTGAATATTCACTGAAATATTCATTTTGGGCTGAATTGCGGGGAGTCCGTACGGACAAAGCCGCATTGAAATGCGTGAATTTGTTGCACTTTATTTTTTAAAAATCCATAAAGGAGAAAAACAATGAAAAAGTTTTTCAGAATCATTTGTGCGGTCCTTGCTCTTATGATGATTGCTACATGCGTCGTAAGCTGCGGTTCCGGCTCAAAGTCAAAGTATCTCGGCGTTATGCTCAGCACTAACGTCATGAGCCTTGACTGCAACCTTGCAACAGACGGTGACTCCTTCGAAGTTATCGCCGACTGCATTGACGGTCTGACCCAGATGGACGCCGAAGGCGCTGCCATCCCTGCCATCGCAGAGAGCTGGACCGTTTCCGATGACGGTCTTACCTGGACCTTCAAAATCCGTGATGCCAAGTGGTCAAACGGCGATGCCGTAACAGCCAACGACTTCGTATTTGCATGGCGCCTTGCCGTTCAGACAAACGAAGAATACGGCTATATGTTTGACACCTCCGTCGGATGTGTCAAGAATGCCGACGCCATTCTCTATGAAGGAGCCGATCCCGCCACTCTCGGTGTAACAGCCGTTGACGAGAAGACCCTCAAGGTCGAACTTGAAGTTCCCGTATCCTTCTTCGATTCCCTGATGTACTTCCCGACCTTCTATCCTCTCAACGAAAAGTTCTACACTTCTCTTGAAGCAGGCACATACGGAACCTCCGCTGCCACCTTCCTTTCAAACGGTGCCTTCATTCTTGAAGACTACACACCCGGAGCTGCCAGCTTCACACTCAAGAAGAACCCCGATTACTGGGATGCCGCCCGCGTATCTCTTGCCGGTATCAAGTACCAGGTCGTCGGTTCCTCCGATAACGCTCTGACCGCTTTCAAGGGCAACACTCTTGACCTCGTTTCCGTTTCCGGAGCTCAGGTTCCCGCTGCCCAGAAGGACGCTGCCCTCTCTTCAAAGATTAAGGTAACCGGTGCCGGCTATATGTGGTACCTCACCTTCTCACAGACTTCAAAGAACGCCAACGGCGGCGAACTTGCCAACAAGAACCTCCGCCTTGCCTTCACAAACGCCATCGACCGCGAAGCTCTCGTTGAGAACTACGTAATGGACGGCTCCATTCCCACGTACACCTGCGTACCTCCTCAGTTCGCTGCCTCCGCCCTCACCGGCGAAGACTTCTCTGGCGACCAGACCAAGTTCCAGGATGTGTGCTCCTTCAACGTAGCAAAGGCTCAGGAATATCTTGCTGCCGCCAAGAAGGAGCTCGGCAAGGATACCTTCACCTACACCATGATTTACGGTAACAACGAAGGCGACGAAGTTGCCAAGGTTGCACAGGCAATCAAGGAGCAGATCGAAGCCAACCTTCCCGGCGTAACCGTCAACCTGCAGGCTATGAGCAAGGCTGAACGTCTTGACAAGATGCAGAACGACAACTACGACGTAGCTCTTACCCGTTGGGGACCTGACTACGCCGACCCCATGACCTACCTCGGCATGTGGATTACCGACAACGCCAACAACTACGGTTTCTGGAGCAATACCGAATACGACCAGCTCATCAAGGACTGCGTAACCGGTGCTTACGTAACCGACTATGCAAAGCGTTGGGAAGCTCTGTACAAGGCTGAGACGATCGCCATGAACGAAGCCGTTATCGCTCCTCTGTACACCAAGGCCCAGGCCAACCTCATTTCCGATAAGCTCACCGGCGTAGAATTCCATCCTGTTGCTCTTAACAGAGTATTCAAGAACGCCAAGCTCGGCTGATTGATCTGAAATAGTTTTTGTGCCGTTACGGCGCTTAAATGACGCCGTGACGGCAGTTATTATTTAAGACAGAAGGCAGTATTGCCTTTTGTTGGAACAGGGACTTCTTATGGTTAAATATATACTCAAACGTGTGGGCATTGCCGTTCTGACACTGCTTATCATCACGTTTCTTCTGTTTGTACTGGTAAGAATCATGCCCGGAAATCCCTTCCCCTCAGAGCGTATGACAGATGAAGCCATCGCGGCAAAGAGAGAGGAAATGGGACTCAACGACCCGATTCTCGTACAGTTCTGGGCATATATGAAAAACGTCCTGCGCGGAGACTTCGGAAAGGGAACGTCGCTCTATAACGGAGCTCCCATAAAGACCGTGCTCAATAAGGCAATGTCGAACTCCTTCAAAATCGGAGGAATGGCGATACTGCTCGGAACCGTTGTCGGACTGCTGCTCGGAATAGTGGCCGCGCTCAACCGCGACAAATTCTGGGACGTCTTCTGCAGCGTCTTCTCGATACTCGGCGTCTGCGTTCCGGCCTACGTTTTTCTCATATTCCTGCAATACACCTTTGCTTTCAAGATAAATCTCTTGCCGTACTTCTTCGACAGCACGGCTTTCCTCGAATCGTCGGTTATTCCCGCGATTTCAATGAGCCTGTTCACGATGTCAACCGTTGCGCGTTTTACGAGAAACGAAATGGTCGAGGTAATTGACAGCGATTACGTTTTGTTGGCGGAGTCCAAAGGTATGTACGGCTGGCAGCTGGTCAACCGTCATATCCTGCGAAATGCGCTGATTCCGGTTGTAACCGTCCTTGCCCCGCTTATCGTCGACCTGCTGACAGGAGCCCTTGTCGTTGAGAAAATTTACGGCATCCAGGGCATCGGAAAGCTGATGGTTGACTCGATTTCCGGAGAAGGTATTGACTACAACTACGTGCTGGCGCTTGCAATACTGTACTCCGCGCTTTATATCGGAATTATGCTCGTCCTGGATATCGTTTACGGGCTCCTCGACCCGCGTATCCGCGTTTCAAAGAAGGGCGGTGAATAAGATGACTGAAGAAAAAATCGTCACTGCAGGCGAAGAAAAGGTTTCCAAGCTCACAGAGATGGATTT
>DCGL01000137.1:5366-8421 GCA_002314565.1 Clostridiales bacterium UBA1779
GATTTCGTTTTCGTTCAGAACAACGACATCACCACTGACACGAACTTCGCGTCAATGACCTACTGGAAGGGCGTTTCCCGCCGTTTCTTTGCGAAAAAACGTTCGGTAATCGGGCTGATTATCGTACTTGTCCTTATCGTTCTTGCAATTTTCGGGCCTATGATGAGCGGATACGGCTACCGTGAAATCACGTCAGTGACCGACCCGTCTACGGGCAAGGTCGTTGCCGCAACGGGACTCAAGCCTCAGATTCCTTTCCTCGGAATCAAGGGCGACAGCGAATTTTTCGGGGACAAAACCTTCCTTTTCGGAACCGATGACCTCGGCCGCGACCTCTGGACCAGAACCTGGCACGGGGCCCGCGTATCGCTGTTTATCGCGTTTATCACAATCTTCATCGACGTAATAATCGGCGTGACTTACGGTCTGGTTTCCGGATATTTCGGAGGAGTCGTCGACGATATCATGCAGAGAACAGTCGAAATTGCGAACTCCGTCCCGAGACTCGTTATCGTATCGGTGCTTGCAATCGCCATGCCGAAGGGTATCGGACTTGTAATCGTTGCCCTGCTTCTGACCGAATGGATAGGAATGAGCAAGATTTCGCGTGCCGAAATGCTCAAGGTAAAGGAGCTCGAATATATTCTTGCCAGCCGCACTCTCGGTGCGTCGAACCTCAAGATTATTTTCTCGGACGTTCTTCCGAATACCGTCGGACCGATTATCACACAGGTCATGTTCTCAATTCCGACTGCAATTTTCACCGAAGCGTTCTTAAGCTTCGTCGGAGTCGGTATCATGCTGCCCGAATGCTCGGTCGGTTCGCTCATTGAGGACGGTTTCAACAATATCACAACCCTGCCTTACCAGATTATTCCTCCTATCGTCGTTCTGGCACTGCTTATGCTCGGCTTCAACTTCATAGGCGACGGTCTGCGCGAGGCGCTGGCTCCCAAGCTCAAGGATATGTAAGAGGTGCGCTATGAAAGTGGAAGAAAAAGACAAGATACTTGACATACGCGACCTCGACGTCAGCTTCAAGACCTCCGCGGGCACGGTTCACGCACTGCGCGGGGTCAACATAGACCTTTACCGCGGGGAAACCGTTGCAATCGTCGGTGAATCGGGCTCCGGCAAATCCGTAACGATGAAGGCGGCTATGGGTCTGCTTTCGTCGAATGCCACCGTAAACGGCGGTAAAATTCTTTTCAAATACAAAGACGAGAACGGCAATATGACCGAGGTCGATATCCTTGAGAAGGATACGAAGTGGATCAGAAAGAACATCAACGGCCGTCATATGGCGATGGTGTTCCAGGATCCGATGACTTCCCTTGACCCGACCATGACCATCGGTATGCAGATTATCGAGACCATCCGTCAGTACAAGGACGTTTCAATGAAGGAGGCCCGCAGTATGGCTGTGGAGCTGCTTCGCGAGGTCGGCATCACCGAGCCCGAGAAGAGACTGCCCTGCTATCCTCACCAGTTCTCGGGAGGTATGAGACAGAGAGTTGCCATAGCGATTGCCCTGTCCTGCGACCCGGATCTGCTTATCTGCGACGAGCCCACGACCGCTCTTGACGTAACGATTCAGGCGAAATTCCTCGAGCTGATTTTGCGTCTGCAGAAGGAACGCGGAATTTCCGTCATATACATCACGCACGATCTCGGAGTCGTTGCAAAGGTTGCCGATTACGTAAACGTTATGTATGCCGGCAAGATAGTCGAAGTCGGAAACGTGGATGAAATATTCTACGAGCCGGCTCATCCCTATACCTGGGGTCTGCTTTCCGCTATGCCCGACCTTGACACCGACGATTCAAGACTTTATTCAATACCGGGCTCACCTCCCAACCTGCTTCACGAGGTTAAAGGGGACGCTTTCGCAGCGAGAAACAAGTACGCGCTCGTTGCGGATTTCATCGAATGTCCTCCTATGTTCAAAATAAGTGAGACGCATTCTGCGGCCACCTGGCTGCTTGACCCGCGGGCACCGAAGGTTGAAATGCCTGAAGAGCTCAAAAAACGTATCAAACGTATGAAGGACGGGGTGAAAAACGATGATTGAATTTGAACCCATTCTTCGCGTGGAGGGACTTAAGCAGTACTTTTCCAAGGGCGGTTACACCGTCAAGGCAGTTGACGGGGTCAGCTTTGAAATCCGTCCCGGCGAGGTTTACGGCCTGGTCGGAGAAAGCGGCTCCGGAAAATCGACGATAGGACGCGATATCATCCGTCTTTACAATCCGACGGCCGGGAAAATCGTATTTAACGGCAGAGACATCTCGGGAAAGCTCTCGTCAGCCGACAAAGAGATGCTTCGCACAAAGATGATGATGATTTTCCAGGACCCGATGGCATCGCTCAATCCGCGAAAGTGCATAGGCGACATCATCGGAGAGGGACTTGACATACACAAGCTGTATTCAAGCCGCGAAGAAAGACGCGAGAAAATCAACGGCATCCTGATGAAGGTCGGTCTGTCGCCCGAGCATTACAACCGTTATCCGCATCAGTTCTCCGGAGGTCAGCGTCAGCGTGTCGGTATCGCCCGCGCCCTGATTTTGAACCCCGACCTGATTATCGCCGACGAGTGCATTTCCGCTCTCGACGTATCCATTCAGGCTCAGGTTGTCAACCTGCTGAAGGATATTCAGTACGAAACCGGCTCATCGATTCTGTTCATTGCCCACGACCTTTCGATGGTCAAGTACATTTCCGACAGAATCGGAGTCCTGCATCTCGGCCACCTGCTTGAAACGGGTACCACCGATGAGATTTTCGCTCATCCCGTCCACCCGTACACCCGCAGCCTCATCTCGGCCATCCCGCTCCCGAATCCCGAGGCAGAACGCGTTCGCGTTCCGCTCACGTATTCGTACCGCGATTCCGGCCTCGACTACAACGTGGGTTCTTCCCACACGGTCGAAGGCACGCACACCGTGTTCGGCACTGACGAACAGGTGGCGGCCTGGCTTAAATAAAAACATCCGGCGGCGCATAACGCGCTGCCGGATGTTTTCATGGCGGACCGTGTGACGTGTAGCCGGGG
>DCGL01000018.1 GCA_002314565.1 Clostridiales bacterium UBA1779
TCCTACAAAAACTTGACACAGACAGAAGGAGCACAAAAGTTGACAAACTCCCTCTTTTATAGTATAATAATCTATCTATATATGCTCGGAAAGTGTTCTTTTTTCACTTCCTTGCACTGAGATTTTGAGGAAAGCGCAATGAAATTTGTAAGCATAGGCTACGGCAATACGATTGCCGCCGACAGAATAGTCGTAGTGACAAGCCCGGATTCCGCACCGGTCAAGAGAATGATTCAGGACGCCAAGGAACAGGGAAGAGTCATTGACGTGTCGAGCGGAAGAAAGACGAGATCCGTCATAGTCACCGACTCTGAACATATCATACTTTCGGCTCTTGCAGTTGACACTCTGTCACAGCGTCTCGGGGCCGAAATCACTCCCGACGAAGAGTGATAATTAACACTGACAAAAAATAAATCTGAAATAGAGGGAAAAAGAAATGCTTTATCCTACCATCAACAAGCTCACAAAGGGCAAGTACAACCGTTACCAGCTCGCCATCGCCACTTCAAAGTGCGCCAGAATCATCACCGATGAATACACCGCACAGCGCAAGCAGGCCGAAAAGAACGCCACGGGCAACAAGGACGTTGACCGCAGCCAGGCTGAACAGATTGTCAACCCCATCTACCGCGACAGAAAGGCCGTAAAGATTGCCATCGACAAGCTCGATGACGGCGAATACGTCATCATCGACAAGAACGAGGAAGCCATCACAACCGACGGCACAGTTTCTGCTGACAAGAACTGAGTCGAGCCGACAGCGGAAAGCGATGCTTTACGCCGCAGTAAGACTGCTTGATCTTCCTGAGGCAGCCGACAGGGAATATTCCTATGCCGTGCCGCCTCAGTATGAAGCAGGCGTAAGACCGGGGCGCTTTGTAAGCGTTCCCTTCGGACGTTCAAACAGACGCAACGTCGCTCTCGTTATGAGTTGCACGGAAACGCGGCCGGCGGACTGCGTGAATCTGAAATCCGTCAATGCGCTTTGCCTTGATGCGATTTCGTTCACACCGGAGCAGATGGCAGTGCTTCAGTATCTGAAAATGCTGACCCTGTGCCCGAGCGGGGACGCTGTTCACGCAATGATTCCGTCTGCCGCCCTGTCAAAGCTTTCTGAGTTTTACACGGCGACCGACAGGGAATTCCGCGGACGCGCCGGAAGTCTCGAAAACGATGTTTTCGTCGCAATCTGCTCGCAGGGAACCGCTTCGTGGGACTATCTGTACCGCAGATTCGGCAGGGAAGCCGAAGAGGCAGTGAAGAAGCTTCAGAAAAGCGGATATATAAGCTGCGAACTGCGTCTGTCTGACTACACGAGAAAAACTCTTTCGTATTATTCCCTGAAAAGCGAGGGCTTCCCCGACAGACAGACTCTGTCGGACCTTTGCGACGGAATTGATGCGAAGGACGAAAAAGGACACAAGATAAGAGCCTTGCCTGACGGACAGAAATCCGTACTCAGGCAGCTTCTTGCATCGCAGGGATCTGTGGGGCGCGGGATTCTTCTCGCCGACGGTACAGCCGGAGCTGCGGACCTTGCGGCTCTCATAAAAAAAGAATATATCACGGAAACGAAATCCGAAACGGACAGAGACACGGCAAATCTGCCTCCGAAAATCGGGGAGCGCACCGGCGACATAGTTCTAAACCGCGAGCAGCAGACGGCTTATGACAGGCTTTCCTCTATGCTCGACGATAAACAGCCTCACGCCGCTCTGCTCGAAGGGGTAACCGGCAGCGGAAAAACCTGCGTTATGCTGAGAATCATCGACAAGGCGCTTGACGACGGCAAGGGAGTCATTATGCTCATCCCCGAAATCGCGCTGACTCCGCAGACCCTGTCGATTTTCTGTTCGAGATATGGGGAGAGGGTTGCAGTGATGCACTCCGGCCTCAGCGTCGGCGAAAGAGCGGACGCTTATATGAGAATCAGAGAGGGAAGGGCCGACCTCGTAATCGGCACCCGTTCCGCGGTTTTCGCTCCCGTTAAAAATCCCGGTCTCATCATTATTGATGAAGAGCAGGAGCACACATACAAATCCGATACCTCCCCGCGTTATCACGCGAGGGATATCGCAAGATTCCGCTGCGCCAAATCGAACGGTCTTTTGCTTCTTGCGTCGGCGACGCCCTCGCTTGAAAGCCGCCAGAAGGCGGAGGACGGAAAATATACGCTGATTACAATGAAAAACCGCTACGGAAATTCGGTTCTGCCGAAGGTTACCGTTGCGGATATGAGACGCGAGCCCTCCCAGGGCAATCTCACACCAATCGGAAGTCTGCTTGCGTCAAAGCTGCGCGAGACTTACGAACGCGGAGAGCAGTCGGTTCTGTTTCTGAACCGGCGCGGGTACAACAATTACCTGTCCTGCGCGTCCTGCGGTGAAGCTCTTGCCTGCCCGAACTGCTCGGTCTCGCTGACCTATCACGTGACGAAGCGCGATTTCTCAAAGGGCGAGATGCGCTGTCACTGGTGCGGCTACCGTGCCCGCGTTCCCCAAACCTGTCCCACCTGCGGCTCTACGCATCTCATCCATATGGGATTCGGTACCCAGAGGGTTGAAGAGGAGCTCGGAAAGACTGTGCCCGGAGCGAGAATTCTGCGTATGGATACCGATTCCGTACAGGGTAAATTTTCGTACGGCGATATGCTCGGAAAATTCCGCCGTCACGAGGCGGATATACTTATAGGAACCCAGATGGTTACGAAGGGGCATGACTTTCCCGACGTGACTCTCGTCGGCGTCCTGCTTGCCGATGCCTCGCTTTATTATGACGATTTCAGAGCAGCGGAGCGCACCTTTGCTCTCTTGACTCAGGTTATCGGCCGTGCCGGCAGGCGTTCGCGCCCCGGTGAAGCCGTAATCCAGACGAACAATCCTGACCATGAAATTATATCTCTTGCCGGGGATCAGGATTATGAAGGCATGTATAAAAGGGAAATCCGCCTTCGTAAATCCCTGAAATTTCCGCCTTTTTGCGATATCGCCCTGCTTACGTTCTCGTCCGAGGACGAAAAAAGGGTCTGCGCAGCTGCCGCCGCCATGTCCGAGGCGGTGAAGACGGCCTCCTCAGCGGAAAAATACGCAGGTCTGCCTCTTATTATGTTCGGCCCCTTTGAGGCTCCGGTTTACCGTGTCGGAAACCGTTTCCGTATGAGACTGGTCATAAAGTGCGGCCTCAATCAGAAGACACGCGAGCTGTTTTCCGAGCTCGCAAACGGACATCTGTCGCGTTTCCCCGACGTCAATTTAGCAGCCGACTTCAATCCGACCAATCTCTGAGCGGATACAGCGGCAAATTTAATTAGGAACGGTCAAAATATTATGGCTTTAAGAAAAATTGTTACTGTCAGTGAAGATGATGCCACACTGCGCACGGTCTGTGCCCCCGTGGCTGAAATTACCCCCAGAATCCGTACCCTGCTCGACGATATGGTTGAAACCATGCGCGCAGCCGAAGGTGTCGGACTTGCCGGCCCCCAGGTCGGTGTTTTGCGTCGTGTTGCCGTAGTCGAAACCGTTCCCGGCGAGGTTTACAAGCTCATAAACCCGAAAATCGTCGCCTCCTCCGGTGAGCAGGAGGGCAACGAAGGCTGCCTTTCCGTCCCCGGCGAATCCGGCTGTGTAAGACGTCCTATGAACGTCACGGTTGAGGCGCTCAACGAAAACGGCGAGGCCGTAAAGATTGAGGCGAGTGAATTTCTTGCCCGCGCATTCTGCCACGAGCTCGACCATCTTGACGGCATTATCTATACCGACAAGGCACTTTATATGAACGAGCGCGAGGATGAGGCGGAAGAAAATCAGAAAATGAGCCCCGCCGCCTACAGAAGATACAAGAGAGAGCACAAAAACTGATGAACATCTTATTTATGGGAACCCCGGACTTTGCCGTTGCGTCGCTTGACGCTCTGGTGCGTACCGGTGAAAACGTGATTGCAGTCGTGACTCAGGCCGACAAACCCTCGGGAAGAGGCTATAAGCTTACTCCTCCCGCAGTCAAGGTCTATGCCGAGGCTCACGGAATTCCCGTTTACCAGCCGGCCACGCTTAAGGGTGAAGAATTTGCGTCGCTGCTCTCAGAACTCGATCCCGAGCTCTGCGTTGTGGCCTCCTTCGGCAAAATACTGCCGGCAAACGTTCTCGACTATCCGAAGTACGGCTGCATAAACGTTCACGGCTCGCTGCTTCCCGAATACCGCGGGGCAGCACCTATTCAGCGCGCGATAATCGACGGCAAAAAGTTCACCGGAATCACGACGATGATGATGGACGTCGGACTTGACACCGGAGATATGCTGCTTTGGCGCCGCGTTGACATACTCGACGACGACAATTTCGAGACCGTTCACGATAAAATGGCTGCCACCGGCGGTGACTTGCTTATTGATACGCTGAAGGAGCTCAAAAACGGAACTTTGAAGCGCATTCCCCAGTCAACTTCCAACGTGGAGCCCACTTATGCTGCCAAAATCAGCAAAGAGGAGTGCCCGCTTGACTTCAATACCGAGGCCTGCACCCTCCACGACAAGATCCGCGGACTGTCGCCCATTCCGCTTTCCTTTACCCATACTCCCGACGGCAAAATGCTCAAGGTCATAAAGGCCGAAAAGGCGGAGAATGCAGGCAAAGCGGTTCCCGGAACCGTCGTGTCCGTTGACGGCGGAAAAATCACGGTTGCCTGCGGTGAGGACGGCTGCGGAAGAATTCGCATTCTGTCCGTTCTTCCAGAAGGAAAGAGCCGCATGAACGCGTCGGATTTCATCAACGGCCGCAGAATCAAGGCCGGGGATATACTTTCATGAACGGCGAAGAAAAGAAAGCCTTCTGTGAGGACAAAGCGGATAAAAAGAACGCCTTCAAAGCGGGGAAGGCTGATAATCGTCCCGACAAAAGCCGTAAAGGCGGACAATCCGGGAAATCCGAAAAAAACGGAAAATCCCGGGACCGAAAGGCTTTGAACCCGCAAAAAGGCTCTGACGTATCAAAATTCCTCAAAGCGGAAGCCGTGCCGGGAAATCCCCGCAGTATGGCTCTTGAGGCCCTGATAAAAATGAAAATGCCCCCGATGTGGGGAGCGGCAGAGGGATATTCAAACCTTATCACGGATGCCGCAATAAAAAAAGCGGGGGACGCTCTTTCGGACCTCGACCGCGGACTGTTCGTCCGTATGGTTGCCGGGGTCACAGAACGCCGCATTACTCTTGACTGGATTTTGTCAAAGCTCTCGTCAAGACCCCTTCAGAAGCTCGACGAAGAGGTGCTGAATATTCTCAGACTCGGAATCTGGCAGCTGAGATACTCAGACAGAATTCCCGAGCACGCCGCAGTAAACGAAACCGTAAATCTTGCGGGTAAATACACACGCGGATACGTAAACGGAATATTGCGCTCTTATCTGCGTCAGAAGGATGAAATTGTGCTTCCCGCGGGAAACGGGGCGGCAGATATGTCCGTCAGATACTCAACGGACAGGCTGCTCGTCGCCGAATACATACGCACCTTCGGTCCGAATAAGACCGAAAAAATCCTTGAGGCTTCATTTGCAGCCCCGGGGCTTACACTGAGAACGAATACTCTGAAAATTACACGCGAAGAACTCGTTTCAGTCCTCACCGAAGAGGGCTTTGAATGCGAGCTGACTGCAAATTCCGATAAAGGTATCAAAATCAAGTCCGGCAGCGGAATTCCGTCGGCTTTGAAGGAAGGCCTGTGCTTCGTCCAGGACGAGGCATCTCAGCTTGTGTGCTTGGCACGCACATT
>DCGL01000033.1 GCA_002314565.1 Clostridiales bacterium UBA1779
CAATTTCAACCGGGGGACAGATGTGGCACATCTGTCCCCCGGTTGAAATTGAGCCACCACTTACGTCCCCTGGTTCATATTAACCAAACAGAGACCCAAGCCCGGTGCCGAGTCCATCGGCTAAGGCAAAAATCAGAATTGCAATAATTATGATTACAAAAATACAGAAATATGAACGTGCGAAATTTCTGCGGTTAATGTTCGATGAACTGATTGCATGAATTAACAGGCAGATAAAGCCGACTATCGGAATCGAATACAAAATCGTAAGCCAGAAATAATTCCAGGGGGAAAGAGGTTCGAATTTTGGATCACCCAAATAACCGTATTTCATAATATTGGTCTCCTCACATTTTGCAAAATATTTAGTTTTTTGTCACTCTTGTTGATTAATTATCTCAAGTGCTTTTTCCATAGCTTCCCGGCTTGAGCATTCAATATCCGGGATTACGAACAGCTCGCTTTCATCTCCGCTCGCCCTGATGAAATACTTGGTTGAAATACTGACAATCAGTCCTGAGTTTTTCAGCTGCTGAACGTTGATTTCACCGTATCCGTTTGCCGCGTTTCCGGGAGTCTCACCGACAATAATTCCGAGCCCGTTGTCCTTTATATATTCGGCAAACATCATCGCCGACGAAAACGTCGAATTTGAAGTCAGAATATATACGCTGCCTTCAAAAAGCAGATTTTTGTACTGTTCATTTACCTTTGTTCCGGGCTTGCATCCGCCGAGCATAAAGGGTCCGAAGCGCTGTGAAAGTCCGCTTGTACTGAATTTTTCAACCGGCAGATATCTGATAAATTCATCGGCAACATAAGAATTCCCTCCCGGGTTGTTTCTCAGGTCGACGATTACGTTATTGATACATTTTTCTTTGACTTCTGTAAAAAATGCGTTATAAACGCTGATAAGCTCCGAATTGTAATTGCATTCATTCAGAGAAAGAACGGCAAAACCGTTTTCTTTGTCAATATCGTAATGAATCCATTCATAACTTTCTTCTGCGGAATTCTGATTGAGCTGCGCGGAAATTTCGCGTATCTGTTCGACAGTGACAAAATCATTTTCCGAATAGTACTCCGTTTTTTGAACTCCTTCCTTTTCCCATGTAAGACTGAAATCATTAACGTCAATACCGAGAAACAGCAGTCCGGATTTTTTATGAAGCAGCGAAGAAAACGATTGCTTTCCCCATGATTCATTTTCAAAGCTGAAAAGATCGGAGGATCTCTCAAACCAATCATTAACGTTTTCACCGTTAACAGAGTCAAGCGTCCATCCACCGGCATTTTTGTACCATACGTCTTTGAGATACATTTCATTCGAATAATACGTGCTGATTGACGTATGTCCGTCATGCAGGCTTGCGCAAATTCTTGCGAGCTCCCGTCTCAGCTCATATCCTTTTATGCTGTCTTTCGCTGCCAGTGAAAAAATGACGGAGTTCAACACTTCGACAGTCTCTGTCGGCCTTCCGTCAATGAATGCCGGATGATACCTGTCGAGGTAATACATCAGTTCTTCGACATCTTCAAGGGCTTCTGCGGAGGTAAAGGCAGTATTGTAATCCTTTGAAGTTGAATAATACTGTGAGAAGTATCTTGTATTCCATTGGGGAGAAAAACAGGAGTTCAAAAGCAGAAGGGCTGCAATCAGAGCAACGGTTACACAATATATTACAGACAATTTCTTTCGCTTGTTTTTCCTGATTATTACGAACAAACCTGCAAGCAGAGCGAGTCCTGCAACACACAGACATACCGCCGGGAACTTTACCGGAATGAGAAATAAATCAATAAACGGAATGCCGAGAAACAGGATGGCGGCAGCAAAAAACGATATGTTAATAATTGCTTTCTTCATTTTCCGGACCTTTCAATAAGTATATATCATTATACCGCAACCGAAAACAAAGGTCAAGTATTAATGCAAATACGATTCGGACGGGATGCGGAAAGGAAACGGTTCAGAACCGAATCACCGGAAACGTCCCCTTTGTTCACTTTGGCAATTCTCTCTTGCATTTTTCTATGTTTTTTGATATAATTAAATGATTATAATTATTTATATATAAACACATTTTGATACAGTAAGGATGCACCGAAATGCCGAAAGCCAAGATTGAAGAAAAGAAAAAGACGACAGCGGATGAAAAGAAGACCGCAAAAACGTCTGTAAAAGCAGATGCAAAGACTGATGCCAAAAAGACAGCTGCCGTAAAAAACGAAAAGGCTGTTAAAGCTGCCGGGGCTGCGAAGACGGAAAAGTCCGTCAAGGCTGACAAGTCTGAAAAATCCGCAAAGGAAGTAAAAACCGTGCAGGAAGAAAAAATCAAAAAAGTAAAAATTACCGAAGAAGATAAAAGCGCGGGAAAGCGCGAGACGAAGGACGGGTACGGCAACGACAGTATCGACCTGTTCGAAGGTCCTGACAGAGTCAGAAAAAGACCGAGCGTAATTTTCGGTTCAAAGGGACTTGAAGGAACGATTCAGAGTTACCGCGAAATTCTCGCAAACGCAATTGACGAAGCCATCGCCGGTTACGGGCGTGAAATCCGCACGACGGTTTATCGCGACCATTCGATTCAGGTTGAAGACTTCGGACGCGGTGTCCCTCTCGGATACAACGAAAAGTACAAGAGATGGAACTGGGAGCTCGTCTACTGCGAGCTTTATGCCGGCGGAAAAATGAACAACAAGAATGCCGACTCAGCGTACAAAACATCCCTCGGAACGAACGGAATGGGAGCCTGTGCCACGCAGTGCGCGTCGGTTTATATGACCGTTGACTCGTATGACGGTGTCAACGACAGCTACATCCGTTTCGAAAAGGGCTTCCCCAAGACAAAGCTTCAGTCGAAGCCGATTGAGCGCGGGGACAAGAAGAACGGAACCGTCGTCAGATGGCTGCCGGACCTTGAGGTTTTCACCGACATTAACATCCCGCACGAAGAATTCAGGGACATAAACCACAGACAGGCCGCCATCAACTACGGCGTAAAATTCGTTCTGCTTATTGAGCAGGAGAACGGAAAGTTTGAAACAAGCGAGTACTTCTACCCGCTTGAAAACCGCCTCGAAACCTACGTCCGTGAGCTTGCAGGAGAAACCTCCGTCACGGATTACGTAAACTGGTCACTTTCCGACCGCGGCCGCGACCGTCCCGACCTTGAAGACTACAACCTCAGTGCGGACATCAGCTTCTGCTTCTCACAAATAAACGGACAGCAGGAATATTACCACAACTCCAGCTGGCTCGAGCACGGAGGCTCCCCAGACAAGGCAGTGCGCAATGCCTTCACCTTCGGTATTGACAAATTCCTGCGCGACAACGGCAAATACCAGAAAAACGAATCAAGAATCAGCTTCAATGATATAGCTGACAGCCTGATTCTCGTCATCAGCGGTCATTCCGACGAAGCTGCCTACGAAAACCAGACCAAGAAGGCAATCACAAACGAGTTCATTGCCTCGTCAATGACCGATTTCATAAAGAAGCAGCTTGCCTTCTATCTCACCGAGCACCCGGTGGACGCGGACAAAATAGCAAACCAGATTCTCGTCAACAAGAGAAGCCGTGAAAACGCCGAAAAGACGAGAATCGACATACGCAAAAAGCTGACCGGCACAATCGATGCCGCAAACCGCGTTGAAAAATTCGTAAACTGCCGCTCAAAGGACCCCGAACAGCGCGAGCTTTACATAGTGGAAGGAGATTCCGCTCTGACTTCCTGCAAGCTCGGCCGTAATGCCGAATTCCAGGCCATCATCCCGGTCAGAGGAAAAACGCTGAACTGTATGAAGAGCGATTACAAGCAGATTTTCGAGAATGATATCATCACCGACCTGCTTCGTGTTATCGGCTGCGGAGTTGAACTTGAACACGGAATCAAAGTCAAGAACAACGATCTTGCAACCTTTGACATCGCAAATCTCAGATGGGCCAAAATTATCATCTGCACCGATGCCGATGAAGACGGTTTCCAGATCAGAACCCTGCTTCTGACCCTGTTCTACCGTCTCTTGCCCACGCTGCTCGCCGAAAAACGCATTTTCATTGCGGAATCCCCGCTGTTTGAAATCACAACGAAGGACAACACGTATTTCGCCTTCAACGAGCCTGAGAAGATCGAAATTCTGAAAAAGCTCGAAGGTCAGAAATACACGCAGCAGCGTTCAAAGGGACTCGGTGAAA
>DCGL01000028.1 GCA_002314565.1 Clostridiales bacterium UBA1779
GCCTTACCGCTTGGCGATACCCCTGTATTGTCTTTCGGACAACGTGTAATATTATACCAAAAGACATAGGGTTTGTCAAGCTTTTTTTGTATTATTTTAATTATTTTTGGGCAAGAATCCCGGGTTCAGAGTATTCCCTCTTTTTTGGCCTCAGCCGTTTCAAGAGTGACTTCGAGATTGGCGTTTCTGCAGCGAATCATATCGATCATTTCCTTCGTCTTTGTGCAGTCTTTGAGTTTCACTTTGTATGTCAGCTTGAACATACTGCCCATATTGACGGTTCTGACCTGCTCAAGACTTACCTTTGATGCGAACTGATCAAAAATATCATCAAAGGCACCGCTGTAATTCAGTCCTTCGGGGATTGTGATTTTGAGATACTTTTCGGTATTGTCAGTCTTCTTTTCGAATACTCCGAAGAGTTCGCATACGAACAGCAGAACACCGCAGACAAGAAGGAAGATAATACCGTATCCTATATATCCCATACCGAATGCAAGACCGGCTGCCATTGCAATGAAGATAATGCTGATTTCTCTGGCAGTACCGGGAGCGGAACGGAATCTGACAAGTCCGAAGGCTCCGGCAATTGCAACTCCTGCGCCTATGTTTCCGTTCACAAGGCAGATAACGAGAGCCACGGTCGTAGGAAGGAACGCCGTACCGATTAAAAAGCTTCTTGAAGACTCGGTTTTATAACAGCAGAGCACGGCATAAACGAGTCCCGTGATAAAAGCTGCAGCGAGGCAGATAATTACTGAGGACGGTGTAACCAGACCGTCCGTGAAAATTGAATCAAACATTGAAATATTCCTTATCTTATATTTTATTAATCAGATCGTTCGCATATACGGCACCGTACTTTGAAAATGAAGATTTCGGTGCTCCGCTTTCCGAAAGCAAGCGGCACAGCCACAGCGGAATTGACGTTCCCGTCTTGATTTCCATAAGAACGAATCCGGGGGCAAGAATCGGCTTGCCTTCAAGTGACGTATGGAAATTCAATTCTTCCGTTCTGTATCTTATGTTTCTGTCAAAGGTGACGCGAAGCTCGGAATCGGGATCGAAGTAAGCGCAGCGGTCGTAGAGTATCAGTGCCTTTCCCTTCAGACTTCCGTACAGGGATGTAAAATATCTGAGCTCGTTTCCGATCTGCCCGTCAGCCTGAGCTTCGTGCTTTCCGGTGTCAAAATATTTATTCTCTTCACCTTCCTTCATTGAAATTCTGCGCTTGTATACGACGCCCTCGTATTTTCGTTTCATTTCAAGGAAGACGTTTTTATTGCTGTCGTTCAGTCCGTAGCAGCGCAGCCTGATTTTTTCTTTGAAAACAGGCTTTTCAATCGATGCTCTGATAATTCTGTAATCGTCGGTATCATAATACAGGCTTTGTATCGTGGTTTCCCCATATTTGTCAGGCTGCAGATATCCTCTGACAGCCTTCAAAAAGAAAACGTATTGATCCGGATTTAACAGATATTTCAGCTCATAACGTTTAAACACATAGCTATACACTGTCGTACTCCTTCTTTTGTACAACGTAATTATACAGCTGTCAGTTAAGTGAAACCTTAAATGATAATATAAAATTACTTTAATTTCATTTTTAAAACAGCCGGTCCCATGAGAGACCGGCAATACAATATTTTATTCCGGGAAAACGGCAACAACGGAAAACAGATTCCAGTCTGACATACAGGCACTGATTTTTCCCCTGTGAATTTCCATTATCTGTCCGGCAATTGAAAGACCGATGCCGTGACCTCCGACCGATGAAGAACGCGATTTGTCGGTTCTGAAAAATCTGTCGAAAATCCGGACAAGCTCTTCGGGGCTGAGAATTCTGTCAACACGGTTGGAAACTGTCAGAACTGAATTCTTTCCCTTTTTCTCAAAGCTGAGAAATACTTCTGTCGAATCACTTGAATATTTCAGGGCATTTTCGACAAGGATGGACGTAAGACGGACAAGCAGGTTCTGGTCTCCGGTAATGCTTACAAGCGGCTGAACAGAAAGCGAGAGCGTTTTTCCGTTGCTCTGAAATGCATTTCTGAACGAGCCGGCGACGTCTTCAATGATTTCAGAAGCCGGAATTTCCACGGGATTTGAAAGACTGTATCCTTCCTGCATTCTTGACAAAGACACGAGGTCGTTCGTCAGAGTCGTCAGGCGCTGAATCTGCGATGAAATATCGTTTATACACTCGGTATCGTCGGTTTCGGTCCTGAGCAGCTCCAGATTTGCGGATATTACGGTTAAAGGAGTTTTAATTTCATGTCCCGCATCGGTTATGAACATTTTTTGCTTTTCATAGCTGTCTGAAATCGGCTTTACTATCTTTCCTGAGGCAAACAGGAAAATGAAAAACGTAATAATGCAGCCTCCGACACCCACAAGACAGCTGATCAGCATAAAACGATTAAATGTGTCAAGCTTTCTGCCGCAATCGAGAAACAACAGAATATATCCTTTTTCAGTTACGTTTAAATGATATCTGAAATTTCCTACAAAACCGTTTTCACTATTCTTGCTCTGAACCTTCTGAACGTATGTTCCTACCTCATCCTCTGAAACGGAGGCCGTCATTGAAAGATCCGAATCGCTCATCTTCCATTCACTGTCAAGATATACGGTGAAGAAACGCGATTCATACGGAATTTCGATATCAAAGTTTCCCGGCATACGGTCTCGAATTCCGCGCTTTCCGAGTTCGTTCATTATTTCGGAAAAATCTTCCGGTCGCTTGTCGGGAAACGCCGAAGAAGATTCCGGATTATTCTGAGGAAAGTCATCCGGAATGAAAGACGAATCCGGTCTGTTTTCTTCGCGATTATGTGAAGACTCCCCTGCATTTTCTTCAGGCTTTTCAGGCACTTCATTTCCGCCCGAATAGCTGCCGTCTGAAAGAAAACGTTCGGAATTGATTGACGACAGGATATTCAGTGTTGTGTCTGCCTCGGTTACGACTGACAGGTAGTTTATTACGTTCATACTTGCAACAATGAGAGAAACAAGTATTACAAGCATAGTCATCGACAGAATGAGAAACTTCTTTTTGAGTCTCTTAATCATTTTTATCCTTCACCTCGAGCGTATAGCCCGCCCCGCGCGAAGCCCGGATTTCGACGTTGGAGCCCATTGCGCTGAGTTTCTTTCTCAGATAAGAAATGTAAATCCATACAACGTTTATTTCAGCTTCGCTGTCATAACCCCAGATACTTTCAAAAAGTCTTTCCGAGGATACAATTTTCCCGGGACTCATCATCAGTTTTTCCATAAGCTGGTATTCTTTTCCGGTCAGCCTGAAACAGCCTGCAGCAGACGACAACTCATATGTACACCTGTCAAGCTTGGTGTTACCGAATGTCAGTTCCGAATTTCCCGTTTCCTTCTGACGCGTCATGGCTCTGATTCTTGCAAGCAATTCTCTTGTGTCAAAGGGCTTTGCCAGATAATCGTTTGCCCCGGCATCAAGTCCCGCGACCTTATCGTCGATCTCTGTTTTGGCAGTGAGCAAAAGTATCGGAAGATTGTTTCCTCCGGCTCTTATTGCCTTTAAAACCGAGATGCCATCCAGCTTTGGCATCATAATATCCAGAATTGCTGCGTCATATTCTCCTGCTTCAAGGAATTCGAGAGCTTCTGCTCCGTCATATACGGGGTCAACCGAATAGTTGTTCTTTTCCAGTATCTTCACCAGAACTCTTGACAGTGCTTTTTCATCTTCGGCAAGTAACAATCTCATTTTCTCTTTAACTTCTCTCTTTCCTGAAAAACCGGAATACAGAAACCGTCTTGGATCGATTTCAGGATTCCGGTATCATTATAACTTTGTTACTTAAAACAAACCTTATTGTATTCCGTTTACAAGCTTACGGAAATATTCTTCGGCATACTTATATCCTTCACCTGACGATTGGCTTCCGAAAAGTTTCCCTATCTGTGATTCTGTCCGCAGGCAAACCACGGTTTTTTCATCAAAGCCGTCGAACAGTCCGGGGTTGTCCTTGTAAATCGCAGTATCGCAAAGATAAATCGCTTCACCGTTGATTGTATTTTCAGGGCTGTTTCCGAGTACGTCCGCAACTTTTCTGAAGCCGCCGGAGGCCGATACTCTGTAATAGAGCCATTCTTCAATGATGCAGACACTGTATTCACCGGACAGCATAATCGTATCGAAATTTCTCAGTTGTTCGATATTATGAGACGAATCCACCTTTGAATAGTTATCATCCTTTTCCGCACGGGCATTGAGGGCTTCAACCTGTTCGTCACTGTATACGCTCACGGGATTGATCTCAGCACGTTTGCTGCCGTCATTATTGTAATCATAAGGAAGATAAGTTGAGAGCATACCGTCAATATCGGATATCTGTTCTGAGGTGGGATAGCAGGAGCCCGAATAAAAGACAATTATGTCCTCCTTATAATTTGAGCAGGTCTGAGCACAGCATATCACCACTACAAATATTACAAACAGAGAAATGATTACCTTCCACTTGTTATAATACCAAAAGTTGGAAATCTTCGACTGAAGCGGACTGAGCGTTTCTTCTTCATATTGTATTTTTCTGAGTATGGTCTTTTTGTCAAGCTCCTCAGCATCGAGCTTTTCTTCTCTGCGATGTTCTTCGGAATTATTGCTCATTTTTCTTCTCCGTTCTGCGGAAAATTTCGTCGGCAACTGACGCGAAATCCTCAACCGACATACGTTCACCGCGTATATCCGCTGAATATCCGCAGGCGAGGATTGCCTCTGTGATTTCCGCCTTTGAAAGCTCTGAAATTCCTGCCGACAGCGCATTCGGAAGAGTCTTTCTTCTCTGTCCGAAAGCGGCACGGATAACGCGGAAGAAGGTTTCTTCATTGACCGGCTTAACGGGCTTGTCTTTGTAAAGATTAAGTCTTACGACTGTTGAATCGACCTTGGGAGGAGGCAGAAAACGGCAGGCAGGGACTTCAAACAGTCTTTCGCACTTGCCGAAATACGACATAAACGCAGTGACGGAGCCGTATTCCGAATCCCCCGGCTTCGCACAGAGCCTGTCGGCGACCTCCGCCTGAATCATAACCGTTATACATTCAAAAGAAAGTCCGGATTCAAGCAGCTGAAGCAGAATAGGAGTTGTAATATAATATGGAAGGTTGGCGCAGACGGATACTTTTCCGTTTCTGAATTCTTCAGAAAGGAGTACCCCAAGGTCAGTCTTCGTTACGTCAGCCTGAATCACGTCGACGTTTTTATCGTCTTCAAGGGTGTATTTCAGAAGAGGAATAAGTCCCTTGTCTATTTCAAGAGCAATAACGTGGCGGTATCTTTGCGCCAGCTCGTGCGTCAGGGAGCCGCAACCGGCTCCGATTTCAAGTATGGTATCGGCACCCAAGCAGGAATCGGCAATGCTCTGCACGGTTCCTATGTCGGTCAGGAAGTTCTGACCGAATTCCTTGCGGAAGGTAAGCCCGAATATGGACATAATATCTTTTATCGTTTTTGGATCACAGAGATTCATTTGTAAAGCCTTTCGGGTATAACAATAATATGGTAACAAACAGTCTTTTGATTTTTCACTTTTTTCTGTAGAATCAATGACTTGGGTGTTCTGGAATAAATTCAAGCTTCAAACGCATTCCCATTCCGGATGCAAGTCTTTTTACCATATCCAAACTGGGATTTCTCGTACCGTTTTCAATTCGGCTTATATCCGCCTGTGTAATACCGGTTGCTTCAGACAAATCCTTTTGTGTCATATTACGGCTTTTTCTGGCATCTATCATTGCCTGAATAATATCGTATTCAGGTTGCAACGCATCATATTCCCTTTTGATTTCCGGGTTTTTCAATGATTTTTCCCGGAACTCACTGTATGTTCTCATTTTGAATATCTCCTTTCAAAATCTGCTTTATACTTTATTGCTAAAGAAATTACTCCTTCAGGAGTTTTTTGAGTTTTTTTAACAAATCCGTTAGTTAATACTGCAATATTTCCGATAAAAAAGAAATACAGCACCCTTGAAATATCTGACCCTTGCTTTATGCGCAACTCAAATATTCCGTTTCCCAGCGAAGCAGAATGCGGTTTGCGCAAATCTGTTCCATTATTTTCAAGCAGATCAACAGTGCGCAATACCTTTGCATACATTTTATTATCCAATGATTGAATAAAATCTTCAACAGGACATTCACCATTCTCTGTCTCATAAAATACGACCTTAAATTTTGCCATTAATATACCTCACAACATAATTATATGTTGCATTCGACATATTGTCAAGAGTTTTTTTGAAATTCGATGCAAAAAGTCGGAAAGCTTAATTTTTTTTTATATTCAAAATCTTTTCTTTGTTGACAAAAAGCTCGTTATGTGATAATATAATATTGTTCTTGTGTCATACCAAGGAACAAGAGGTCGCTATGATCAGGTTACTACCTTTTCGTAGTACACCTTAATCGAGTAGGAGGTCACCCA
>DCGL01000009.1 GCA_002314565.1 Clostridiales bacterium UBA1779
CCTCGGCTCAGAATCTTTAAGCAGAAAATATGTATTTACCCTCCGAGGCCTTTTTTGACCTCCTCAAATCTCCTACAATTATTTTACACCAAGGCTCCTTCTCTGCCAAAAATGCAAAAAAATTTCAGAAAAGGCTTGCAAAAAAAGGCAAAATAGTATAAAATATATTGTAATTTTTTAATTTCTCAACACACGGAGGTAAATCCCATGGTAACAGCCGGCGATTTTAAGAACGGCGTAACATTTGAACTGGAAGGCAACGTATTCCAGGTCGTCGAATTCCAGCATGTAAAGCCCGGTAAGGGCGCCGCTTTCGTACGTACCAAGATGAAGAATGTCATCACCGGTGGCGTAATCGAAAGATCATTCAGCCCCACAGATAAGTTCGACAGTGCTTTCATTGAAAGAAAAGACATGCAGTACTCCTACAATGACGGGGATCTGTACTACTTCATGGATATGGAAACATTCGATACTCTCCCCCTCAACAAGGAAGTTCTTCCCGATTCATTCGCTTTCGTTAAGGAAGAAATGGTCTGCAAGCTCGTTTCCTACAAGGGCAAGGTTTTCTCAGTAGAACCTCCCACATTCGTTGAACTGCAGGTTACCGACACCGATCCCGGTTTCGCCGGCAACACCGCTACCAACACACTGAAGCCCGCCACCCTCGAGACCGGTGCCCAGATTAAGGTTCCGCTCTTCATCGATGTCGGAGAAACCATCAAGATTGATACCCGCACAGGCGAATATCTGTCCCGTGCCGGCAAGTAATCTTCCAAATTGCAAATAACGGAGGTTTTCACTATGGAACTCAAGGAAAAAGCCGCTTATCTCAAGGGTCTGGCAGAGGGTCTTTCCTTTGACAAGACAACAAACGAGGGCAAGCTTCTCGACGCTCTCATCGATCTCTGCACTGCCATCTGCACGGAAGTTGACGGTATGCAGGAAGACATCAACTATATGAACGAGTACATCGAGGAAATCGATGAGGATCTCGGCGACGTTGAGGAAACTCTTTACGGTGATGACGAGGACGACTTCGACATCGATGATTTCGAAGACGAAGACGAAGACAGCGATTCAGAGGATCCCGAAAACTGACCGTAACAGTATAAATGGCGCCGCATTCGCGGCGCCATTTATAAAATTAAATTCCGCGGGTATGGTGGAATTGGCAGTTTAAATAATAATGCGGGTATGGCGGAATTGGCAGACGCGCTGGATTTAGGATCCAGTAGGAAACTGTGCAGGTTCAAGTCCTGTTACCCGCACCATATCGAGTATTCATAAGGGACTTGACTTATGAATACTCGATTTGCTTTTTTCAGCGCTTTTCATGGGCAGGCTTCGGTCTGCTCATTTTTATTATGCGGATATTGTTGGAACATATTCCACTGCCACGCACTTTCTGGTATCCGCTTTGAAATTATCACGGAAGGTCGTATCCGGAATCTCAATATAGCCCACAAAACGGTAATAGATGATAATACGCTGTGTTCGGTTCTTTCCGACTCCCTCTGTTTCAAAAACATCGATATGGTCAATGAGTTCACGAAGCAGCGGAGCTGTCAGTGTTTCCATTTCCATAAACCGGCGTATTGCATTCGTGAAATTCTCCCGTTCCTGCTGACCGCTTCCAATCTCGGCGAGCTGTTTGCGCAGTTCGGATATTTTTGCCTTCAGTTCCAGACGTTCAACCTCATATTTGTGAGATAACTGCATGAACCATTCATCGGATACCTTTCCGGACGCATTATCTTCATAGAGCTTTTCGTAAAGCTTGGAAACCGTATCGTTCCTGACAACGGATTTCTGAAGTTCCGCTTCTGCCATTTTCTTTTCTTTAGCAATCTCCCTGTTGGTTCTCTGAGCCAGAAGATCGGCAAATGCTTCTTCGTCGGATTTCAGGAATTCTGCCATACGGCGCAGTTCAAGCATCACAACCTGTTCCACAGAATCCGCCCTGACGTAGTGGCGGCTTTTACAGGTTCCGCGATAATCCGACCAGCCGTTACCGCAAACAAAGAAGTGAATGTCTTTATTCCCCGTGTTGGTACGATAACGCATCTTGCTGTGGCAGTCTCCGCAAAAGAGCAAATCACAAAAGATGCTTTTCTCCGAATTTTCCGGCTTTGGAGCCCGGCGTTTGGTTTTTCCTTTCATTCGCTGAACCTGCTCAAAGGTTTCCCGATCAATAATAGGCTCATGAACGTCTTTGAAAACCGCCCAGTTTTCCTGCGGATTCTCGATGCGGGTCTTATTCTTGAAGCTTTTCGAGTATGTCTTAAAATTGATGATATCTCCGCAGTATTCCTGCTGCGCAAGAATTTTCTGCACAGCTGTCTTACACCAACGGTAGGGATTAGGCTGTGTCTTTTTTCCTCCGCGCCCCAGTCCTTTGCTCTGCCAGTATGCCGTCGGATTCAGTATTTCTTCCAGCTGCAATGTCCTGGCAATGGTTTCATACCCGTTTCCTTCTATGCACATT
The DNA here is from genome assembly GCA_002314565.1 of Clostridiales bacterium UBA1779. Taxonomy (GTDB): domain Bacteria; phylum Bacillota; class Clostridia; order Oscillospirales; family CAG-272; genus CAG-390. Next base: position 2,489 of record DCGL01000009.1, read on the forward strand.
TTGAAAATTCGCTTCACGATAGCGGCGGCTTCGGGATCCACAATCCATTTTTTCTTGTTTTCCGGAGACTTCATATACCCATAGGGAGGCTGCGAAAGAGGTTCCCCGGCATTTCCCCTCAAACGGTGGGAAGAACGTACCTTCTTGGAAATGTCCCTTGCATACATTTCGTTTAGGATATTCTTGAACGGGGCAATTTCGCTTTCCCCCTCATCACTGTCGATTCCGTCGTTTACGGCGATAAATCGGACGTTATGCTCGGGGAAATATGTGTCAGTATAGTGTCCGACCGAAACATAATCACGTCCGAGACGGGAAAGGTCCTTAACCATTACAGTGGTTACATACCCCATCTCGATATCCTCGATCATTTTCTGAAACGACGGACGGTTGAAATTGGTTCCGGTATAGCCGTCATCGACATAATAACGGGTATTGGTAAGCCCCAGTTCCTTTGCCTTCTGTAAAAGCATTTTCTTCTGATTGGCGATAGAATTGCTTTCGCTGTCCGTCCCGTCATCGCGTGAAAGACGGTTGTACAGCGCGGTAATGCCGATTTCATCTGTTTTCTTTTTCTTGCTTTTCGACTGCATTTACTCCTCCTTCCCGGCAGCCGAATACACATTTTCCTCAACAATTTTATCACACGGCGGCTCTGTCGTCAAATCTATCATTTCGTTATTGATTATTCGCTCAAATCTGGAACGAATGCTGTTTTCGGAATCGGATTTCTCGAATCTAGCCGCTACAATATATGTTACGCCGTTAATACGGTACTCGCGCTTCTCCGGAAGTAATCTGCAAATCCATCCGTCTCTCTTTACTGAATTCATTTTCATGCTTTTTCTCCTTATCTTGTATTTTCTTTCTGCTTCTGCAGATATTTTTTGTAATGCTCCGCTGCCTTAATCAGGAAATCTTCTGTCTGCTTGACGGTAAAACCATCCGGGATAATGTCACGCAGACGCTCCACCGGAACCTTTATCGTCTCCCTCTGATTTGCCTTTTCTTCGGAAAGCATTGTGAAGATAAGGCACTTATCCAGCGTTCCGTCCTTGCAATACTGATGCAGATGCCACGCCTGCGAATACGACGGTGTACAGTCAATCATTTCGCAGATTTCCAATACGTTGTACTGAAACTGTTCCGGCAGGAACGAAAGCTCTACGCCGACGGAAAGAGCCCCCTTTCCTTCGTCCATCCAGTCAAGCAGTTCCGGGATCAGATAGGTAAGACGGATATATCGTTGAACGGTGCGCCCGCTTTCTGTTTCGGAAACATCATCACGGGACTTGTGGCCAACTTGTCCACAAGTGACGCCCTGATGATTCAGCGCATCCATTTTGAGTTTGTATGCAAACGCTTTTTCAGACGGCAGGATATGCTCCCGGTTCAGGTTGCTGTCCACTACGACAATGGCGGCGGCATCCCGGTCAAGGGCATAAATAAAGGCAGGAACTGTTTCCAGCCCTGCCTTCATAGCGGCGTGTAAGCGCCGGTGCCCGCTTACTACCTCATATTCGTCTGTCGTGTTTTCTATCTGTCTTACAATCAGCGGAGAAAGAATGCCTTGCGTCTGAATGCTTTCGATCAGCGTATTCATTTCCTCGTTGTCGAGGACTTTGTACGGGTGTCCCTCAAAGGGGTGTAATTTGGATACCGGAATGGCTACCGGCGTTTTCATAGTGTTATTCATAATTTTTATCTGCTCCTTCCTTTATTTCTGCTGTATGCGGTACGCTCCAGCTCGTGTTCGTTTTTCAAAAGCTCATATATGTGCGGAGATTTCTCCAGCACATCCTTTGCCCTGCGGAGCTTTTCACGCAGAGGATCGATTTGATTTGTGATTGCCGCCCGTTGCTCGCGGTTTTCCGCTCTCACTTCGGGAGATTTTTCACGCCGTACCTTGTTGCGTAAAGACTGCCGTTCGGTTTCTATACCCGTTATCTTCGTTTCCGTTTCCGAGATATATGTTTGCAATTCCGGTATTGTCCGTATATCGTTCTCTTTCAGAAAGTGGTAATCGGATATATAGGTTTTCAAATCCTTTTCGGCAGCACGTATGTCCGGAGAAAGCAGCATAACGTCGGCGAGTTCAAATACCAATTCAAACAAAGTAATAAG
>DCGL01000126.1 GCA_002314565.1 Clostridiales bacterium UBA1779
CTACAATTATTTTACACCAAGTGTTTCGCCCCGCAATTGCACGTGTACCGGTCGGACCGGTGTGAGCAACCCCTGATAACAGCCCGGGATGGCTGTTCGAAGCGCGGACCGACCGCCCCGCATAAGACCGGTTCGCCGGCTCGATTTGCAAAGCGTAAAACGGCACCGACGTTTTTTGCCGCTTTCCTTGCTTTGCCGGTTTATTTGTGGTATAATATGAAAAATCGGATGGAGGTTGATATTAATGAATAAAAATACAGTGTTTTACACCGACAACTACGCATACGGCCGCATAAGCGAGGAAGTTCTCGCCAATGTAAACGCCGGAGCATACGCCATTCTCGGCGAGTGCTGGTACTTTGAAGACGTTCTTCAGAGAGAAAAGGCAAAGGGAGCCCGATGGATTTATTCAAACAGCAATCAGTATTCCCCTCAGCAGACCTCTTTTGACGAGATGGTCGTCGACGAACATCCCGGCACAAACTGCGCAATGCCCGCAGGATGGGCCTATATCGACCTCGGTGTCTGCCCCTATCCGAAGAGATTCTGGGGTGACAGAGAATGCGGAATGGCAAACTACGATACCCTTGCCCCCAATATTCTCAAGGCGGCCGATATAACTCATTGGGAAGAAGGAAAGCCCTTCGGCGAATATTTTGAAGCCGGCGAAATCAAACCCGGTGACGTTCTTCTTGCCAAGGGACACACCTTCATTTATATGGGCGACGAGCTCTTTATGGCTGCCGGACACGACGGAAAGTGGCACGCCGACGAAACAGTCAGAACAGATGACCCGAGAAAAGCCGTATTCGATTCCTGGGTCTGCGATATGAGAACGAACTATGACTGGAGATGCAACGTTTACTGGCGCCTGCGTTTCAGAGACGAATACGTTCCCGCATTTTACCGCGGCAAAGACGGAAAGCTCAAAGAAAACAAATAATAATATGGCCCCGGTTTCCGGGGCCGGTTTTCCGTATTTATACGGAAGCAGGAGTTCACAAATTATGATGTACGCAAATTACCATTCACACACCTTCCGCTGCCATCACGCAAGCGGAACCGAGAGAGAATATATAGAAGAAGCAATCAAAAGCGGAATCAGAATTCTCGGCTTTTCCGATCACTCACCGTATATTTTCAACCGTGGGGATTATTACTCAAATTACCGTATGAGGCCGGAAGAAACCGAAGACTACGTACGCGTTCTTTCGGACCTCAGAGACGAGTACAAAAACGATATTGAAATCCATATCGGACTTGAAATAGAGTATTATCCGCTTTATTTCAGACAGACTATGGACTTTCTCAGTCAGTTTCCGATTGAATACTATATACTCGGTCAGCACAATCTTGCAAGCGAAACCGAGATGCCGTTATCATGGCCCGGTCATCCGTCGCCTGACCCCGCAAAATTCGATCTTTATATAAATGAAATCGAGGAAGGGCTTTCGAAATACAATTTCCTGTATCTCGCCCACCCCGATCTTATGAATTTCACGGGCGACGCTGAAACTTACAAAGAAAAGTGCACGAGGCTGTGCGACCTTGCAAAGAAAGCGGATATTCCGGTAGAAATAAATCTTCTCGGTATACGTGCGAAACGCAATTACCCGAATGAAATATTCTGGAAAATTGCCGGTGAAAAGAATCTCAGAACCGTCATCGGCATAGATGCCCACGACGTGGAATCAATATCCAACGAGGCTGCCTACAGGCAAGCCCTCGATATAGCCGTCAGAAACGGTCTTAAAATCGAAGAAACACTTGAAATAAAGTAAAATCAGACGTATTCTGTATCTCTCCGATGAACGACAGGAGTTCACTTGTGAGATGCAGAATACGTCTTTCTGATAATTAAAGACGCGCCGTTTATATCATCGGTGAACGAAAGGAGTTCGCCTATGAAATAAACGGCGCATCTGTTATTTATCAATGATTGTAAATCGGATACTTTGCGCAGAGTTCTGCAACGCCTGCGTTGATGGACTCCTTCTTTGCATCAAAGTCGTATACGCTGTCGGCGATGAAGGCTGCAATCTTGTCCATATCGGCTTCGTTCATGCCGCGTGTCGTGACGGCAGGGGTTCCGACGCGGATACCCGAGGTGACAGTGGGCTTCTCGGGGTCGTTCGGGATGGAATTCTTGTTTGCGGTGATGTGGACTGAGTCGAGTCTGACTTCAAGGTCGCGGCCGGTCGTCCCGGTTCCGCGCAGGTCGAGAAGCATAAGGTGATTGTCCGTACCGCCTGAAACGAGATTGATTTTTCTGTCGAGAAGTCCTTTTGCAAGTGCCTTTGCGTTGAGAACAATCCCGTGCTGATAGGTCTTGAATTCGGGTCTGAGAGCTTCACCGAAGGCAACGGCCTTGGCGGCAATTATGTGCTCGAGAGGACCGCCCTGGGTTCCGGGGAATATGGCCTTGTCAACCTGCTTTGCATATTCTTCGCGGCAGAGAATCAGACCTCCGCGGGGACCGCGAAGAGTTTTATGTGTAGTGGTCGTTACGATATCGGCATAGGGAATGGGCGACGGATGTTCTCCGGCTGCAACAAGACCTGCAATGTGAGCCATATCGACCATAAGGAAGGCACCGACTTCGTCTGCAATCTTGCGGAATTCGGCGAAATCAATGATTCTCGGATAAGCGGAAGCCCCGGCAAGAATCATCTTGGGCTTGCATTCGTGAGCAAGCTGACGGACTTCGTCGTAATTGATAAGGCCGGTCACGTCGTCAACGCCGTAGTTTACGATGTTGAAGCACTTTCCTGAAATATTCATCGGAGTGCCGTGGGACAGGTGTCCTCCGGCTGAAAGCTTCATTGAAAGAACGGTATCACCGGGGGTGAGAAGCGCCATAAAGGCAGCGAGATTGGCGTTGGCGCCGCAGTGGGGCTGAACGTTTGCGTGTTCGGCACCGAACAGGCGGCAGGCTCTTTCGCGGGCGATTTCTTCAACTTCGTCGACGTATACGCAGCCGCCGTAGTATCTGTGCGCAGGATAACCTTCTGCATATTTGTTGGTCAGTATTCCTCCGGCTGCAAGAAGAACAGCCTCGGATACGATGTTTTCAGAGGCAATAAGCTCGATATTGCCCTGCTGACGCTTCAGTTCACGGTCACAGGAGGCCGCAACCTCGGGGTCGAATTCGGAAAGTCTTTCGAAGAACATTTCAAGTTACCTGCTTTCATAGATAATAAGCTAAAGAAAAACGTTGCTGTGAATATTACGCTGTATAATAATTCATTTTCATGAAAAAATTCAATTCATTATACCATAACAAATCGATTTAGTCAATTGTTTTTTTATAGCGTCGGAGAGCCTCCCGAGTTTGCCGGAAAAACAA
>DCGL01000001.1 GCA_002314565.1 Clostridiales bacterium UBA1779
TTCAGGGCGTGAATGCCTTCGATGATAATCGGCTGGTCTGAGCAGAGTTTCACCTTGCGGCCGGGGACGCGTTTCTTCTGAATGAAATCAAAGACGGGAAGGCTGACCTCTTCCCCATTGATAAGGTCGATGAGGTCGGAATTTATCTGTTCGAGATTGAGGGATTCCACGCACTCGAAATCAGGCTTCCCTTCTTCGTCAAGCGGGACCTGTGAATGGTCGAGATAGTAATCATCGAGAGAGATGCGAAGCGGTTCAAGTCCGCGGGACATAAGCTCGACGCGAAGACGGTTTGCAAAGGTTGTCTTTCCGCTTGAGGAGGGACCTGCTATGCAGATCAGTCGGATGCTGTCTTTCTCTGCCTGAATTTTTCTGCCGAGCTCGGCAAGCATATCGTTGTGGACGGATTCGCACATATTGATGAAATCGACGGGCCCGTCCTTTTCGACGCGGCGGTTGATGCCTGCGATCGAATCGGTTCCCATCAGCTTTGAACGGAGATAGCTGTCCCGAAGTGTGCGGCCGTAAACGGCTGCTTCTTCGAAGGGCGGGATGCCTCCCTTCTCTTCACTGCGTGGGTACTGAATCATGATTCCGTTACCGAAAAGGGTGAGGCGGTAATCGGAGATACAGCCGGTCGAGGGAACCATATGGCCGTACATATAGTTCATATAGCCATCGCATTCGTTGAGGTGAACAATCTTTTCGGGACGGTATTTAAGCAGGGCGATTTTATCGTCGTAGCCGTGCTCCCGGTAAAATTCTACGGCCTCGTCCTTGGTCATTACCTTGCGGACTATGGGATAATCGGCGGAGATAATTGAGTCAATCGTCTGTTTCAGAACGGCAAGCTTGCGGCTGTCGAAGGAGGGCTCCGGGATTCTCTGACCGCCGGCTGACGCCGGTTCGGCGAAGGTGAGGAAGATGGAGCGCGACATATTGTAGCTGAGCTTGACCGGCTGATTCGGGAAAGCTCGGGAGCACGCCATGACCGTGATAAAACGCAGTGAGGTTTCGTAAGCCTTGATGGCGTGATAGTCGGATTTTGTGAGGAGCTTAACCTCCGCATCGAAATGAAGAGGGTAATTGAGCTCACGGATTCGGTTGTTGACGCTGCAGCAGATATAGCGGCGGCGGTCACCGTCAATCAGGTCAAGGACGCGGATAGGACGGTCAAATGGGATGGTTTGGTCATTAATTTTGATGTTGTAGTTCATAATTTTGTAATAATATGATTTTTTGGAATGATTTGGTTGTTTGATGACGGAGGGACAGGCCCTTAGTCATCTTCGCTGTGCTCGATGACAAAGGGACAGTCCCCGGTCATCAAGGGGAGGTTGGGGTGTTTGATGACGGAGGGACAGACCCTTAGTCATCTTCGCTGTGCTCGATGACAAAGGGACAGTCCCCGGTCATCAAGGTGAGGTTAGTCAGAAGCAGAAATCGTATTTGTAGTTTTCCCAGTCGGCGAGCCAGACCTTGCCTTCTTCGTCGCGATTGATGACGCCGAGGCGTTCAAGCTCACAGAGGACGAGCTCGTTGTTTTCGAGGAAGGGGTAGCCGCCTTCGAAGAATTTGCGGTGCATGTGGACGGGTTCGGAGTGGCCGCGCTGGATGACTCCCATGTGCTCGTAGTAGCGTTTCATCCAGAGGAAGGTGCGGGCTGGTTTCTTTGGGATTTCGATGCCGGCACGCTGACAGAAGTCGCGGACGTGATAGAACATGACGCGGTCTTCAATCTGCCCCCAGACTCCGACGATTCCGTTGAAGTCGGGAACCGGCTGCCAGAGTTCGTCGATGGCGGCGTAAAGCTCGGATTTTTGTGCTCCTGCCGCAAGGCGCTCATCAAGCTTTTTCAGCTCAATTCGGAAGTCGGCGAGGCGCTTGATCTGGTCGACCATCGGGATGATGAGGCGGGCGATGACCTGAGGTTCGACGGGCAGCGGCAGCTCGTGAGTCATCTGTTTGTCGGCAGCGATTGACTTGATTTTTTCGAGTGCGTAAGACGCGCGTGCCGAGATGTCTTCCGGGTTCAGGCCTCCGAGAATGAGGTTCGGACAGTCGAGCCAGTAGCTGCTCCAGGTCGAACCGGTGCGTGCATCCTGAATCAGATTCAGGACGAAGAATGCGTCGTCTTCGTGCTCCGGCCCGAAAACCTTGCGGGCAACTTCGTGCAGGAGCTCGTCCGGGTCGCGGTCCGGATTGATGAGCAGCTGACCCGCGCAATAGAGTGAGAAGATGTTCATCGTGTGGTTCGAGTCCATCTCGGACCAGTAGGTCGGAATCATCACGTGGTCGCCCTGCTCGCGGGCGAGGTTGTAGATTTCCTTGATGAGCTTCGCGTTTACGTACATCGAGCCGGACTGGTCGACTTCTTTTTCAATGGTGTACCAGCCCCAGGCTCCGAGCTCGCAGCCGAGGTCTTTGACACCCTGACGGAAGGCGGCGCGCTTTTCGGGGTGACCCGCCCAGCGCGGAGGGAACGGAAGTTCGAGCAGCGTCATTCCCCTGAAGCTCGGTTCTTTGACGAGTGCCGTGGGGAAATCCGCGGGACAGCCCCAGGTGTCGATTCCGAATTTAACGTTCGGATTTTCCTTGCGGAACATATCCGCAAGCAGGTTGGCGTAACGGAAAATGACGGGGTAATCGGTCAGGACTCCGGGGTCGAAGAAACGGATTATCAGGCGGTCAACGTAGGGCGCGAGGTCAGCGTAAATCCTGTAGTATTTTTCAAAGCAGGCGTGAACCTTCGGGTCAGTGAAGGCGTCGTACCCCTCTTTTGGAGTATAGCAGATTTCATCGTCGGTCCAGCCGTGGATGTGGAATGCCGCTCCCATAACAGAGAGAGTCGCGTGCATTCCCTCCTCGTGAAGGCAGTCGCAGAGGGTCTTGAATCTGTCGTGGACGCTTTCCCACGAACCCATAAAACGCCACTTGTCCGTGCTGTCGTTGAACTGCATTCCGGTAAAGCCGGAAGCCTTCATCATCTTTACGTACTCGTGAAGCTGGCGGTTTGAAAAGCTGAAAAAGTCGGTCTTGATATCGACGTTCATATTGTTGAAGAAGCCGCGGTTGTAATCCGGCTTCCAGCCGCAGACCGTTGCTTCACGTTCAAGTATCCAGGGTGAGGTTTCTGAGTAAGGCATAACTGTCGAACTCCTTTTACTGAAAGATATAAATTATTATAGCATTTTTCACATTCGTTTGCAACGGGGAAATTTTCGGGGGACAAAGAGTGATTTCCGGTCATTTCAAAGCAAATGTGTTTTTTGTTCATAATTGGTTGTTATTTGGCTTTTTCGTTTGATTTTGAGCCATCTTTATTCGCATTTTATTAATAATTAGATTTTTTCGAATTGAAAAAAAGAGGCAGTGAGTATATGTATAATATAAAGGAAGGAAACTGACTGTTTTCTGAAGCCGGGGGACACTTCTGTCTCACAGAAGAAGGCAAAAGAGCAATCCCCACAGACCTGTCTCAACCCAAAATTATGCTTGACAATTAAATGGTTGTATGATATTATTTTAGTAACAATACACACATCACCTCGCCTTGTGTATATTTGCTCGGACATCGAGGAGGCGTATCCGAATGATTTTATCATACAACGAATGCATTGAAAAATACAATAATGCTTATCAACTGGCAAATGCAATAGCTGCAAAAGAGATTTACAAAATTGCTCCCGGTATTTATTCCGACGCCGGCAGACCGTCAGAACTTGAACTGATTTCATATAAGTATCCCGATGCAATATTTACCATGAACAGTGCCTTTTATTATCACTCATTGTCTGACACCGTACCGGAAAAATATCATCTTGCCACTTTGAGATCCTTTACCAGATTCAAGGATGAGCGGATAAAGCAAAGCTTTTACAGAGACAATCTGTTTTTGATTGGCTCAACCACTATGGATGTCAGCGGAACAAAAATCAGAATATATGATCCTGAGCGTATGCTTATCGAACTCGTGAGAAACAAGAACAATCTTCCTTTTGATTATTATAAAGAAATTGTCGAAAGTTACCGCAGACGTACGGGCAAGCTGGATATTGAAAAGCTTCAGAACTATCTTCCACTCTTCCCTTTTTCCGACAGTCTTTACAGAACGATACAACTGGAGGTGTTTTGAATGATAAACATAGCTGAGCTGATTGAGCAGGCAAGGACTCAGCATTACGAGGGTCCAAATGCTGAAGCCAAAGTATGCCAGGATTTGATTTTGGCTATGATAAACAATAGTCAGTATAAGCGGAATATCACGGTTAAGGGTGGGGTTGTTATGAGGAATATAACTGGAAACTCCCGCCGTGCAACCCTTGATATGGATATTGATTTTATCAAGTATTCATTGAGTGATGATTCGATTGACAGATTTATATCGAGTCTGAATGTTGATTCGTCTCTGTCCGTTCTTCGCGTTGGTGAAATTGAAGAATTACGTCAGCAGGATTATCGCGGAAAACAAGCGTATGTTGAATTACACGATTCAATGCATAACAGCGTGAAAAGTAAAATTGATTTCGGAGTTCATAAGCATCTTGATATCGAGCAGGAAGAGTACTGCTTTGACGTTGGAATGAATTCTGAAGGAGTCAGTTTGCTGATTAATTCTAAAGAACAGATGCTGACTGAAAAATTGCGCTCCTTACTTAAATTCGGACAATTCTCAACCAGATTCAAGGATGTATTTGATATATATTATCTGCTTGAAACTTCAGATAATGAAAAGCTGAAATATTGCCTTAAAGCACTTATATATGATGATTCGGGAATGAGGGAGAACAATATTGACGATATTATTCGAAGGCTGGAATCGGTTTTCGCCAACAAACTGTATGTCGCCAATTTGATGACGTCAAAAAAGAACTGGCTTGATAAGCCGATTGATGAAGTTCTGACCGGAATCCTGAATATGCTTAAATAATTAAGGAAGGAAACTGACCGTTTTCTGAGGCATGGGGACACTTCTGTCTCAGAATTCTATTGCATAGAAAAGCTATTTGTGATAGAATATTGCCATAAAAATCAAGGAGTACAACAATGCTTTCTTTTGTTAACGATTATTGCGAAAACGCGCATGAGAAAATACTGACACGCCTGCTCGACGGAGCGAGAGTGAAAAATCCGGGGTACGGAGAGGACGAAATCTGCAGGAGTGCGGCTGAAAAAATCAGGCTGGCATGCAAGTGTCCGGACGCTCAGGTGAGATTCCTGGTCGGCGGAACGCAGACAAACCAGCTGGTTATCGACACCTGTACCGAGGCTTACGAGGGCGTCATTGCCTGCTCGAGCGGACACGTAAACGTCCACGAAGCAGGGGCAATTGAGTTCACCGGACACAAGGTTCTGACTCTGCCTGAGCACGACGGAAAGATTGACGCGGGCGAGCTTGAGGTGCTGATAAAGACCTTTTATGCCGACGGAAACTACGAGCATATGGTGTTCCCCGGTATCGTTTATATCTCGCATCCGACCGAGATCGGCACGCTTTACACGAAGAAGGAACTGACCGATCTCAGCCGCATCTGCCGCGAATATGACATTCCTCTTTTCCTTGACGGAGCACGCCTTGCCTACGCTCTTGCCTGCGCGGATATGGGCTTGTCCGACGTAACGCTTGAGGATATCGCAAAGCTCTGCGACGTCTTCTATATCGGAGGCACGAAGTGCGGAGCCTTGTTCGGAGAGGCAGTCGTATTCACTCACGGCAATATGCCGAAGCGCTTCGTGACAAGAATAAAGCAGCACGGCGCACTTCTTGCGAAGGGCTGGCTGCTCGGTGTTATGTTCGATACTCTCTTCACTGACGGCTTGTACTACGAGCTCGGTCACAACGCAATTGAGCGGGCGATTGAGCTCAGAGCAGCGCTGAGAGAGAAAGGGTATCAGCTTCTGTTTGACACGCCCACAAACCAGATTATGGTTGTGCTTGAGAACAGCCGCAAGGCGGAGCTTGCGAAAAAAGTCAATTTCTCGTTCTGGGAAAACATTGACGAAAATCACACGGCCATCCGCTTCTGCACAAGCTGGGCTACGGCAAAGGAAGACGTTAAGAAGTTGATTGAGATATTGTGAAAAGCGGACCGGGGGACGTTTCTGGTGGTTCAAATTGAACCACCAGAAACGTCCCCCGGTCCGCATAACCGTCCCCCGGTCCGCTTAATAATTATCCGGCAAGTTTCTTTATGAGAATGACGAGATCCTTTAGATTGACTGAACCGTCATAGTTCATGTCGACTGCTTGAGAAATTTGCTCAGAATACATTTTTGTCGTAGAATTATATGACAAAAGATATTTTCTGAGACAAACAAGGTCGTTAATATCGGTTACCCCGTCAGCATTGGCATCTCCTGCCGGATTTTTGCTGATTGTGGCAACGGTATCGCTTATGGTATACTTGAGATACAATGACTGATATCGCAGTCCGGCACATCTAAGATGTAAACCATTCATCTGCTCGGCAGTTAATTCCGAATTCGCCACCACCGTTATTCTTGCAATAGTACTGTTTACCGTACAGACAGAATCAGAAGTAAAGTCAAGAAAAATGCGGTTATATTTATAATTTGTTTCACTAATACGTCCGCTTGCATTGAGCATACTGTTTTTTCTAAGAGCAACAGAAGATACAGAGAGGTTTTCCGGGACGTCAATATATAGATGCAAATCGGTAAAACCGGGATTGTCGCTGATATCTATTGTAAATGTTGCTGTTTCACCGGCAGCATAAACGTCTTTTGCCCCATCAAGGCTGATTTTCAGCGGCTTTACCGGGGTAATGTTTGAATCAAATACTCTGAATTCGGACAGCTGACCGATTTTTATGTTTGGAACACTGTAGTCGTACACGCCTGCTTGGGGCTTGGTAATTACACGTCTCAGTTTTGAACAGGCATATATAATATTTGTAACTCCCTCATATCTGTCATTGAAGGTTTCGTAGCATTTGAGGTATCTCATTTCTGTATTTTCAATGGATATTGATTGCTGATTGTTGCCGCCGGATTGATAAATGCGCCCGAATATCGAAACAGCATCCGAAGCACAGTCATCATAAACATAAGGTACCGAAGACCAGGCAACAGAATATGTTTTTCCTTTATCTGTTGATACCAGAATGTCAATTTCGGAATCGCAGTACTGCTCCGAAAGTCCGTTTTTTCCTATCTGATGGAACATCTCAAACGAGGAGCAGCTCATATTCAAGCCCTTGTATTCGTAAAAATAGTAATAATTCTTGTATGAACCGTCAGTCAGAAGGAACTGAAATTTGCCCTCCGCGCTGTCGATTGCCAGAAGGTCCTCTTCTGCACATACAGCATAATCATTATAGGCAATATCTGTATCTGTTCCTGTAATGTAGAAGTCATTCAGCGTGGTTATCGGTTGCTGATCTACAAGATAAGTCGTCAGATACGCTGTTTTCCAGACAAGCTGATCGACATCTTCAACCGAACCGTACTTATATTTTTGGGCTCCTGCCTGAAAAACGAAGGTCGGCAGGACAAGAATCAGTGCAAGGACAAGCGACAGAATCTTTGTTTTTTTCATTTTTATAATCTGCCT
>DCGL01000138.1 GCA_002314565.1 Clostridiales bacterium UBA1779
GTTCATATTGGCCTGAATCTTGAAAATAAAGGCAGAGAAATCCGGGTCGAAGGGGTCAACGGGGCCGGTTTCAGTATTTCTCGGAAGAGGTGAGGAGGTCATCTTCAGAAAATGTTCAAGGAAGGTTTCGACACCGAAGTTGTTCAGTGCGGAGCCGAAGAATACGGGGCTCAGCCTACCTGTGCGGACCTTTTCCATATCGAAGTCGAAGCCTGCCCCGTCGATAAGCTCAATCTGCTCGCAGAGCTCAAGGCGGAGCTTTTCACCGATAAGTTCATCAAGCTTTGCTGTGTCGTTTATGTCACAGTCTATGGCGGCAAGACGGTCGCGTCCGCGGTGTGCGTCGGCAAAAGAGAGAATCTTGTGTGCCTCTCTGTCATACACTCCCTTGAAGGAGACTCCGCTTCCGATAGGCCAGTTCATGGCGTGAGTGCCGATACCGAATTCGGTTTCGAGCTCGTCAAGCAGGTCGAAGGGGTCGCGGGCATCGTGGTCGAGCTTGTTGATGAAGGTGAAAATCGGGATGTGACGCATGGCGCAGACCTTGAAAAGCTTTCTCGTCTGCGGCTCGATACCCTTTGCGGCGTCGATTACCATTACGGCACTGTCAGCCGCCATCAGTGTGCGGTAAGTATCTTCAGAGAAGTCCTGATGTCCGGGTGTATCCAGAATATTTACGCAGTAGCCCTCATACTCAAACTGCATAACGGAAGAGGTGATTGAAATACCTCTTTTTTTCTCCATTTCCATCCAGTCGGAAACGGCATGCTTGTCAGACGCCTTTCCCTTTACCGAGCCGGCTGACTGTATGGCTCCGCCGTATAAAAGCAGCTTTTCGGTCAGTGTCGTTTTACCTGCGTCAGGATGGGAAATAATCGCGAAGGTTCTTCTTCTTTCGATATTTTCTTTTGTTACGCTGTCAATAGTGCCCAAAGCAAATCCTCAAATATCTTTCTTTTTTATTATCAAACATTATATTATACCATATTTATATTTATTTATGCAAGAATTATTTGTGTTAAATACAACCATAAAATCTGTGGAAATTTATATGATATATTACAGAACAAATTCCAATAAAGAAAGTGTAAGCTAATATACACACCCTTATTGACAATATCACGGTATCGTGATATAATGTCATAAAAGAAAATAAGGAGACTTTGAAATGCCTGTAATTTCCCGTTTTTATGGAATTATTATTCGTATGTATTTTCAATCAAGTGATCATAATCCTCCTCATATTCACGCTGTGTATAATGAGGATGTCGCTGAGATTGATATTAAAAGCAGTAAAGTCCCGGAAGGATATCTGCCCCCCAAAGCTCTTGCTATGGTAATCGAATGGATAGATCTTCACAGAGGCGAGCTGATGAAAATTTGGGATACTCAGGAGTTCATTCAAATTCCGCCGCTTCAATAAGGAGATTACTATGTTTCATAAAATCAAAAATGTCAGCCCTTTGCCGGATTACAAACTGAGTATTCAGTTTGCAGAAGGGGAAACAAAAATATATGATGTTAAGCCATGCTTTGAAAAATGGAAGCCTTTTAAGGTGTTGACGGCAGACACAAATATGTTTTATGATGTAAGCGTTGATACCGGAGGTTACGGAATCGTTTGGAATGATGATCTTGACCTGTCATGTAACGAACTTTGGGAAAACGGAACAAAAGTTAATACTCCGTTTGATGGTTTGATTGCCCTTAGCGACGCTACTATCCTGTGGGGGCTGAACGAAAGTACTTTACGTAAAGCCATCTCATACGGCAAGCTTGTAAATGGCGTTGACGTCTGTAAGTACGGCAAACAGTGGGTCGTTTCAATGAAGGCAATGACACGTGAATACGGACAGCCTATAAACGGTTAACGGTAAATTATGGGGAAGCCAATGTTAAGCTATGGCGTTCCCGTGGCTAATAAAAGAGCAGCCACCGAAGTGACTGCTCTTTTATGTTCTGCGCTTTCTGAAACCCAAACTTCACCTTGAGCTTCTCAGAAAGATGCAGAAGCGTCGGGAATACTGCGCAGGCGTACAAAATCGTACGTCAAGCAGTGTTCCCGACGCTAATAAAAATACCGTCGGAAAAATCCGACGGCATTTTTATGTTCTGCGCTTTCTGAGAAGCTCAAAAATCAGCCGAGTTTAGCGGCATTAATCTTAATGCCAGGTCCCATTGTTGCAGCGATAACGCAGCTCTTAATGTACTGTCCCTTTGCAGAGGCAGGCTTTGCCTTGATGATGGCGCCCATGAGAGTGTTGAGGTTCTCATTGAGCTTCTCATCGCCGAAGGAAACCTTGCCGATGGGGCAGTGAATGATGTTGGTCTTGTCAAGTCTGTACTCAACCTTACCGGCCTTGGCTTCGTTAACAGCCTGGGCAACGTTGGGGGTTACTGTACCGTTCTTGGGAGAAGGCATTAAGCCCTTAGGACCGAGAACTTTACCGAGACGACCGATAACGCCCATCATATCGGGGGAAGCGATAACTACGTCGAATTCGAACCAGTTTTCCTTGGTGATCTTTTCAACGAATTCCATACCGCCGACATAATCAGCTCCGGCAGCCTTGGCAGCTTCAACCTTGTCATCCTTGCAGAAAACAAGAGTTCTTACTGTCTTACCTGTTCCGTTGGGAAGGACGACAGCGCCTCTGACCTGCTGGTCAGCATGGCGGGAGTCAACGCCGAGACGGACATGAAGTTCAACTGTTTCGTCGAACTTTGCCTTGCCGGTCTGGCAAACAAGCTTTACAGCCTCAGCGGCATCATACTGCTTGCTTCTATCAATGAGCTTTGCGCTCTCTACATACTTTTTACCCTTATTAGCCATTGTACGTTCCTCCTAATCAGTCCTCGACGGTGATACCCATTGAGCGGGCTGTTCCGGCGATCATACTCATAGCAGCCTCAATTGAAGCGGCGTTAAGGTCAGGCATCTTTGTTTCGGCAATCTTTCTTACCTGATCCTTGGTCAGCTGTGCAACCTTTGTCTTGTTGGGCTTATCGGAAGCCTTGTCAAGACCGGCAGCCTTCAGAATAAGAACGGGTGCGGGAGGGGTCTTTGTGATAAAGGTGAAGGAACGGTCAGCGTAAACAGTGATAACGACAGGGATGATAAGACCGATGTCATTCTTTGTTCTTTCGTTGAATTCCTTTGTGAAAACGGGGATAGCGACACCGTACTGACCCAGAGCGGGACCTACGGGAGGCTGGGGTGTTGCCTTACCGGCGGGAAGCTGGAGCTTAATGTAGCCCAATATTTTCTTTGCCATTTTATTTTTCCTCCATGTGGTTTTTGGCGAAAGGTCTCAAAAATTTACCTTTCTCCCACTTATTTGACCGGTGATACAGCTGATGAATCCAGCTCAACCGGCATGTCACGGCGGCCTCTTCTGATGAGGACCGTAACGGTTTTAAGATCGTCAGATACTGACTGTACCGTACCCGAGTAGCCTTCGAACAGGCCGCTTGTGACGGTAACTTCTTCCCCGACTGCAAAGTCGAGACGGACTTCGGTCTTTTTCTCTTCAATCATGAGACCTTCGACCTCGGCATCCGTAAGCGGTGTGGGGCGTGAGCCGGGGCCGACAAAGCCGGTAACACCGGTGATGTTTCTGACTACGTGCCAGCTGGCATCGGTCATAATCATCTTGATAAGAACGTATCCGGGGAAGAGCTTAACTTCCTTTTCAACCTGTTCTTCGCCCTTTTTCTCCAGAACGGTTTCTGTGGGAATGCGGATGTCGAAAATCATATCTCCGAGACCGCGGTTCTCAACCATCTTCTGAAGACTGGTCATCACCTTGTTTTCATAGCCTGAGTACGTATGGACCACATACCAACGTACACCGACATTCATATCATTGATATCACTCATTATTTAAGCAGGCTTGATACGACGGGTCCGAGAGCCTGAATACCTTCAGAGAAGATAACGTCAAGCAGACCGATCATAATTGCAAAAAACAGTGACAGAACGATAACAACAACGGTGTTTTTCTTTACGTCGCGCAGCGGCGACCAGACAACTTTTTTAAGTTCGCTGATATAATCCTTTGCGAACTTGTTTACACGCTCCTTGAATTTGGCGTTTACGAAGTAGAGAACTGCAAGAACAATGAGAGCTACGAGAACGATACCGCCTGCGATGATTCCATCCCAGTTGATTTCCTTTTCTGTTTCTGTCTCATTTGTCTCAGTCTCTTCCGAACCGGTGGCTGTAACAGCGCCTTCGGTATCACCCTCATCAGCGGTAACGGCTAATTCCGCATCGTCTGCGTTTTCGGCAACGGCCTCTTCGGTGGTTGCAGCTTCGGCAGCGTCAGCAGATGCACTGGTGTCTTCGTCAGCAAAGACGGGAGCTACACAGAGTGTCAGTGTGAGCAGTACTGCCAGAATGACAGCTGCAAATTTTCTGAGCTTCATATGCTACTCCTTACTTTGATTCTTTGTGAACAGTGTGCTTACGGCAGAACTTGCAGAACTTCTTAAGCTCAAGTCTGTCGGGCGTGTTCTTCTTGTTTTTCTTTGTGTCGTAGTTTCTCTGCTTGCATTCTGAGCAAACGAGTGTAACCTTGACTCTCTGATCATTAGCCATTTTAATGGCACCTCCTGTTTTCGATATTTGACCGCGCGTGCGGCCCTTGTACCTCCCTCCGCTGAAGCACGATGTGGTACGTGCCGGGGCGTCTTCAGGCAGAATTTAATCACGCAAAAAAAGCCCTGCCAACAGAGGTAGCAAAATTATACTACAAACGCAATCGTTTGTCAATATTTTTTTGCCGGAAACTGAAGGTTTCAGGGCTTTTTTTCTATATAATTATATAAGCGTGAATTTAAGGATTGAGTCTGTCGGGTCCGCGGAATACGAACTCAGCCTCTTTGATGGTGATGCCGAGGAAGAGCATCGTCAGACGGTCGAGACCGAGGCCGAAACCGCCGTGAGGAGGGCAGCCGTAGCGGAAGAATTCGGTGTAGAACTGAACGTCCTTGCCGAGTCCCTTTTCTGCTGCGTTTGCGCAGAGCTCCTTGTATCTATGCTCACGCTGTGAGCCGGAGGTGATTTCGGTTCCTCTCCAGATGAGGTCGAAGCCCTGGGGAACTCCGTCCTTTCTCATATGGTAGAAGGGACGTTTTGCTCCGTCATAGCCGACGACGAACATAAATTCGTGACCGTAGAGCTCTTTGGCAAGCTTATAGCTGAGGTGTTCTGCATCTGTCGTGAGGTCGCCTTTTTCGGATTCGGGAACGGTGTAGCCGTAGCGTTTCTCGATTTCATCGTAAATCTGAGCGACTGTCATAATGGGGAAGGGACGCGTGGGAACGACAACGGCATATTCTTCGCCGTAGAGACGGACGATGTCGTCGTTGAACTTGTCGTGTACTCTCTGAAGCATATACGTGAGCATATCCTCTTCGAGGGCCATTACGTCGGTGAAGTCGTTGATATATGAGAATTCAAGGTCGAAGCCGGTGAATTCGGTTGCATGTTTTCTCGTGTATGACTTTTCGGCGCGGAAAACAGGAGCGCACTCGAAAACTCTTTCAAAGCCGGCAGCCATGGCCATCTGCTTGTAGAACTGAGGGGACTGTGCAAGGTAGGCGTCGCCGTCAAAGTAGCTGAGCTTGAAAACTTCGGCACCGGATTCAGAGGCAGCACCGATAATCTTCGGGCTGTGGAACTCGAGGAAGTCGTGGGCAAGCAGATAATCTCTGAAAGCAGAGGTCATCTCTGTCTGAAGCTTGAAGATGAGTGTGTTCTTTTCGGTACGCAGGTCAACCCAGCGGTAGTCAAGTCTTGAGTCGATGGCTGAGTCGGGGGCGATTGGAAGAGCATCGGCAATGGACTCGATGATAATCTTCTCGGGAAGAATCTCGATGCCTCCGAGCTTTACGTAATCGTTGGCAACTGCCTTTCCTTCGATTGTTACGACTGAATCAAGGGTAATCTGATCGACTATTTCGGCAAGCTCGGGGTGCTCCTCTTTTACGAGAGTGACCTGGATTTTGCCTGAGATATCGCGGATGACGATGAACGCCATCGTGCGCTTGTTACGAAGATTTTCTACAAAACCGGAAATTCTGACGTCTGTTCCGGGTACTATTTTAGCAATGCGTGTTCTTTCCATGACAGTGCCTTTCATTTAATAAATTATCAAAATATTATATCATCTGAAAGAAAGAATGTCAATATTCTTTTTTGTAGCCGGGGGACGTAAGTGGTGGTGCAAAATGTAGCC
>DCGL01000042.1:0-2363 GCA_002314565.1 Clostridiales bacterium UBA1779
ATATCTTACGAAGTTGACGCTTTCGTTGACGAGAATGGCGCTGAAGCCGTAGGAATAAAGCTTATCCCACCATTCCGCATTTTCTTTCATATTGTTTCCGTTGTTCTGAGCATCGGAATAAATGCGAACCCTGCCCTTGAACTCCGCAAGCTTTGCCGCATTGTTCTTGACATAGGTATCAAAGCCGACCGCGGACCAGTCTATGTCGGTCAGACGAACGATCGGTTCAAACTTCGTGCTCTTTAAAATGTTGTTGATCTCGCGGGCCGAGCGGCTTGCACTGCAGGCAATGATGTGAACGGCGGAACGGCCGCAGGCTTCGGTCTGAAGTGCCTTGTATTTTTTTACAAGTGAATAATTGTTTGCCGAGAAGACGGAGTGCCAGGTGAACAGAATATTGTCATATGAGGAATACTTCTGCTCGAGAGGCCAGATGTCCTTTTCGTAATCCCAGTATATGCCTCCTGTCGCCGGTCCCTTGACGTCGAGACGGATAAATACGCGACCTGCGGCAACGTGAACCGCTTCGTCGAGGGTCGGAATTTTGAAGTTCGTCACAGTTGCAGTATCCCCGCCGTGCCCGGTCTTCAGATTGAGCTGCTGCAGCTGGGCGTAGGTCCAGTCCTCGATATTTGGCGAGGTCGGAAGTCCGTTCTTTCCGGCTTTCGTTCCGTAATCGGTCATCCTTATGAGAGTTGCATCATGCATAATGACGAAAACGCCGTCTTTTGTCAGTCTCGGATCTATTTCAAGCATATCCGCGCCCATTCTGATGGCGCTGATATATCCCTCAATTGAGTTTTCCGGGTAATAATTGCTGTCTCCGCGGTGAATGCAGGATATCATACGGCCTTCGGGGTCAATCATTGCCGCATATTTTTCATTGAAATCAAGCAGCCAGTCCTCGGGCTCGAACTCCAGCGCCCAGCGCATTGAAAGCTTTGAAATATCATTGATGTACTCCTGCCTGTCCGGAAGAACGTATGAAAGAGTCAGCGCAGATGCTGTGCAGGCACCGTCTTCAATCAGTTCGACAAGTGCGGCGCAGCCCATTGCAACGGCAGTGCTCGACCCACCGGAGATATAGACGCTTCCGTCGCGTACGTCGATACCGTAATCGTCAATACCGGCGTAGGTTTTGAGAGTTTCCCGTTTTTTGGACGAAATGACGATTTCGTGCTCCGCTTTTTCCGTGCTGTCGGCGCATATGGGCATAACAAAGCCGGTTTTTTCGCCTAATCTCTTCGCAAGCTCGACGGCGTAATTGCGCAGGCCGGTTCCGTATACGATTGAATACTGCCCGAGCGGAATGCCGTCAATGGCGGCGTTCTGAACTTCATATTCACAGGTGCAGGTCGATTCGTAGTCGGAATAAATGACCAGTTCATCGCCGTCGATATCACACTCGATAAAGTCGTTCAGTGCAGCAAGAGTCGCCTCGGCACTGCCTCCGACTATAACGATTCTCTTTCCGACAAGCTTTATCGCCCAGTCGAGATATCCGAGAGTGCTCTTTACTTCGGCGCTTTCTTCGCGGTTGGTGTCTCCGACCAGGATCTCATATTCGGATCTCTGCGATTTATCGAAGGTCGGCAGTTCAAAATCCGTTTCTATTGCCATTTCGGCCCCGAGCTTTTCTTTTATTGCACGGCGAAGGGCAATGCAGCCCTGAATCAGGTCGTCGCCTGCCGCATCGGCACGTACGATTTTATACTGCGTTTCGCCGTTTTTTACGATTTCGCATTCATACGCTGCTTCAATTTCTTCCGTTTCAGCTGTATCCGATGATTCCGGAATTGTATCACCGCACGCGCAAAGCAGCGTTGCCGCAGATAAAAGCAATGCAATTAATGATATTGTTTTTTTCATTTATGACCCCCGTGAATTTGCTGTCATTTTTTGAAGATAGAAATCAGCTCTCAGCGTTATTTCGCCCCGGAAACCGGTAATTATTTCTGTATTTCCCCGGCAGAAAAACGATTCGTACAACTCTATGCGGATAATTATACTATATAAGAGCTCATTTTTCAATAACAAAACTTTTCTCTTGATATTATCTGTTTTTTGTGATATATTATATATTGACTCATTACGGGTTATCATTCTGATTTTACAAAAATAACATATGAAAGGGAGTAATTCCAATGAACTACAACAAGAAAACCATCGAAGACATTGAAGTATCCGGCAAGAAAGTTCTCGTCCGCTGCGACTTCAACGTCCCGATGAAAGACGGAGTCATCACCTCCGACAAGAGAATCACCGAAGCTGTTCCCACAATCAAGTACCTCATCGAGCACAAGGCTGCCGTTATCCTCTGCTCACACATGGGCAAGCCCAAGGGAAAGGTTGATCCCAAATAC
>DCGL01000042.1:2464-2590 GCA_002314565.1 Clostridiales bacterium UBA1779
AGACAAAGAAGATGGCTGCCGACCTTGGTTTCGGCCAGGCCATGCTGCTTGAAAACACCAGATTCGACCCCAGAGAAGAAGCCAACGATCCCGAATTCTCAAAGGAACTCGCTTCCATGGCTGAAA
>DCGL01000103.1 GCA_002314565.1 Clostridiales bacterium UBA1779
ACAGCAACAGGTTCAATCTTAAGAGATCAATGGAAGGAAATGTATTACTGCGATTCTCTTGGATTTGAAACATTAATGGTAAGAGGAAAAGCGCAGACTGGAAAGGGTTCATCAAACAAGGGAAACGACAATATCATTACAAACGGTTCTATTATCAATGTTGCTGATGGACAATGCGCAATCATAGTAGACAATGGGGAAGTTGTTGAAGTTGCAGCTGAACCAGGATCCTTCACATATGACAATTCTACAGAACCTACTATCTTCTGTGGAGATTTGGGAGAAGGAGTAAAGCAGTCATGGGAAAAGTTAAAAACCAGGTTTACTTTCGGAGGGGACACCGCGAAGGACCAGAGAGTTTACTACTTCAACACGAAGGAAATCACCGACAACAAGTTCGGAACCGCAAACCCGATTCCGTTCCGCATCGTTGTGAACGAGCAGCTCGGCTTCAAGCTTTCTGCCGACCTGAGAGTCAGCGGAGTTTATTCATACAGAATGGTCGACCCCATCCTGTTCTATACGAATGTCTGCGCAAACGTTTCGAACGAGTACCGCAGAGAAGAAATCGAGCCGATGATGAAGGGCGAGCTGCTGACTGCCCTGCAGCCGGCCCTGTCCAGAATTGCGGCAAAGGGGATTCAGTATTTCGAAATTCCCGCTCATTCGACCGAGGTCCGCGATGAACTGAGTGCGGAGCTTTCCCGCGAATGGACGGAAAGACGCGGAATTGAAATCGTTTCGTTCAATCCGTCGAGCCTGACCATTCCGGACGAACAGAAGAAGAAGGTCACGGAGTGGGAAGAAAACGCGATGACACTCAATCCGACGGTCGGAGCTGCCCGTATGGTCGGCGCCAATGCCGACGCAATGCGCGCAGCTGCTTCAAATGCAAACGGAGCCGTAAACGGATTTATGGGCATGGGGATGGTAAACGGAATGGGCGGAGGAACCGCACAGAATCTTTACGCTATGGGCGCTTCACAGGCTGCGGAAACTGCAAAGGCCGATGAGTGGACCTGCGCCGTCTGCGGAAAGAAGGCTTCGGGCAAATTCTGCTCGGAATGCGGTTCAAAGAAGCCGGAGATTGCCGGTTCATGGGTCTGTCCGAACTGCGGAAAGACGGTGACGGGCAAGTTCTGCGACGAGTGCGGAACGAAGAAGCCCGATGACGGCGAGTGGACCTGCTCCTGCGGCGCAAAGAACAGCGGAAAATTCTGCACAAATTGCGGAGCAAAGAGAGGCTGATAAGGGTTCGGCGGTGTCCGGAAATTTGGTTTTCGGACACCGCTGAGAATCGTTTATCGGTGACAGAGGATTTTGGTTTTCCGGACACCGTTTTTCAGTTGGTGAAATTGTGTTTTTCCGGTAAAGCCGGAGTTATTCAGCCCGTATGCGGCTATATTTTTTTGAAAAGGTACTGAAAAATGTCTTCACTTTTACAGTATAAATGCCCGAAATGCGGCGGGAACATTGAGTTTGACTCAAGCATTCAGAAGCCGAAATGCCCGTTCTGCGATTCGGAATTCGAGCTTGACGACCTCAAAGCTTTCGACAGTGAGCTCAGCGAGGACAAAAGCGAATGGCAGACGAAGGAAGAGAAGTGGGCGGAGAACGAAGCCGGCAACGGTATGAAAATCTTCGTCTGCGAATCCTGCGGCGGCGAGGTCGTCACGGAAGAGACGACAGCTGCGACGCGCTGCCCCTGGTGCGACAATCCGATTGTCGTGAAGGGAAGCGTGGCGGGCTCCCTCAAGCCGGACTTCGTAATCCCCTTCAAGCTCGACAAGGCTGCGGCGAAGGAGGGCTTTAAAAAGCATCTGTCAGGCAAAAAGTTTTTGCCTCCTGTTTTCATTGATGAAAATCATATGGATGAGATAAAGGGAATTTACGTTCCCTTCTGGCTGTTTGACGCCGATGCGAAGGCGCAGTTCAGATTCCGCGGCACCAAGACGAGGTCGTGGAGGAGCGGTGATTACCGATATACCGAGACCCTGCATTTTGCCCTTGTCCGTGACGGCGAAATGTGCTTTGACAACATCCCTGTCGACGGTTCGAAGAAAATGGCCGACGATCTGATGGAGTCCGTCGAGCCCTTCGACTATTCCGAGATGGTGAGCTTCGAAACGGCTTACCTGTCGGGCTTTCTTGCCGACAAATACGACGTCAGCGCCGAGGACTCCATGCCTCGTGCGGACAAGAGAATAAAGCAGAGCGCAACGGACGAGATGATGAAAACCACAAGGGGGTACAGCGGGGTCACAGTGCAGTCCTCCTTCGTTGACGTAAGAAAAGGTACGGTTTCATATGCGCTGCTGCCCATCTGGGTGATGAATACTACCTGGAACGGTCAGAGGTATATTTTCGCGATGAACGGACAGACGGGAAAATTCGTCGGGAACCTGCCCTGCGACAGTCATCTGAAAAACGTTTATTTCTGGAAATGGTTCGGAATTCTGACAGGCATATGCACGGCAGCAATCATTTTGCTGCGCCTGCTGCTGGGATAAGGAGGCCGAAAGATGAAATTTTGGAAATTTACTGAGTGTGCGCTGATTTTTGCGCTGATTTTCCTGTTTGTGCTGACCGCGTTTCCCGCTTCAGCCGAGGAAAAAAGCCATTGCATTGACTCAGCCTGCCTGATTAGCTCAGAGCAGGAGCAGACCTTGAACTCCGTTCTTGCAGAATATTGTGAAAACAGCAATTTTGACATTGTCATTGTGACAACGAACGACCGCGGAGCACGCTCGATCAAGTCCTATGCCGACAGCTATTATGATGACCACGGATACCGTCTGAACGGCATTCTGCTCGTAATCGATATGAGCGACCGCTCGTACTACGAGTCAACAAGCGGTTATGCCCGCAATATCTGGGTCAGTGATTATGATTTTGAAGCTCTTGAGAGGAAATTCACGGGATATCTGAAATCCGGGGATTATTACACTGCCTTCACCGGCTTCATTTCTGAGGTTCAGAAGGAGCGCGACGATTACGTTTCATCACCCTCTTTTGACGAAAGAGAAGTCAATATGGAATATTCCGAAGCGGAGCTGTTCTGGCTGAGACTCAGAGCGATTCTGCCGTCTTCCTTGATTATCGCAGTCATTTCGGCTCTCGTTATTACTCTCATAATGACTTACTCCGAAAAAAAGAAGCTCACCTCGGTCAGATTTCAGAGAAATGCCGGGATGTATCTCAGACGTGACTCCTTCTGCCTGACAAAAGAACGCGACATTTTCCTGTACAGGACCGAAAGCCGCGTCAAAATCAACAACTCGTCGAACTCCGGCGGCCCACGCGGCGGCGGAGGACATGGTGGTGGAGGCGGTGGCGGAAGCCACGGCGGCCACGGCGGACATTTCTGATACTGCGGACCGGGGGACGGTTCTGCGGACCAGGGGACGTTTCTGGTGGTTCAATTTGAACCACCAGAAACGTCCCCTGGTCCGCTTTTTGAGCATCACTTAAGTTTTTGTTCACATATGATGCAAAATTACCCCCTATACGGGGTAAAAATGGCGATTTGAGGGATTTTGATTCGAAAAACAGTTAATATTTTATTAAAAAATGTTGACACATTGAGAAATATATCGTATAATATGCTCACACGGAAATACGTGTGAGCTTTGTTTTTGTCAGCATCAACCGTGGGATATGTTGCCCGAATGAATTTGCCGGTCGGGCGATACTGAAGAATATTTGGAATAATAATTGTGAGGCTGTTATGTCAGACAAGAAGAACAGAATTGAAAAGACGATTATCGCCGTGCTGTCAATCTGTTGTGTAATCTGTGTCATTATCATTATATGCAATCTGGACTTTTATTTTCCCGGGCTAAATACCGGGGACCCGTCGGCGGTGACGGTACAAGAGAACACCACTGAATACAATCCGTCGGTTATTACGGATTATCCGTGGAAGGAGTCCACAAGTGGAAGTTCGGATACTTCGTCCGCAGCTGTCGGTGTGTCTTCGGGTGATGTGGAGTCCGGGAAAACGGATAATTCCGGAGCTTCAGGGAATCCCGGGACAGAGACGGGGATAACCATACCGGAAAAAACTGCATCGCCGGACACAACAGCGGTGTTTGTGTCGGATACAACGTCAAAGCCCGGGCAGACGGATGCTGCGGAAACAACAAGGAAGCAGAATGAAACCCTGCCCACGCACACGACTTCCGCGCCTGAACGTACTGTAAGGCCTGAGACCACGACAAAACCCTGGCAGACGATTGCCCCGATAACAACAAAAAGGCCGGAGCAGACGACAAGTCCCGTGACAACAAAAAGGCCGCAACAGACGACAAGTCCCGTGACGACCTCGAAGCCAAAGACGAGCGCGCCTGAGACAACGAAGACGCCAACGACAACAAAAACACCGGAAACGACGAAGACGCCGGTGACAACGAAGCCGGTAAGTCCCGAGACGACGGTGGAGATACCTGAGAGCTATCCGGTGCCGGATGATATTACTTATGGTGTTGATGTAAAGGATATCTTGATTGCACCGAATGGGGATGAAGTTTCGGGAACTTGGGTTAATACCGGAAACAAAATAACATTTGTTGTTGACATTCCTGAACTGGAAATGTTCACACCTTATGAATGGTGGGGATGGAATTCAAATTATAATGTTCTGGTTTGGGGATACTATGTAAAAACATCTTGGGCAACAGTCGGATTCAAACCCGATGTCCAGTTGCCGCCGAAGCAGGGACCAGGACCGGTTGATACAGAAGTACATACAATTCCTCCCGGAACATGGTGGTAATATGAAAGAGAAAAGTATTATTTCCGCGTTCCTGGTAATTGTAATTCTCGTTGCCGGTACTGTATTTGCTGTTTCGGCTGATGAAAGCAACGGTCAGAGTGGAACGGGAACAATTAACAAGTCATACGAAGCATATTATTGTACGGATGAATATGGTTGGAGAGTATCTTTGTATGTTTCCAAGTATATAGGACTTGAAAATGATGAATATAAGAAAAAATCTCTGAAAGAAGACTATTATTCTATTGGATATACAAATTTGATAAGAGGAAATATCACCGTTGATGCAACTTTTTGGTTTGGAGGAGAGAACAAAATAGGTTATTCTAATATGAGCGAGGTTGACCTAATATCATTGCCACATTTTCATTATCTTGATGCAATCCCTGCTCCTCCCATTGTTTGTGACGGCGGAAACATTGACACGGTAAACTCATATTTTCTCTCTAACAAGACAATACTATATGTCCTCAATTACCTTGCCGAAGAAAAAGATTTTGACTCCTCCTTCGATCTTGTAAAAGACCTCTATTTCTTCCACAGATATGATGTTGCAGGGGAAACAAAATGGGAAGCCAAAACCGGCGAGGAATGGGGCGAGCAGTACATTCTGCCGTTGGATTCACGTACCAATTACGTTCCTTGGGTCATCATTTACGAGCCGATGATCTGCGTATACCTTGCAAACGGAGCAGGGGCAGCTTTTCTGACTGCAACCGAATTTGCCTTGGCTCAGGGGAATTCGTACAACTGGCTGACAGTCGGCAGCGATGAAAGCTGGGTGTCCAAATTCGGTGAAGTCTCTTACTGGACCGGGATGCTTAAACCGCAGTGCGTTCAGTCGCTGGTCTTCAAGAATTTGCCGAAATCCGTGACGCTGAATGAGAGCTGGTTCGGCTATGATCCTCCTCCTGACGACATCGGCGAAGTCTGGGATCTGGCTTACATTAAATTTTACGGCGGCTGGGGTATGGGCTTTTTGTCTCCTGCAAAACAGGCAGAAAATAAGTTTTTAGGCGGATACGAGTGGAATCCAGATACCCCCCGTAAAGGTGATGACACTCCTGAACCTGAGACGACAAAAAAAGTCACACTCAGCCTTGAAGCCTGTGCTCCGAACAGCTCCTACACTTGCGGCGAGGAGGTCGTGACCGGATACAGCGTGACAAACGAGACCGCTCAGGATATATTTTACGAGGATTATATAGTCCTGGAATATAAAGTATCGGACTCCTCAAACCAAAACATAATAACAACGGGCAGGAGTGATCCGATTGAGGTTCCTGCCGAAAACGATACCATTGTGTGGTTCCGCTGGACGATGCCTGCCGGAGTATATTCCGTGGATATCGAGGCGGAGCTCGTGTCCGAGCCGACTGTTGTCGAAGGGGACAATCTCAGCGCCCGGTTTACGAACAGTGCAAAAAACACCCTGACGTCGCACACGGCCGAGCCGAAGTTCAGCGATAAAAAACCGGGGTATTTCCCGGCGGTACAGCCGTCAAAGTTGAGTCCGACGCTGAGCTGGCACACCTGGACTTACAGCGAGGAGACGGGTTTTGTCAGGAACGATTACAGCGTTACAATGTCGGTTTCGGCGACGATTTCTCCGGATCCGGACATTCGCTCGACAAAGAATGTCAACGGCGGCTGGGTGATGCGCTCCGGCTACGGGGTGCTTGTAAATGCCAACGTTTCTCTGACCTGGTCGGACGGAACTGCGGTCACGGGCTATTCGGGAATCACAGCGGCACAGAACGCAAGCTTTATTTTCCCTGAATTTATGTGGGACGGAAGCGTCGGCAGCTTTGAAAATGCTGTACTTTCCGACGGAAGCTTCGTTTTTCCGTCGAATCCAGACGCCCAGGGCGACCGCATTCACTATATTCCGCTGTGGTATCCCGACGGAATGGAAA
This sequence comes from Clostridiales bacterium UBA1779, assembly GCA_002314565.1. Lineage (GTDB taxonomy): Bacteria > Bacillota > Clostridia > Oscillospirales > CAG-272 > CAG-390. The sequence continues at coordinate 6,691 of DCGL01000103.1, forward strand.
ACTATTACGTTGGTGTCACGGTCAGTGGCTGCTGGACTCCTGTCGGCATGCTCACCGCCCGCGGATTTTCAAACGGAATCAGCATAAACGGCTCACTGTACGACGACTGGTATATAACGAGTGCGAGATAAAGTGAACCGTGGAATGTCCCCCTGTCTCATAAATGTGCGATATTATTGACAAAATAGTGCGAATGTTGTATAATAATCGTACGAACTGAAGGGGGGATAAGTTATGTCAATTACAGCAACTGAATTAAAAACAAATTTAGGCAAATATCTGTTGCTTTCGGCTACAGAAGATATTTATATCACAAAAAATGGAAAGATAATCTCAAAGTTAACCAATCCTTTTCAGGAGCGCATCGATACTGCAAAATCTTTGTTTGGAATTCTGCCGAATTCTGCATCTCTTGAGGAAGCTAAGAAAGATAGAATTGACAAAATATGAAAGCGTTGCTTGATACCTGCATAATCATTGATGCTCTTCAGAACAGAGAGCCGTTTTCAGACGCAGCAAAAACAATATTTCTTTATGCTGCAAATAATCAATTTGTTGGATGTATTACTGCTAAGTCTTCCACGGATATTTATTACCTGATGCACCATTATACGCACGACGAAAAGCTTTCAAGAAACGTTCTGAACAAACTATTTTCATTGTTCACGCTTCTGGATACTGCTGCTGTTGACTGTCAGGGCGCTATTCCGACTTGCGTTCCGGATTTCGAAGACGCTGTGATGATTGAAACAGCAAAGCGAACCAAAGTCGATTGCATCATTACAAGAAACATCAGGGATTATGAAAATTCCGGGTTATCCGTTTATGCGCCGGAAGATTTCATCAAAATAATCGCATCAAATGAAGATTGACTGAACCGTGGGACGTCAGCGTGCCGTGGGACGGTTCTCCGGAACAACTTGCTAAAGCAGGCGTGCCGTAGAACCGTCCCACGGCACGCTCGCTTTTTGCAAAATCTTGCATAAAAGCACAGATTATGCTATACTTATATCAAAATCGGGGATTGAAGCAGCAACACTGTTGAACTCCTTCAAAAACGGAGGCAAAAAATGTCAGCATACAGGTTTATTCAGGAACGTGTGAGCGCGAAAGACGGCAAAAAGCTTATGACACGGGTGATTTTTCCGCTGTCGTACAAGGCGGGCGACAAGCTGCCCTGCGTTTGTCACAGAACTCCGTACGATGCAAAAATTGAAAATTATCCCTTCGACCCGAACGGCCTTGGTCGCACTTATTGCGATTTTCTCGACCGCGGGTATATCGTTGTCAGCCAGCAGTGCCGCGGAACCGCTTCGTCCGAAGGCGAATTCCACAATATGACGCACGAGCGCGAAGACGGGCTTGCTTTGCTTGAGTGGGTGCGCGGGCGCGAATGGTACAACGGCGAAATTTTCCTCTGGGGCAACAGCTATTGCTCATTTGTAATGTCGGTTATGCTCGATGCGAACCCGGAAGGAGTACGAGGGGCGGCACTTGCCGTGATGCCTGCCCATATGGCGCTTGGCTGCTATGAAAAGAATACCTTCAAGCACGACCTGCTGACTATGTGGTTCGCAAAAACCTACAAGGTTAATCACGTTGACACCGCTCTTGTGTATAAGCGCATGGCGCAGGAGCTCAAAAAACGACCTCTGCGCGAGCTTACAAAGCGTGTGTACGGTGAAGACGCCCCGGAACTGGTCAATGCTTTTACCCACGCTCCTAATGACGCCTACTGGATGGATATGAATTCCGATCATGGGCATTGCTATAACGCTCCGATGGGAACGAACATTCCGCTTCTGTTGGTCGGAGGCCTGTACGATATTCATTTCAAGGGAACTCTCGAGTACTGGAGAGCTATTCCGAAGGCTCACCGCGCGCATTGCGCCGCGCTTTTCGGCCCGTGGACTCACGGTATGAACACGCTCCCCGAGCACAAGCCGCTGTTCCCCGGCTCGTCGCATCCTCCGGTTGAGGCCGAGTGGTTTGACCATTTAAGATGCGGTCAGCCGCTGAATTACGTCGATGAGGGCAAGTTCACCTATTATCTGCCCGGAGAGGGATGGCGCCGTGAGGAAAATCCTTGGGCTGAGGTCGGAAATGCGCATAGGCTTTATATGAATGCGGGGAAGGAGTCCGAAGGTGTTTGTTCGGAGGCGGATGCTGTGAGCGCAAAATCCGCTGATGTTTCAAAGGCGGCCGGCCGAGAGGGCGCTGCTGCTTCGAATGCAGCAGCTTCTGCTGATATTAAAGCCTCCCCTGCTTCAGAAGCAATTGCCGCCGGTTCGGTCAGAGTTCCCGGAACTCTGGACATTTCCGCAGCTCCTGCCGTCGGACTGTCTTACGTTTTCGACCCGAACGACCCGCTGACACTGCCCGGCGGAGCCAGCGTTTTTCAGACTCCTCTTCGCGGACCGCAGGAGCAGCCCGTACCCTGCTTCAGACAGGATTTGCTGTCGTTCGTCTCGGCAAAAATAAAAGAACCGCTGAAAATCAACGGTCCCGTCCGCGTTTCTCTGTCGGTTTCATCCGATTGCCCGGACACAGCTTTCTTTGTCCGAATCAATCTCATCCGCGCCGGTCACACGCTCTGCCTGCGCGATACCATTGTTTCGGTCTCGGAGCTCGTCCGTGACTACGTTCCGGGCTCCCGCGCCCGTCTCGACTTCACGCTCGACCCGGTCGTCTTCCGACTCAACGCCGGCGACGCTCTGCGTCTCGACGTTTCGTCCTCCGACTTCCCCTGCTACAACGTTCATGCGAACACCCTCGAACCCTGGTACGACGCCGTCGAAACACGTGTTGCCCACAACACGGTATTTGCCGGCGAAAGCTTTATTGAGTTCTGAAAGTGAACCACCGGAAACGTCCCCCGGTCCGCCCCAAAGGCTGATTTTGAACCACCGGAAATTCACCCCAGCTTCGCTGCTATCGTTTCTCTGATGAGTCTGTGGCCTTCTTCCGTCGGATGAATGCCGTCGGCGGACATCAGGTTCTGATAATTGTGTGAGAGAAGAAAAGTGCTGCGAAGGTCGATGAGCTTACAGCCGCATTCTGCGGCTGTTTTTTCGACGAGGGAGTTGTAGAATTCGTGCCAGCGATAGAGCATTGAGATGTCGCCGAGCCAGGAAAGAATGGCATCGGCATTGAGTCCGGTGCTTATTTTTTTGAAATATTTCACAGAATCAATCGGAATGAGGTTCGCGACGGCGACCTCCGCGCCCGCTTCGCGGGCACGGGCGATGTTGTCGCGATAAATCCTGCAGAAATCCTCGGGGGAAGTCAAGGGAGAATGCTTTCCCTCGGGGTTCGCGGAAACCTCATCCCAATGAAAGTCGCTGTCGTTTCCTCCGTACTCGAACAACAGCTTGAAATTGGAATCGGGTTTGTCAATCAGGAATTTGTCCAGGTTGTCGCGGCAGAAAACGACTGTTGCTCCCATACGCGAACGGTTCGTCACGTCGAAGCCGCTGTCTGTGAGAGCCTTGCCGGCCTCCCTGTCACAAAGACCGTAGCTGCAAAGCCCCGTTCCGCCTTTATATATGACTCCTTTCATAACGGAGTCTCCGATAAGATATAACTTTTTCATAATTGCCTCTTCTGGATTTTCATGATGAATCGCGGACCGGGGGACGTTTCTGGTCCACGTCGTCATTATACTCCTTCCACGACACAAAGTACACCCACAGAGGTGTCCTTCCTCTCTACACACGACTCTACTGACCGTAGAATTCGCCGAAAACGGCACTCTACCGTGAGTAGAGTGACATTTATTCGGTTAAAAAACACGCTTAAAGGGTTTATTTTCGGATGAAAATATGATAAAATATATATGTATCACAAATAATCGGGATTTCGTCTCTGCGGCGGAATCGGATTATCTTTCAAAGCAACAAACGTAAAAACAATGACTGACAGAGAAACTTACACAAAAAGAATAGGCGCGGCAATCTGTGCATTGCGCGTAAAAAACGGCATGACACAGTCGGAGCTTGCCGAAAAAATCAATTATTCCGACAAAGCAATCTCCAAATGGGAACGCGGCGAATCCCTGCCCGATGCAATAGTTCTGAAAGAAATTTCGGATTTGTTCGGCGTCGGGGTCGACTGCCTTTTTGAAGGTGAAGAGGCTGTTTATTTCCCGGTAAAACCCGAATTAACGAAAAAAAGCAATGACGAGTTTACCCTTTTCGGTATTCCGTTCCATATGAGTAAAGCGCACCTTGCCATCACCCTGCTTTCCGTGATTGCGGTCTGGTTCGTTGCGGTCTGCGCCTTCGTTTTTCTCAAGCTCATCATTCCCGGAATCGGCGATAACGTGTGGCTCAGCTATGTCGCGGCGATTCCCGTTTCCTGTATAGTGATGGTTGTATTCAACAGCATCTGGGGCAGCAAACTTGTCAACAAAATCTGGATTTCGCTGCTGATCTGGACCTCACTCGTCTTCATATTCCTGCTTGTGCTTACGGTATGGAATCGAAATATCTGGCTTATCTTCCTGCTCGGTATTCCGGCGGAGGCCGCCATCCCGATCTGGCACTGGCTTGAATGGATGCTGAGGAAGAACAAACAGAAACAAAAAAAATAATCGGAATGAGCTGAAACGAATCCGGGCGATGCCGTTGTTTTTTTCAATGAAATTGTTTTCAATCGCTTTGCGGACTCCGGCAGATTTTCAGTAATAAAAGAGGAAAAGAAATGAACGTTACCGAACGCTTTTTGAAATATGTGTCATACGGGACGAATTCCGATGACGCAAACGAAAAATGCCCATCGTCTCCGGTTCAGCTCGAGCTCGGGAAATTTATAGCCGAAGAGCTGAAAGTAATCGGACTTGAGCGCGTCGAACAGGACGAAAACGGCTATATTTACGGCTTTTTGCCGGGGGAAGGGGAGCTCAAAAATGCCCCTGCCATCGGTTTCATCGCCCATATGGACACCTCCCCGAGCGTTCCCGGTGACAATATCAAGCCCGCTTTTGTTGATTACAACGGAGGAGATATCCTGCTTGCCGACGGAAAAACGGTGATTTCGCCGGTGGATTTCCCGGAAATGACTGCACTTAAAGGCGAAAAGCTCATCGTAACCGACGGAACAACCCTTCTCGGCGCCGATGACAAGGCAGGAGTTGCAGAAATAGTGACTCTGGTTGAAAATCTGAAGAAATCCGGAACCGCTCACCGTCCCGTTGCCGTCGCCTTCACTCCCGATGAGGAAATCGGCCGCGGAGCCAATCTGTTCCGCGTTGACCGTTTTGAAGCCAAGCTTGCATATACCGTTGACGGCGGAAATATCGGAGGCATCGAATACGAAAACTTCAATGCAGCAGGCCTGCGTCTTAAGGTTCACGGCGTGAATATTCACCCGGGTTCCGCCAAGAACAAGATGAAAAACGCCATTCTGATGGCAAATCAGTTTTTGAATATGCTGCCCGAGGCCGAAACTCCTGCTCATACCGAAAAATATGAAGGATTTTATCATATCTGCGACATTACAGGCGACGAAACGCTCTGCACCGTAATTGCAATTATCCGCGACCATGACCTGAAGAAATTTGCCGAGCGTAAAGAATTCTGCAGAAAGGCATGCGAATATCTGAACTCCGTCTGGGGGGAGGGATCATTTGAATGCGAAATCCGCGACAGCTATTTCAATATGCGCGAGCAGATTCTTCCGCATTTCGAGCTGATCGAAAACGCCGAAGCTGCCTTCCGCTCAGTCGGCGTTGAGCCCTTCACCGAACCCGTCCGCGGCGGCACCGACGGGGCACGGCTCTCCTTTATGGGTCTGCCCTGCCCGAACCTTTCGACAGGAGGGTACAATTTCCACTCCTGCCGCGAATACATTCCCGTTTCTTCCCTCGAGAAGATGACGAAGGTACTTGAATTTCTGACAAAATAATTAAACGGAGGAAAAACTATGCTTATTGCCGGCGGCCCGATTCTTTTGTTTGCCCTGATTTCCATCGCCAACCTCGTTATGTGGATAGTATCCTGGGTCCACATCTTCACCCACAAAAACTACGAACGCGGTAACCGCGTTCTCTGGCTCATCCTCACCGCTGCCTGCGGCTTCATCGCTTCGATTTTTTACTTTGCCATCGGCCGCGGATATAATGATAAGCCGGAAGAATAAAAAAGAACTTAAAAGCGGACCGGGGGACGGTTGTGCGGACCGGGGGACGTTTCTGGTGGTTCATTTTGAACCACCAGAAACGTCCCCCGGTCCG
>DCGL01000036.1:0-10347 GCA_002314565.1 Clostridiales bacterium UBA1779
GAAAGGCAGATTATAAAAATGAAAGCTGCTGTACTTTTCGGTAAGGGTGATTGCAGAATCACCGATTTCAAAGAACCTGCAATGGATGATAATTCCGTCAAGGTCAAGGTTGAATACTGCGGACTCTGCGGTACCGACCTTCATAAATTCGAAGGAAGACCCGGTTCACGCCCGGTCGTTTATCCCGTCCCTCTCGGACACGAGGCTTCCGGCATCGTTGTTGAACTCGGAGCCAACGTAAAGGGCTTCGCCGTCGGTGACAGAGTAACGGTCGATCCTAACTGGCACTGCGGACACTGCGAATACTGCAAGAATGGTGTCACACACCTCTGCACTGCTTCCCGCGGTGTGGTAAAGGGCATGGCCGAATACATTTGTCCTCCTTCCGAGAACGTATATCATATCCCGGACACACTCTCGCTCAAGGATGCCTCGCTCGTTGAGCCCCTTTCCTGCGTTCTTCGCGGACTTGACCAGCTTGACGTTCATCCCGGCGAAAAGGTTGCCATCGTAGGTATGGGAGCCATCGGAACCATGATGCTGATGATGCTTCGCCGCTGCTACGGTGCCTGCGTTGCCGTTATCGAAGCAAGAGAAGAAAAGAGAGAAATCGCCGCCTCACTCGGCGCCGAGAGATTTATCTGCTCAATGAGCGAAAATATCGACGAAAAGCTCGAAGACTTCAATCCCGTCAAGGTTATCGAATGCGTCGGACTTCCCGTAACCGTTGAAACCGCAATTCACATTGCCGGCCGCGGCGCAACCGTCGTTCTTTTCGGCGTAAGCGCCATCGACGCAAAGGCTCAGATGCCTCTGTACGAGCTGTTTTCTAAGGAGCTCACAATCAAGACCTCCTACATCAATCCCGGCACAACCCAGCGAGCCATCAATCTGCTGGCCTCCGGCCTGCTTGACACTTCAATACTTATCAGTAAGGAAATCACTCTCGACGAATTCCCGACCGAGCTTGTCGAGCGCAAATATTGCCGCAACGGAAAGGTCATCGTAAAGATAGACTGAGTTTTCCACAATGTGAGCCAGGGGACGTAAGAGGTGGTGCAAAATGTAGCCAGGGGACGTAAGTGGTGGTGCATTTTTGCACCACCACTTACGTCCCCTGGTCCGCACAACCGTCCCCCGGTCCGCACTGCGAAATCTTCGAAAAGGTGATAAAAATATGAAAATAATCATCAGAAAAATCAGCATTATATTGGCCATAGCTATCCTGGCAGCGTCTTTGTTTTCCTGCGGGAATACGGAGCAGCCGGAAGTAACGGAAAGCGAAACAGAAGCAAGCGAAGCGCTGACGGATGCGCTGACAGAGGCCGCAACAGAAGAGGCGACCACTGCGGAAAACACGACGGAAGCAGAAACAGAGGCCGTGCGCGAGCCGATTACGACGGATTTCACGGCGTCAGCTTTCAATCTTATCACGGCAGGAGGCTCCGGCAGTTCAACGCTCTCAACCGTAGTCACCGCAATTCTGACGCGTATGAAGTCGAACACGAGCCTGAATTTCAAGCAGCTTGCCACTTCTGCCACAGATGCAGGGGCAAACGAGATTCTGATCGGAAAGACAAACCGCCCGGAATCCCGGCAGATTTATGAAAAACTGCGCAGCAACGATTACACGGTCGCCGTCATCAATAACCGCGTCGTAATCGCCGGCGGCAACGACGATTCACTTGCCAAGGCGGCAAACTGGTTCTTAACCAATATCGTCGCAAAGAATAAATACGTGTTTACGGAAGGAGTCCTCACTGAATATTCGGGCACGTATACGTACAACGTAAATTCGCTGCTCGGCAAAGCGATTGGTACTTTCACAATCGTTTACGGCAAGGGCTCGAATGAACAGAAGTCGCAGGCCTCAAGACTTCAGAGCTGGCTTGAAGCTTATGCAGGCTACACACTCGAAATGAAGGACGATTCGACGGCAGTTTCCGAAAATGAAATCGTTATCGGAAGCAACAGCCGTTCGTCTTTCGGTACCATGGACAGAGATTCATATAAAATCGTCTGTGATAATTCCAAGGTTTATCTTCAGGCTGTGCATTATAACGGTCTGGAGGGCGCAATTGACAGTCTGATTTCTGAATTTGAGAAGAACAGCGAAATCAAAACTCTTGATATTTCCGGAACTAAGTTTTATGACGTCTACTCTGAAAAGCTTGAAGGAAAGACAATTTACGCCATCGGCGACAGCTATTTTGCAGGGGAGGGTCTTGACCCCAAAACCGAGGTCTGGATTGGACTTCTTTCCATGAAGTACGGAATGAAGTACGAAAACTACGGCAAGGGCGGCAGCACAGTTTCGGATTTCATTACGACCAACAATCCTATGTGCCGTCGTATTTCGGCTATGGCAGCCGACAGTCCCGACATCGTTCTGTTTGAGGGAGGAGCCAACGACTGGAACCACAGCGTACCGGTCGGAACCAAGGATGACACATCGACATCTACCTTCTGCGGAGCAGTAAAGAACTGCATTGAGCAGCTTCACGCAAAATATCCGAAGGCTCTGATTATCTGCATCACGAACTGGAACAGCTACGGTCAGAAGAACGGGGTCACCGGTCAGAATTTCGCAAATGCCATGATTGACTGTGCCGCGCTTTATCCTTACGCTGCCTCGATTGATGCGACAAACCTTGACATAATTCCGGTGGATTATGCTTCTCAGTCCTTCCGCGATAAATACAGCATAAAGCCTTCAGACATCAACCACCTCAACGTCGAAGGCCACAGATATGCAATGCCGTATTTCGAAAAGCAGATAATTAAGCTTTACGAGGATTTTTATAAATAAAATTTAGCCAGGGGACGTAACTGGTGGCTAAATTTTTAGCCACCAGTTACGTCCCCTGGCTAAATTCATATTATCTGTTTGAAGCTGAAACGCGGCAACTGACCGCGTTGGGTCCGACGTAAAAGCCGTATGAATCGAAATCCGCGCCCGAGGTGTATACGAAGGCGGTGAGATTGAAGTGGTCGACGTCGTAGCAGCCGTTGCGCAGGGTGATTTTGAGGTCGGTGAGCAGTGTCTTGGAGTTCACAAGATCAAGGGTGACGTGGTCTCCGTTCGGTCTTGCGATTTCATCGTAAAGCCAGACCTCGCAATACGGAGCATTTTCAAAGGTATGTGACGGGTCAAGAACCGTCATTTTTTTCGTTTCACCGTTTTTGAGTACGGTTTCGAGAGTGTAGCCGATTTTGTAAGCTTCAAGACCTGCGGCCTTCCAGAGTTCAGTCCATTCCGCAGACCAGCCGGCAGTCCAGTATTTGTTGTTGAAATCTATGCGTTCCGCATCGGAGGCTATGAGGAAGAAATATTTTGTGTCGCAGATAAGATGAACTTCCGGCTTGAAGTTCCAGGTGTCGCGGGTCCAGTATCCCGTGACCCAGGCCTTGTAATTGCCGTTTGCGTCTTTTCCGATGTCGTTGTCATCAAGCGGCCAGCGGCTTTTATAGTCCGACACGCGCGTGAAATACTTCTGGCCGGGAGTGAAAACGTAAATTCCGAGAGGAAACTGCGGCCCTGTGACAGCAGGCTCGGTTGCGCCTACGGTTGTAAGCGGAGCCCCGGTCGTGGTGACAGCTTCCGACGTTTCGGGTGCTGCGCTTGTGACGGAGCTTTCAATGTCGCTTTCACTGCCCGATACTCCTGTAAGTTCCGAAGAGGTAAGTTCATCCGTAGAATTTGAAAGCGTTTCTGCCTGAGCATCGGGAAAAACCGTTGTTATTTCCGCCGTCCCGCCTCCGGCGCAGCTGAAAAGCACAAGAAGTGATGCAAGGCACAAAAGTGAGCCGAGGGCAAAACGCGGCTTGTGCTTAAATTTAATTGTTTTCATCATCATTTTTCAGCACAGAGAACAGATTCCAGGGGCTTTGATTCAGCGGCTTAACCGAAAACTCAAGCTTTTCACCCGTTTTCGGATGAACGAAGCGCAGTACCTCTGAGAGCAGGGCAATATCGCAGTCCTCCTTGCCGGAGCCGTAACGTCTGTCCCCGCAGAGAGGCAGCTTTCTTGAACCGAACTGAACTCTTATCTGATGCGTGCGGCCGCTGATCAGATGAATTTGCAGCAGAGACAGTCCATCCTTCGTTTCAAGAGTTTTATATTCGAGCTCCGCCTTGCGGACTCCTTTTCTTTCTCTGTCAACGATGAAGGTCTTGTTCGTGCGCGGGTCGTGATAAAGCAGGTCTTCAAGCCTGCCATCGGGCTGTTCGGGTTCGCCGTGAACGACGGCATAATATTGCTTTTCAAAGCTTCCGTCTGTAATCTGTGAAGACAGTATTGAAGCTGCCTTCGGGGTCAGTGCGTATACAATGAGCCCCGAAACCTCGCGGTCAAGGCGGTGGACGACGAATATTTCTTTCTTGTTTGAAGCCTTTTTTACGAATTCCGGAAGTCCGCCGGGCTCGTCGGTTGCAAGCATTCCCGCCGGCTTGCGGCAGACGGCAATATAGCCGTCGCGGAACAGAATTTCGGGATTCTGAGCGTTGTTTTCCATATTATATTTCTTCTTTCAGCATAAATGCGCTCGTGCAGTGCAGGCGTTTTCCGGACCTCAGGGCTTCGACTGTGAGGCGCTGCAGCGTCGTGTCAAGGGGATAAGTGTCAATAATATGCGAGGAAGTGTGGAATATTTCACATATTGACATAGAATCTCCGGCTTCGGTCGGATAGCAGTGAAATTCATTGCGTACGCGCGTTATACGGCGATTCGGACCGAGCAGCTCGGATACGAGCGGATCGAAAAGCCAGGATTCGCTCTGAATTGCCTTGAAACCGAGCTCCGGATAGTACCTGTCGAAAAAATCGCGCGCCATCCGGCAGCTTTCGTGCAGATGTTCGGGGTCATAGCCTGGTCCGTCCGGTATGTGCAATGCAAGAATGGGATCGTTTTCTTTAAGAGCAGGAGTCCACAAAGCCTTATCAAGGTGCTCCGTCTTTCGGGTGATGAGCCCTGTTTCCGAGACGCGGTCCCCCTCGTAAAAACCGTCAGTTTCAGTGAATTTCGTCACAAATGACCGAGGGTCGGATATTCTGTTGACCCCATCAATCTGACCGTCGGTCCTGACACGTGTTCCAGACTTCCAGAGTACCTTAACCTTCGGTTTTACGCTGATTTCGGAGTTACCGGCGTCCCCGCGACCCGTACAATATGTATCTGCGCAGACAGCGTCCCCGCGACCCGAAAAGCGCATATCAGACTTGAAAACGAGAGGCCCTTCCTCCCAGCGGTAGGGAATGAAGAGAAAACGCCCGAGCAGAAAAATTCCGCAGCCGAAGTAATTCACGTCCCACTGGTAATCAGAAAACAGAAAGATTCCGTTTTTCAGATATTTGCGGATAGCGCGCCTTGTGGGTTCTTCGGGAATATCCTTCCAGTATGTTTCGGGGATTGCACGTGCTTTCATTGCGAGCCGGCCTTCTTTTGCCAGCAACTGGGAAAAGATGAAGCCGAAGAAGGAACGGTCAAAGCTGTTAAGGCACGAAGGCTTTGGCTGATCGAGCTCCCCGGCGGTGCCGTCGGCAAGGGCGCGGACCCAGACACGGGCGGCGCAAAGGCTCAGCTCGACCAGCTCCGGTATCGCGTTTATATGAACAAGAGCTTCAAGTACCGGAAGCTGCCGGTCTTCGGGAACCGAATGGCAGTCAAGAACGTTTTTGAGCTCCGTCTCTGAAAGAACACAGGAACCCTCACCGTCGCCGGGAAGGGAATGCTCATATATAAATGAAGGAAAGCATTTGCCGCAGACGCCGGTAAGCTCTGAAAATCTGTCTTTTGTCATAAATGGGCTCCTTTTCAAAATGGCATTTTCGGAAATACCGTAAATACCGCTGGTTTGGAAATTACCGTAATAATTACGATTTCATTATTTCAGTATCCGTTTCCGAAGCGTTAGGATCGGCGGATTTTCAACGTATGAATTATATCACCTTTTATGTTTTCAGTCAACGAAAGAAAAACGCTTTTGGTGTTGAATATGACCGCTGAAAATGGTATAATTAATTACAATCTTTTTTGCGAGGTGTTTTAAATGGTTAAAATTACGTTTATGGGCGCCGGCAGCACCGTTTTTGCAAAGAACGTGCTTGGCGACACTATGCAGAGTCCCGGCCTTCTCGATGCTGAAATCGCTCTTTACGATATAGATGCGCAGAGACTTGAAGAATCATATATAATGATTGACTGTCTAAACCGCAATACAAACGAAGGACGTGCCACAATTAAGAAATATCTCGGTGTCGCTCAGAGAAAAGACGCTCTTCGCGATGCAAATTTCGTCATAGATGCCATTCAGGTCGGCGGCTACGACCCCTGCACCATTACGGATTTTGAAATTCCGAAAAAATACGGTCTGCGCCAGACAATTGCCGACACTCTCGGTATCGGCGGCATTTTCCGTGCTCTGCGCACAATTCCGGTGCTCGAGGGCTTTGCCGAGGATATGCGCGAGGTCTGCCCGAAGGCACTGTTTTTGAACTATACGAACCCGATGGCCATACTTTCCGGCTATATGCAGAGATATTCGGGAATTGAGACCGTCGGTCTGTGTCACTCCGTACAGGTCTGCACCGGCACTCTCTTCAAAGAACTCGGTATGGAACCGAAGCAGCCCGTAAAAGAGAAAATTGCCGGTATCAACCATATGGCCTTCCTGCTTCAGTGCGAGGATGCCGACGGCGTTGACCTCTACCCAGAAATCCGCCGCCGCGCCTGCGAAATTCTTGATAATCCCCCCGAAGGTTTCAAGGATCTCGTCAGATTCGAATATATCCGCCGTTTCGGCTTCTACGTAACCGAGTCGAGCGAGCACAATGCCGAATACAACTGCTTCTTTATTAAGGATAAGTATCCCGAGCTCATCGACAGATACAGAATTCCGCTTGACGAGTATCCCAGACGCTGCATAAACCAGATTGAACGCTGGAAGAAGGACAGAGAACAGTATCTGACCAACGACGTCACGCACAAGCGCTCACACGAATATGCTTCAAGAATTATGGAAGCCATTGTCACAAACAATGCCTACCAGATCGGCGGAAACGTATTGAACCGCGGACTTATCGACAATCTGCCGCAGAATGCCTGCGTTGAGGTGCCCTGCCTTGTAAACAAGCTCGGCGTACAGCCGACTCACGTGGGACCTCTTCCCGAAATCTGCGCCGCAATGAACCGCACGAACATCAACGTCCAGCTTTTGACTATTGAGGCTGCAAGAACTCACCGCAAAGAGGACCTCTACCGCGCCGCAATGCTCGAGCCGCACACGGCTGCCGAGCTTTCAATCGATCAGATAATCGCCATGTGCGACGAACTGCTCGAAGCGCACAGGGACTGGATGCCTGAGTACAGATAAAAAAATAACCCCGGAAGCCGCTGCGTTATCGCAGACGGCTTCCGGGGTTTTACTGATTATTACGTTCTTAATCCGCCTCTTCTATATAAAGCGTTCCGGCGGCAAGGTCGGCATTGATTTCAGTGTGACCGTTGCCGTATCTTGCTGAGTGAATTCTTTTTGTGCTGCCGCTGAAGCCGTTGACTTCAATTGCCCCCAGAGCAGCGTCGATTTCGGCATCGAAACCGGGACAGTCAGAGGGAAGAACTATGTGAATATCACCGCCGGCAGTGTCGATGTCGATTTTATCCGGTGAATTTTTCAGATTGAATCTGAAAGCTCCGGCTCCGGCATCGCCGTCGAAGCTTGTCATCGTACCGTTGAGCTCTATTTTTCCGGCGCCCATATCGACTTCTACTTTGCCGAAATCGCCGTCAAGTTCAAGATTGCCGGCTCCCATATCGAGGTCAAAGGATTTTATTGACGAAGAAGTGATGCTTACGTTTCCTGCACCCATATCGGTATCAAAATTCTTTGTGGTGATATTGTTGAGCCTTACGTCACCGGCTCCGTTATCAAGAGCGAGAGTATTAAGCTCGCAGCCGTCAGGCAACTGAATTTTCAGATCCTTCGGCTCATAAGAGACTGCATTCAGACCGGATTTCACGGGCTTTACCATGAGTGTTCCGTTTTCAAGCTTGACTCGCATTCTGAAATCATCGGAAAGGTCATTTGACTCACTGACGTGCAATTTGCCGTCTTCGGATTTTTCAAATGATACGTTTCCGCAGATCCAGTCGATGTCAAGGGAAGAGGGGACGTCTTCTGAGTCAAAGTTGCCGATCGAGTATCCGCTTTCATTGTATGTAATATACATGCCTACTCCCGAAAAATGAAAATTAAAATTGTTTGTATCCCATGATACTATTCCGATATTTCCGAATATAATCCCGAGTACCAGCCAGGCAGTCAGAATGAGAATGCAGACTGACGAGATTATTATCTTGAGTGTAGCTGCTTTTTTCATTCTTTATCGTCCTCCTTCAATTCGAAAATACCGTCGAGCAGAATGTTAACTGCAATATGGATAAGAAATACGACCCAGGTGATGTACCAGGCGTGTGTAATGAAGCTCAGTACGAAATAAATAATCAGGAAAAGCAGGGTCAGGGGCCAGTTCAGTGAACGGCGTGCCTTTGACTTTCTTTTTCTGCACTTTTTCTGAGCGTCTTTGTCGTCATTAACCTGAACGGTGGGCGCCACGGGGGCTGCATCAGCTGACGGCTTCTTATCGTCAATTCCGATGAGACTGTGAATGTCGCCGAGGGAACGGATTGAAAGCATGTAGGCTTCGTCCTCCGTCTTGCCCATAGCGATGTATTCGTCGTATCTGTCGCAGAGATTTGCATAAAATTCTTCCTTCAGGTCGCGGTTCTTCTGATTGTCCGGCGCCTCACGGAAAATGCCTTCGAGGTGCGCTCTCAGTTTCTCTTTCATATCCTTATCACTCCCCCGTCTGAACTTTCGGCAGCATCGGTGTCGACAGTAATCAGCTTTTCAATCATATTGCTTGCTTCGCGCCATTCCGTCAGCAGTTTTGTGTATTCGTCTCTGCCGGAGTTTGTCAGTGTGTAGTATCTGCGTCGGGCTCCGCTTCCTTCGTCGCCCCAGTATGAACTGATGAACCCGTCCTCTTCAAGGCGCTTGAAGGCAGTGTAGAGTGTGGCCTCCTTCAGTTCGTATCGGTTTTCTGTAATATCCGAGATGGCTTTGTTGATTTTGTACCCGTAGCTGTCTGATTCGTACAGCCGCGCGAGTATGATGGTGTTTGTGTGCCCTCTTATGAGGTCAGCTGCAATGGACATAGCGTCATTTGCCTTCCTTTCTCTCAATGTGCCACTATTATATCACGAGATACATCGCCTGTCAAGGTATCTCGACAAAAAATATAAATATTTTTTTGCGGTACTGTTTGAGCGTTTTTGAACTCCTGCCTTGAAAATGACACAATATTGCGGTATAATGATATGATTGAAAAAGGCGGTTTTGCGGCTTTTACCTGCTGAATACCGGCAATTTTGCTTCGCAAAACCTGCCGCTGATAGAAGGAAAATCAAAAAATGAGCATTCCGATGGACAGAGTCATTGAAAAACTTGACTCATATTATTCCAAAAATGATTATGACGGGGCCTTTGCCCACCTTTCCTATTGGATAAAGGAGGCCGAAAATTCGAACGACAGCCGCTCCCTTATTTCCCTGTACAATGAAAAAATGGGAATTTGCCGAAAGACCGGCCGCCGTGACGAGGGCTTTGCCGCGGCTGACGGTGCAATGAAGCTGGTTGAAGACGCAGGCCTTTCGGATTCGGTTTCCGGGGCTACGGTATACATAAATGCGGCGACGGTATATACCGCATTTAACGAAAAAGAGAAGGCTGTCTCCCTGTTTGAAAAGGCGCGCTCCGTTTTTGAATCAAAGCCCGACGCTGACCCCGGCCGGCTTGCAAGTCTGTATAACAATATGGCAACGGCGCTTGCAGACCTCGGAAGATTTGAAGAGGCTTTGACAAATTATACGAAAGCGCTTGAAATTCTTGAAAAAGTTCAGGACAGCGAGCCCGAACAGGCAATCACCAAACTCAATATGGCAAACGTATACGAAGCGCAGCTCGGTCTTGAAGAGGCCTGCGAAAAGATAGACGCCTGTCTTGACGAGGCAGAAAAGCTGCTCGACAATCCGATAACCGAGCGCGACGGAAGATACGCCTTCGTGTGCACGAAGTGCGCACCGGTCTATGGATATTACGGCCGCTTTGCATATGCCGAAACCTTGAAGGAAAGGGCAAAAGAGATTTATGAAGGGGATTGATATCTCAAGAGCATACTGGGAAGAATGCGCAAAGCCGGTTTTCGAGCAAAAATTCCCTGACTGTATGCAGTACGTAGCCGCAGGACTTATGGGGCCGGGTTCCGAATGCTTCGGCTTTGACGACGA
>DCGL01000036.1:10405-13572 GCA_002314565.1 Clostridiales bacterium UBA1779
TGAAGACGTCGTTGACAGGCGTACGGAATTTCTCTTGGAGCGCGCATATTACGCGCTTCCATCCGAATTTATGGGACTGAAAAGGCCGAAATTCAGCCCTGCAGGGGGAAGTCGCCGCGGCGTATTCAGAACCGCTGATTATTTTCGGAATATGAGCGGGATTCCGGGCGCTCCCGAATGCTGGAAGGATTTTATCCGCCTTCCCGACAGCGCGCTTGCAGAGCTGACGAACGGTGTAATATTTTACGATGGATACGGCGAAGTCAGCTGCATCCGCAAGGCGTGGGATAATCCACCGGAAGATTATGCATTGAAAAAAATCGCCGGCTCCCTCTTTTCCATGAGTCAGTCAGGCGAATACAATTACAAGAGAATTATGAGCCGCGGCGAAGCCGGAGCGGCAGCTTTGTGTGCCGCAGAATACGTTAAAGCCTGCCTTTCGGCCATCTTCTGGCTGAACTCAAAGCGGGTTCCTTATTACAAATGGGCATTCAGAGCTCTGCGCGAGCTTGACGGGGGCATTTTTTCGGATTTTGCATCTGTTCTTGAAATGATTCTTCTGACGAAAGACTGCAGTGACCTCATCAGCGAGATGGACACGATGATGCTTGATTTCGTCCGTTCAGAACATGAAGGAACTACGGAATCTGCGAAATTTACAGATCTGCAACATACGGCTTTTACGCTTAACGATATGATAAAAGATACGGAGCTCAGAAATCTTGACATAATGGCTGCCTTGTAAAGTGTATTGGGCATTTGCCAATGAGCGGAAAAAATTAATTTTGAAATAAGAAGCCTGCATAAGTATATTGACTTGACAAATTTGCGTATTGATGCTAAAATAATTATGTATTAATAATTAATAGGAGGTTTTTCCCATGGAAAAAACAAAACTCGGTCTGTCGGCATCTCTGTTTGCTGCTATTTTATTCTGTGCCGCATATTTCGGAGGATACGTCGCCGCTATCATTATTGCCGGTTACATCCTTATTGCCGAAGAGAGTGTCTGGCTTAAGAAAATGGCTTTAAGATGCCTTCTCATAATGATTGCATTCTCGGTTATTTCACTTGCCATCAATTTTGTACCGGATCTTATCAAAACAGCTTTTTCAGGGGCTGATTACGATTCAATCGGGCGCAGTATTTATAATGCAGTTGCGAAATTTTCGAATATTCAGAGCGAATACATTTACTACCCTGCCAAAATCGTTGTTTTCGTTCTGATGATTATCGCCTCTCTCAGACATTCCGAGAAGCGCGTTTTCCTCATTGACAAGCTTTTTGATAAGCATTTTTGCTAAAATTTCTTTAAAAACGGGATATTGCCTGCGGCGATGTCCCGTTATTTTTAAAACTGCGTTTTTTGAACTCCTTCCAAAACGAAAGGGAATATGAAAAAATGAGAATTATTACAGTCAGCCGTGAATTCGGCAGCGGCGGAAGAGAACTTGGGAAAAGACTTGCGGATGCGCTCGGATACGATTACTATGACCGCGAGGTTCTGACGGCAATTGCAGTGAAGTGCGACATCAGTGAAGACTATGCCGAATATATGCTCACGCACGATTTTTCTTCCGGCTACGCAATTACGATGAGAAATTCGTTTCATACTCCCGAGCTTATGCACCCGGCCACGAAAATTATGCGCGTTCAGACGGACATCATCCGCGAAATCGCCAAAAAAGGCCGTGATTTCGTAATAGTCGGACGAAATGCCGACCTGCTTCTTTCAGGATACAAGCCCTTCAATATCTTTGTTACTGCCGACATTCAGTCAAAGCTCAAGAGATGCCGCGAAAGAGCGGCTGAGGGTGAAAACATCAGCGATAAGGATATGCTCTCGAATATCAAGGCAATCGACAAGTCGAGAAGCAAGAACCGTGCGATGATTTCCGACCTGCCCTGGGGCGACAGAAGAGCTTACCATCTGATTGTAAATACTTCGGATATGGATCTGAAGGCACTCGTGTCGCCTGTTGCCGCCTATGCCGAAGCCTGGTTCGGAAACAATACGTAATTAACGGAAAGGTACCAAAGATTATGAAAATTACGCACGATATGCACAACCATACTCTGTTTTCCTCCTGCTGTTACGACCCTGCAGCTACGATGAAAGCTTTCGTTGACAAGGCTTACGAGCTTGGACACAGCGTCATCGGAATTTCCAACCATCTCTGGGATGAAAAGGTGCCCGGGGCCAACGGCTGGTACAAGGGACAGACTATTGACTACGGCTTTGAGGGGAAGTATGCCATTCCCGCCGATACTCACGGCGTCAAGGTTCTGTTCGGAACCGAAACCGAGTATTGCGGCCTTTCTGATACACTCGGAATGAAGGCCGAAACCGCAGCCCGCTTTGATTTCGTTCAGATTCCTCATACCCACACGCATATGAAGAACTTCGTCATCGCCGAAAATCCCGACGTCAAGGCATACCGGGCAAAGCTTGCCGCCGACATCGAGGCCGCTCTTCCGTCAGTCGGTCACGATTATGCAGTAAAAATGGCCGCAACTGTTTCTTATGCCGATGTGCTCAAGCGCATCGAAAACCCGACCGTTGACGAATACAAATATCTTGCGGATTTCTGCTTTACTTCATTTGAATCCCTTATGAAGAATCCGGAGTTCAAAAAGGTTGCCGCTGCGACTCCCACTTTCGTAGCTCATCCCTTCTGGGCCTGCGGAATTTCAAGAGACGAAGTCAACCGCGTATTTGACTTTATTTTGGCGGAGCCCGACCGTCTTTATGCCGATTTCAAAACCTGTGCAGAGCTCGGCGTCGGTCTCGACGTAAATATGGGCTGCTATAAGGCCGACGAAGACGGCACTTATATGAACGACCCTCAGGTTAAGGTGATGCGCATCGCAAAGAGCGCCGGCTGCAAATTCGTTTTCGGAACCGATTCTCATTCCGTTTCAGGACTTGAGAGCATCCGCAAGGGCGACCTCGTTTCCGAAGCCATCGGCATTACCGAAGAGGATCTTGCTGATATTGTAAAATAATAATGCAACGGCGCTGCCTTTTGACAGCGCCGTTTGTGAACTGAATTATTACGTTTTTGCTGTATATCTCAACGACAAAGTAATTATATTGGAAGTGTTTTCCAATATGAAATAAAAATTTACTGAAATGAAGGAGAAGAAGTTTGAAACAAAATAACCAC
>DCGL01000152.1 GCA_002314565.1 Clostridiales bacterium UBA1779
ATGGGCCGTATGCACTCCGATGCTCAGTTCGCAGGTTCTTCTTCAGTTCCTGCCCACGTTGAGATGATGGGTCTTATCGGCGCAGGTAACAACCCGATGGTCGGTATGACCGTTGCTGTTGCCGTTGCTGTCGAAGAAGCAATGAACAAGTAATTGCTTTAATTTAACAGACACGTCGCTTCTCTGTATGGACCTGCGGCGTGTTTGTTTTTTCTGTTTATATTGCGTACAGCTTGACTGTATTTGATTATTTTGCAAAAATTGTGAAAAACAAGGTGACAGAATCAGGCACTTCGTCGGTTCCGCAGCTCGTTCTGAACTGCACCGAAAGGATTAATAATATGGAAATTAAGCTTCAAAAAGAGAACCAAAAACTTACGGTTACCGTTTGCGGGCGGTTGAATTCTTCCACGGTACCCGAACTGGAAGTATTGTTAAAAGAGAATATGGAAGACACAAAAGAGATTGTCTTTGATTTTCACAATCTCGAATATATCTCGTCTGCAGGTTTGAGAGTATTGCTTGCCTCCTACAAAAAGCTTGCCGGAAAAGTGAAAATTCTCGGTGCAAACAGTACGGTAACGGATATTTTCAAAATAACCGGAATGGCTGCAATTTTTGACGTCGACTGATTACCATTTCAAATATGGTATAACACAGAGTGAAAACGCTATTTTTCCAGAAGCTGAGACAGAGGTGAAAAGAAATGTCCTTTGATTTTGCACTTGAAACCAAACTGATGACAGAAGCACCGCAGCTGCATAAGCTTTTTTCGGACAACGTGCTTTGCTGTCAGAATATTCTTATTAAATACAAGTCGTTTTTTCCGACCTTTACCGATCATACGAGTCTGCACTCACTTGAAGTCATCGCATTCTGCAACGAGCTTGTCGGATTTATGATTGACAAGCTAAACTGCGACGAGATTTTTGTTCTTCTCATGGCTGCGTACCTTCACGACAGCGGGATGGGAATCTCAATTGGGGATTTCGAGGATTTTTCAGCGCAGATGCCGATGGTAATCGCATACCGGAACGAAAATCCGGAAACCGATATCAGCGAGGTAATCCGCATCTTCCACCACGAATTCAGCGGTATGTTCATCAAAAAATACCGCATGATTTTCGACTTTCCGTCCGAAAAACATCTGTGGGCTATAATCCAGACATCGCGCGGACACAGAAAAACCGATCTTTACGATGATGCCGAATATCCCCCGGAGCTTATGCTTGACAACGGAAACGTCATACACCTGCCATTTTTGTCCGCATTAATCCGGCTGACGGATGAACTCGACGTTGCCGCTGACAGAAATATTCAGTTTATGTTTGATTTGCGATCACTGAAGCGGCAAATTGATATCATCGCCTTCAATAAGCACATTTCCATTCGTGAGGTATCCTGCCTTGAAGACAGCGTACGCCTCTCCGTGGATTTTTCAAATGAGGCTATAAGGCAGTATTTGTTTGAGGATTTTGAAAAGCTGGCCCGCACTTTTGCTCAGTGCATCGATGTGATTGATAAGCGTTCCCCATTTAAACTCCGGCAAAAGCGCATTGAAGTATATGATTGTCAATCCGATGAGATGGTTTTCCCGTCTGATGCCGGGACTTTTTTCCATTGACATTTTTATTTAAATATGATAAACTTTTCCTACAATTTAATCGAAAGGAATCTCCACCATTATGAAGAAAAGACTCATTCCGTTGATTCTCGCAGCAATTATGATTCTGATGCTCATCCCGTTCTCAGGCTCAGCCGCATGGAACGGAGTCGCAACTCTCGAACCTCTCGGCGACGGAAGCCGGGAAAATCCTTATAAAATCTGCACTGAAAATGAATTCGCCGGCTTTGCCAAGATGGTCAACGCCGACGTTGATTTCAAGGACAAATACGTTGTTCTTGATGCCGACATCGACCTTGACAATCAGTTGTGGACTCCTATAGGCGTCGCCAAGGATTATGCCTTTAACGGCCATTTTGACGGGCAGGGTCACACGGTCAAGAACGTCAAAGTTGAAGTCACAACCGACTACGGCGGACTATTCGGCTTCGTAGTGGATGGAACCATCGAAAATCTTTACGTTGAAAACATCAGCGTTACAAGCAACAAATACGCGGCCGGAGTTGCTTCGAATCTTCAGGTAACACCCGGAACCGGATACTCCTGCATCCGCAATGTTCACGTAAACGCTGCCAAGCTCTGCTCGGATCAGTGCGGCGGAATCGTCGGACGTATCAGCACCAAGAGCGCTACAACCGATCAGATGCTGATCGAATACTGCTCGACAACAGGCGTTGTAATCGAACGCGTCAAGGCAGCAAGCGATGCCGCTTCAAGCAACTTTTTCTTCGGCGGTATAGTAGGTGCTGCCGGAGCCGTAAAAATCCGTTATTGCTGGTCTGAGAATTTTGAAGGCACCTGCGGCGGAAACGTAACCGGATACTGCTGCGTTGCCGGTATCTGCGGAATTCAGGGTGCTGACTCCGTCGGCGCCGACATCGAAAACTGCTATGCCATAAACGTTTCGGGGAAGCTTGACGAAAGCACGACTCTCGGCTCCGAAAAAATCGCATTCGGCGGAATTATCGGACGCGCAGGCAATACAAACACAAACTGCGAGGCTCAGAACTGCTTTGCAATCAAGACAAGCTTCAATACTGCTGCTCTTACCGACTGCTCAGGCGGAGTATTCGGACAGGTTGCAAAGGCAATTCTCTTCAACAACTGCTTTACCGATGCCGAAGCCGGAGTCGGTGCAGACCTTTCCTGGATGGATTATCCCGTAAAAGCAAAAATCAACGCTGCCGACCTTTCCACTTCAGGCGCTGTTGACACCTTCAAACTCAATCAGGGAAGCACGAAGGCCGTTTGGACATATGATTCATATGCAGGACACCCTGTAATCGATCAGGCTCAGATTGCCGACAACGTTTTCACTGCCGCCGATTACATCGACCTCATTGAAGAAACCACGGCCGAAGAAACGACCTCCTGGCCGACACTTCCCCCTGATGTAACGGCTGCTCCTCCTGCCGAAACCAAGGCTCCCCAAACCGAGGCTCCCGTAACCGAAGCTCCCGTAGCCGAAACCGAGGCACCTGCAGACGTCGTCACTGAAGCTCCCGCCCCCGTAACCGAAGCTCCCGCCGCCAAATCCGGCTGCGCCTCATCCGCCTTCTGCGGATTTGCCGTCATCGCCGTTATCGGCAGCGCATACATCGCAAAGAAAAAACATTGACACATAAAAATGAACCCGCCGCGGCGGGTTCATTTTTTATATCAGTATGCTCTGATTTCGTGAATCATTGCAAAGTCGGCGCCGTTTGTTGCACGGACAACAACGTCGAAGCTGTCGCATTCCACACCTTCGGTGTTCAGAACGTTCAGTCTCTGGTAGTTGTCACGGACTTCGACTGTCTTAACGGTCTTTCCGTTCTTCTTCAGAACCACGTCGTAATCGCGGACAAGCTCCGGGGCAACACCTTCGCGCTGCTGAACCTGACGGTTGCGGCACATTGTGACGCGGATCGGGAATTTGAAGTTGGTTTCGAAGGTGAGTCTGACTTCGCTGACCTTTTCGGTCTTACCGAGGTCAACGGACAGGGTTTCTCCGTTCTCGGAGAAGCCTTCGGACATCCAGCCGTGGAAGTCGTCGCCGAGCTTACGGGTTACACCGTCGGTTACGTTCTCGGGGCCGCAGCCTGCAGCGGCTGAACTTGCTGCAAACTTTGCTGTGCGTACAAAGTCTCCCTTGCCGTCTGAAGCAAAGCCGGGCAGGAAGGCGTCGTGCTTTAAGAGCGTCTGCTGAATTTCGCCGACGTAGGGGGCAAGCTCGCGGGGAGTGCACTTCTTGTCTATGCACATTGCGGCGGCAACGCCGACTGCCTGGCCTCCGACTGCGCAGCATCCGAGAATTCTCGTTGAGCTGTATGCAAGTCTGGTGCAACCGATATCACGGCCGGCCATAAACATATTGGAAATATTCTTTGAATAATATGAACGGTAAGGAACCGTATAAACTCCGTCAAAATAGACGCATTCGCCCGAGGGCAACAGATGCGTATCGAGCATACCGTGCGGGGTGTGAACGTCAACCCACCATCCGCCGTAAGCAACGGCATCCTCAAAGATGCGGTTCTCGAGAATATCCGTTTCGGTGAGCATATAATCGGCTTCGAGACGGCGGGATTCACGGGTTCCGGGCAGCATACCGACCCATTCAAGAGCATAGTTTGCTGCAAGATGGTCGCCGCCGTTCTTGATGTGATCCCAGATACCGTAAAGAACGGCAACCAGGTCGTCTCTGATCGTTTCGTACTGGGGAATGATGTCGGTTACGCCGTCGCCCATCAGTTCAATCCAGAAATATCCGTAGTCAACGCCCTTTGCAGAGCAGCCGCCGGTTCTCTTGTTCTCTTCGGGGTTCTTTGCGATTGAGTAATCAGGAGTCTGATTGGCGCAGTGCATACGATATCTCAGGTCATGCTCGGTGTACTTCTTTGCAAAAGCAGGAGGAGTAAACTTGACGGGATGACCCATATCTCTCGCCTTGAACATAATGGTGTTGCCCATCGTATCGTGGTTCGGCTCATCCGGAGCATCTGCTTCGCCTGTCTGTGCCTTTGATTCGGAGCCCTGGCGGAATTCAGCCCCGGCATAGTAACCGAGAGTTCCGTTACCTGTGGCATCTACGAAAATATCTGCTGCAATGCGGAAACGCATTTCTGTCGTTTCCTGAACGCAGTACACAGCCGTAATTTTGTCGCCTTCCGTTTCGCAGTCATACATAACCGTATTGTGGAAGCAGGTGAGGTTCTTTTCTTTCTGAGTGGCTTCAAACAGAATCATATCCCAGATTGAGTATGAGAACTGTTCGTTGCGTGCCTTATTTTCAAGCATAAGCTCGTATACAAGCCCGCTTTCTGCATAATCAGGCTGCTTTAAGCTCTGGTCTGCACCTGAAATGTGTACTCTGATTTCGCTTGATGCGTTGCCTCCAAGCACCGGACGCGAATTAATCAGCGCAACACGTGCGCCGTCTCTTGCTGCTTCGATTGCGGCGCAGACTCCTGCCATTCCGCCTCCGACCACAACAACCTCGAAGCTTTTCTCTTCGAATCTTTCTGCAAGTCTCTTCATTTGAACTCCTTTTTGGGGTTATATTTTATTTAACTGTATAATTATATAGGAAATATAGCCAAAAAACAAGACTTTTTTTAAAATTTCGTTCAAAAGTGAACCGGGGGACGTTTCCGGTGGTTCAAATTGAACCACCGGAAACGTCCCCCGGTTCACTATTGACAGAACAGTCATTTAGTGATATTATAGAATGAATTATTATACGAAGGACGGAGGACAAAAAATGCCGTATACTGTATATGTCGGAGCCTGCAGAGCGGACGGCGGAATCACAAAATACGAACTCGGTGAAGACGGAGTTCTCAGAGAAAACAAGAGCGTAACCCTCGGCTATGTTATGTACATGAAACCCGAAAGCGACAGGCTGTATTTCGTCCTGAAGCACGGCAATGGGGTCAGCGGAGCAGGAAGCTGCTCAAGCTGCACAACGGAGCTCGACGGTGTGACCGAGAACATTCCGACAAACGGCGATGTTCCCTGCCAGCTGACAAGATTTATGGGAAACACCTATGCCGTCAACTATCTGTCCGGCAGCGTCTGTAAGGCGGGCTGCAAGACCGTTTCGCATAAACCTGACAAGGAAATGAAGCCGGGAAGGCAGGACGCACCGCACACTCATTGCGTAATTCCGGCGCCGGACGGAAATGCTCTGATGGTGACCGACCTCGGTATGGACACAGTTACGGTCTGCGACGAAAATCTTGAGACAATTTCCGTATGCCGTATGCCCGAAGGACACGGAGTACGCCATCTTATCTGCGGCGGTAACAATCTCGTTTACAGCGCAAACGAACTTGCGGCAACGTCTTCGGTTCTAGAATACAATCCGTCGGACAAAAGTCTGTCGGTTCTCGGCACGTATCCCTGCTTTGAAAGCGGAAATCCCGAAGGAAACACCGCTGCTGCCATCCGCCTGTCAAAGGACAGGAAATATCTCTACGTTTCAAACCGCGGCTCGGACGTAATCTCAACTTTTGCACTTGAAAACGAAGGCAAGGTGCTGAAGCACCTGGAAAACACCGCAGCCGGAGGCCTGATTCCCTGGGATTTTGACCTTACCCCCGACAACAGATTTCTCGTCTGCGCCTGCAAGGGCAGCGGCCTTATCAACGTTTTTGAAATGAAGGACGGAAGAATAGGCAGACTCGTTTCAAAAACCCGTATGAAGGACGCAATCTGCGTCCTCTGTGACAATACAAAAGGGTAACAATATGAAGAAGAATACCCCGCGGGTCCGTTAAGACACGCGGGGTCATTTTTACTGTTTCTTGTAAACCTGGAATTCGGAAATTCTGAAGTAATGCGACGAAGAGCCTGCGATGGAGTAATCCGCGCCCTGAGCCTTTCCCTTGATACTCGTTCTGGGACTTGTCATGGCAAAGAGAACGTAATTTGCCTCGTAAGCCTTGTCGAACTTTGCATCGATATAGTGGCACATATAGTAGCCCGTTGAGGCCTTATTGTCGGGATATTTCTCGGGATATGACCACTTGTCCTGACTCGTCATATTCTCAGCTGAGTACGCAACCGTCCAGTTCACTCCGTCCTCGGAAACGAGAATATCAAAGCCGTCAATGTCGCCGAATGGCGTGTTCGATGAGGCTCCGACAGCCTGAGTGTAAAGCGAGAAGCTGTCAACCGTCGTCTTTTCTTTGAGCTGGAACTTGATACCCGCGATGTACTTATGCGTTTCGTCCTTTGTGGGATTCGTGTTCCCGTTTGCGTCGCAGTAATAGCCGGGATTCAGGGCGTAGGAGCCTCCGCCGAGAATCTGGCAATCCGAGTATGTCTTTACCGTGTTATCGTAAAGCAGCTGACCGTCGGTCATATTTTCGGGACTTGAAATCTTGGAAAGATTAAACCCGGAATTCGTTGAAGCGGTAATGCCCTGCAGGACATTGGTTCTGCCGGATTCGTCGTAAACCCGCGTGTTCTTGACTGCATAAATAACCTCGGGTGTTTCCGGACTCTTTCCCGCCTTGTATTCTATGTTCTTTGATGCGTCATAAGCGGGATTGGCAACCAGTTTGCCCTCAGCATTGCGATAATATCTCGGAACGTATTCGTCCTTGAATCTTATCTGCCAGTAAACGGTATAGGTATAGTTCGCGCAGGGCATCATATCGTAAACCCATGAATCAAAAACAGCCTTTCTTGTGTCCTCGGTGTTGGCCGACTCGTCCTTATGCCAGTGTCCGTCGTGTCCGGCTGCCATAAACTTTTTATCGCCCATATAGATAAAGGTATGACCCTTTGCAAGGAAAATATCACCGGGCTCGACCTTGCCCTGGGCATAAAGCTTATTGAACTGAACCGTTCCCTCCCATGAAGTCAGGGTGCAGACGGCCCCGATGTACTTGCCGAGGGTCGAGAAGTTTGCCATATCTCCGCTCGAATCGCCGTAAATGTGCTTGCCGGTTGTTACGACACCGAGGTCGATAAAGGCCCAGGCCTGAGGCATGGCGCAGTTTGCCCCGTACTTTCCGGACTTTATCATATTGTCAAAGGTGCCTGACTGAGGAACATAGTTGCTTTTATTCGAATAAACCCATTTCTGTCCCTTTGCTATGCCTTCCTGCAGCTTTGCTTCAAAATACATACATTCGCTGAGCAGTGCAAGTACTCCGGGATTGACGGAGTCCAACAGTGCATCACTGAGCTTTCCGTTGGCGAAGTTGTCATATCTGAACTGCTGCTCGGCTGTCATTTTTTCTTCTGCAGTCGTTTCCGCTGCAGTCGTTTCCGCTGCAGTCGTTTCTTCAACGGTGGTTTCTGCATCCGTTTGTGGAGCTTCGCTCGTCACGGGAGTCCCGGCTTCCGTATTCAGTGAAGCAGTAATATCCGCCTCGCCGCCGGCGCATCCTGCCAATACGGAAAGAAGCGTAGCGGCTGCCAGAATCAATGCAAGAATCTTTTTGTTTTTCATTTCAGGTCCTTTCAAGGGGGTCAATATGTTTTATGTGTTACCACCGTCTGTCTGCGTATGCAGCTGACAGTGTTTTTTAATTTTATCATAATTTCGCAGTACAATCAATAATAATCTTTGCAAACGTCCGTTTTTGTATGATTATTCAGACGATTATATATTTCATATATTACTAAATAATATATTGACAAACTCTTTTTGTTGTAATACAATAAATGATGAGAATTTGTTCTTAAAAATTTATCCGGAGGAGCGGCCCGGCCGCCTGACCAAATGAAAATCAAAGCCGCTTTGTTCGACCTTGACGGAACACTTCTGAACTCCCTCTATATCTGGAAAAAGGTTGACGAAACCTTTCTGAACGCCCGCGGAATTGAAGTCCCGGACGACTACCAGGAATGCGTTTCAGCCCTGACTTATATGGAAACCGCGGTATACACGATCAAGCGTTTTAATCTGAGCGATACCCCTGAGGGACTGATGGCGGAGTGGAACTCTCTTGCGCAAGTAGAATACCGCGACAACGTAGAGCTGATGCCCTATGCGCGCGAATGTCTGCTTCGTCTGAAAGAGGAAGGAGTCCGCCTGGCGATAGCAACAACATCCCCGAGTTTTCTTCACAGGCCCTGCCTTGAGCGTCTCGGAATATGGGAGCTCTTCGAGGTCGCATACACTCCGGACAATATAAAAACTGCCAAGCACAGACCCGAATTTTACAGGCGCTGTGCAAAGAATCTGGGCCTTGCACCCATAGAATGTATGGTCATCGATGACGTTCCGGCAGTAATAAACTCGGCAAGTGCAGCGGGACTTTGCACGGTTTTTATGCTCGGAAAAGACGACACGGTCAATGACCGTGTAAGAGAAATCAGTCTCTGCGCCGAGAATCTGCTCGCGGTTCCGGGCCTTTTCGAGCAGTGACAGCCTCCAGCCGCCAATTTTGCCACACCCGGCTGTTCCGGGCATCACAGCGCTCATCAATTTTGAACCGGCAATAAACTCAATCTGATATATTCACCGTAGTTGTTTTATTTTATCAGCAAAGAAGAGGCATATAATTATGAAAATAGCAATTCTTACAAGCGGAGGCGACGCCCCCGGAATGAACGCTGCCGTAAGAGGCGTGGTCAGATATGCCCTGTCACAGGGACATGAAGTTATCGGATATATGAGAGGATACCAGGGAATCCTGGAAGGCGATTCCGAACCTCTCGTTGCAACCTCCGTCTCAAATATGATAGGTCAGGGCGGTACGTTTCTGCAAAGTGACCGCTGTCCCGAATTTCTTGAGAAGGAATGCAGACTCAGGGCTTTTGAACAGCTAAAGGCCGACAAGGTTGACGCGCTGATTGCCATCGGAGGCGACGGAACCTTCCGCGGAGCACGCGACCTGTACGTCGATACCGGCTTCCCCGTTATCGGCATTCCGGCTACGATTGACAACGATATGGGTTATACCGATTTCACAATCGGCTTTGACACGGCAGTAAACAACGTGCTGAATGCAATCAACTGTCTGCGTGACACCATGCATTCGCACAACAAAATCACCGTCGTTGAGGTTATGGGCCGAAAATGCGGAAACATTGCTCTGGCTTCAGGCATTTCAGGCGGAGCCGAATTCATTCTCGTTCCCGAAATTCCCTTCAACATCAACCAAATCGTTGATGAAGTCAAAAATTCACAGAGAAAAGGCAAACGTTCAAATCTCATCGTTCTGGCGGAAGGAGCCGGAAAAATGGAGGACTTCTGCGTTGCCTTTGAGATGCTCTCCGGCATAAAACCGAGACAGACAAGACTCGGATTTATTCAGAG
Organism: Clostridiales bacterium UBA1779; assembly: GCA_002314565.1. Taxonomy (GTDB): domain Bacteria; phylum Bacillota; class Clostridia; order Oscillospirales; family CAG-272; genus CAG-390. The sequence continues at coordinate 9,885 of DCGL01000152.1, forward strand.
AGGAGGCTCCCCGACTTACCGCGACCGCCTTCTTGCCTGCAGACTTGCAAAGCAGGCTGTCGACTGTGTTCTCGAAGGAAGAGGCAACCGTGCCGTCGGAATCCACGGAACCGAGTATTTTGATATGGATATTGAGGAAGCAGTCAATATCAAGAGAAAAATTGACACAGATCTTTACAATTTTGCCGAGCTGCTGAACTGAGTATTCAGCGCCCGGGCTGCAGACGGAAAAATGCTGCAGTAAATTACCGAGGTGACTTGAGTTGGAAGTAAATTTCGTAAAAGGTTTTCTATATCCCGAACTTATCGGTATCGGAGCCGAGCCCTCCCGTCCTACTGATTACGCTCTGTATATCTGGCTTGACGGAGACTGGGGCCGCGTTTCCGATTACTCAAAAAGCTGGAAGACTTTTGCTCCTCAGTATACCGAGGTCGTATCCCGTATAGCTCCTGAAATAGAGAAAAGCCTCAACGCGCTGATTGAGAACAACGAAAAGGAAAAGAAGCGCGAAATCGAGGCAAAGCAGAACAAAAAAATCACCCGCGATGACGAATACGTCAGAATCGGCCGTGACGTTGTCACGATCTACTACGCATTCAGATATCACGGGGCTATGTACAAGTTCGAGCTTTCATACGAAGATTATATGAAAAAGCTGCGTAAGAATCTCACCAAGGGTGACCTTCGCGATATGCTCACCGAAGTCGGGCTTTTCAAGGACAAAATGAGCTACGAAAGTATGCTCAACGTCGTGCTTCGCACTCCCGAGCTTCGCAACACGACGAAATCGTTTTTCCGCAGCATCGCCTACCGCGAATACGATTCCGAACAGATGCGAAAGCTTTTGAAATAAAATGTAGCCAGGGGACGTAAGTGGTGGTGCAAAATTGCACCACCACTTACGTCCCCTGG
>DCGL01000157.1:0-2752 GCA_002314565.1 Clostridiales bacterium UBA1779
GATGAGCTTCAATCGCATGGAGAATATTTTCATGCTCTTTATACTTTCTTGCAACGTCAACACCGATTTGAATATGCGAGCCTTCTGTCTGCTGGTCGAGTGCTTTACCTATATCGTGCAGAAGTCCGGCTCTTTTTGCGGAAACAATATCAACACCGAGTTCACCGGCTAAAAGTCCGCTGATATGAGCAACTTCTATTGAATGGTCAAGTACATTCTGTCCGAATGACGTTCTGAAATGAAGTCTGCCGAGACATTTTACGAGTTCGGGGTGAATACCGTGTATACCCGTCTCGAAAATAGCTCTTTCGCCTTCCTTTTTCATCGTAAGTTCAACTTCACGGCGTGATTTTTCAACCATTTCACCGACTCTTGTCGGGTGAATACGTCCGTCTGAAATGAGCTTAACAAGAGCAAGTCTTGCAATTTCCCTGCGAACCATATCAAACGATGAAAGCGTGATTGTTTCGGGCGTATCGTCGATAATAAGGTCGACACCCGTAAGTGCTTCAAGTGTTCTGATGTTTCTGCCCTCACGACCGATGATTCTGCCTTTCATTTCATCGTTCGGAAGCTCGACAACGGATACTGTAGCTTCGGAAACATGGTCGGACGCACATCTTTGAATTGCAAGAGAAATGATTTCCTTTGCCTTCGTTTCCGCTTCGTCCTTTGCCCTGTTTTCGTATTCGGTAATCATTAATGCCTGATCGTGCTTAAGCTCGTCCTCGAGCATTGTCATCATATAAGTTTTTGCCTGGTCTACGGTCATTCCGCTGATTTTTTCCAAAACCTCACGCTGACCCTGCTTGATCTGCTCAAGCTCTGCTTCTTTATCTTCAAGACTTTTCATCTTGGCTGTAAGCTGAGCTTCTTTCTGTTCGTAGGATTCCGCTCTTTTATCAAGCGTTCCTTCCTTCTGAACAAGACGGTTTTCGAGCTTCTGAAGCTCCGTTCTTCTTTCACGAATCTCTTTTTCAGCTTCGGTACGGTCTTTATGTATTTCGTCTTTGGCTGCTATGAGAGCTTCTTTTTGCTTGGTTTCACCTAATTTTATTGCTTCGTTGACGATTGTCTTTGCACGTTCTTCGGCAGAACCGATCATTGCATCATCAAGTTTTTTTCTGTAATTTTTATAGATGATGCCGATAACGATACCGACAGCTAAACAAACGACTCCGATAACTATACCTATAATTATATTATCTATCTTAAACACCTCCAGTTTTGCGATATAATTAATTATACATCAAGTTATTAGCAGGTAAAAAAACCTATTTATTATTTTACACTATTTTGAGCCGATTGTCAATAGATTTTCAAAATATTTACTAATTTGTTTTTTATTTAATTTTTGTCTTTTTGACATTTACATGAAATTTGCCGTTTTTGTCTTTACAAAACGATAAAATAATGATAAAATATATGCCGATACAGAATCAATATTATTCTTATATACAGGAGGATACAAATGATTAAACGCGAAAAGAAATCAATGGACGGTAATACCGCTGCCGCACACGTAAGCTATGCGTTCACCGATGTTGCCGCTATTTACCCCATTACACCTTCTTCCGTTATGGCAGAACTTACCGATACTTGGTCGGCTACAGGTCTGAAAAACATTTTCGGAGACAAGGTTAAAGTTGTAGAAATGCAGTCAGAAGCCGGTGCCGCAGGTGCCGTTCACGGAAGCCTTTCATCAGGTGCTTTAACAACAACTTATACAGCTTCTCAGGGTCTTCTTCTTATGATCCCGAATATGTACAAGATGGCCGGCGAACTGCTTCCCGGTGTCATTCACGTATCTGCCCGCTGCGTAGCTTCCCATGCTCTTAACATTTTCGGTGACCACTCCGACGTATATGCCTGCCGTCAGACAGGTTACGCCATGCTCGCCGAAACAAATCAGCAGGAAATTATGGACCTGGGCGCTGTTGCCCACCTCGCTGCCATTTCCGGCAGAGTTCCCGTGCTGAACTTCTTCGACGGTTTCAGAACCTCTCACGAGATTCAGAAGATCGAAGTCTGGGATCTTGAAGACCTCAAGGATATGGTCGACTGGGATGCCATCAAGGCTTTCAGAGAAAGATCCATCAACCCCGAGCATCCCGTTCTCCGCGGCTCCGCTGAAAACGGTGATATCTTCTTCCAGCATCGCGAAGCCTGCAACGAATACTATGACAACTTCCCTGCCATCGTTGAAGGCTATATGAAGAAGGTCAACAAGAAGCTCGGCACAAATTACCAGCTCTTCAACTACTACGGTGCTCCCGATGCAGAAAGAGTAATCGTTGCCATGGGTTCCGTCTGCGACGTAACCGAAGAAGTTATCGATTACCTCAACGCTCACGGCGAAAAGGTCGGACTTGTTAAGGTCAGACTTTACAGACCTTTCAGCGCAAAGCATCTTCTCAAGGCCATTCCCGCAACCTGCCGTCAGATTGCCGTCCTTGACAGAACAAAGGAACCCGGTTCTCTCGGCGAGCCTCTCTATCTTGACGTTGTCACCGCTCTTGCTCAGAACGGCCGCGGCGATATCAAGGTTGTAGGCGGACGTTACGGCCTCGGATCCAAGGATACAACTCCTGCCTCCATCTTTGCCGTATACAAGAACCTCAGTTCAAAGTGCCCGAAGAACGGCTTCACCATCGGCATCGTCGATGACGTAACCGGACTTTCACTCAAGGAAACAAAGTGCCCCGATACAGCTGCTGCCGGAACAATTTCCTGCAAGTTCTGGGGTCTCGGC
>DCGL01000157.1:2788-7187 GCA_002314565.1 Clostridiales bacterium UBA1779
CAAGAACTCCATCAAGATTATCGGTGACCACACGGATAAGTTTATTCAGGCTTACTTCCAGTACGACTCAAAGAAGACCGGCGGTATCACCATTTCTCACCTGAGATTCGGCGATAAGGCCATCAAGAGCCCCTACTACATCAACAAGGCCGACTTCGTCGCCTGCCACAACCAGTCCTACCTCACAAAGTACGATATGGTTCAGGACGTAAAGCCCGGCGGAACCTTCCTTCTTGACTGCGCATGGACGAAGGACGAGCTCGATGCTCATCTTCCTTCCGCTGTTAAGAAATACATCGCAAAGAACAAGGTTAACTTCTTTACCATCGACGGTACCGGTATTGCTCTCAAGAGAATCGGAAACGCAAAGGTTAAGAATACCGTTCTTCAGTCCGCTTTCTTCGCTCTTGCAAACATTCTTCCCAAGGATGAGGCTCTTGAGTATATGAAGAAGATGGCCTACAAGTCCTACATCAAGAAGGGACAGGCCATCGTTGACCTCAACTATGCCGCTATTGATGCCGGTGCAGACGCTTTCGTAAAGATTGACGTACCCGCCGCATGGGCCACCTGTGCCGATGATGCTCCCAAGGCTGCTGCCACCGGAACACGCAAAGAGCTCGTTGACTTCGTAAACAACATCGTTGAACCCGTTGACGCTATGCGCGGTGATTCACTGCCCGTATCAGCATTCAAGAATATCGCCGACGGTACAATGCCTCAGGGCGCTGCCGCCTACGAAAAGAGAGGCGTTGCAGTTTACGTTCCCGTATGGAAACCCGAAAACTGCATCCAGTGCAACAGCTGCGCTTTCGTATGTCCTCATGCCGCTATCAGAGCCTTCGCTATGACAGAGGATGAAGCTGCAAAGGCTCCTGCCGATACACTCTTTGCCGCAAAACCCGTTCTCAAGACAAACTACAAATTCACCATTTCAGTATCCGCTCTGGACTGCATGGGCTGCACACTCTGCGTAAAGGCCTGCCCTGTTACAAACAAGGCTCTTGCCGATGCAAAGAAGACAGTTGCCGCCGAGCATCCTGAATTCGATCCCAAGACTGCCGCCAAGGAAGCTGCAAAGCTTGCCTCCGCCAAGTCCGCCATCGATATGACTCTTATGGAAAAGGGTCTGTTCCAGCAGGCCGCATTTGACTACGCTGTAGCCAATGTTTCCGAAAAGCCCGAAATCATCAACAACACCGTAAAGGGCAGCCAGTTCAAGCAGCCTCTGCTTGAGTTCTCCGGCTCCTGCGCAGGATGTGCCGAGACTTCTTATGCAAGACTCATCACACAGCTCTTCGGTGAGAGAATGTATATCTCCAATGCAACCGGATGCTCCTCTATCTGGGGTGGCTCCGCTCCTGCAACTCCTTACACCGTAAACCGCGAAACAGGCAAGGGTCCCGCCTGGGCAAACTCTCTGTTCGAAGATAACGCTGAGCACGGTCTCGGACTTACACTCGGTCAGAAGGCCATCCGCGAGAAGCTGATTGCCAAGGTTGAAGAAATGGCTGCCGACGAAAAGGCACCTGACTCCTTCAAGGCTGCCGCCAAGGCATACCTTGATACAAAGGATGACGGCAAGACCAACACAGCTGCTACAGCCGCTCTCGTAGCCGAACTCGAAAAGGCTGCTGCTGAAGGCTGCCCTGTTGCTCCTTCCATTCTCGCTGACAAGGATTACCTCGCCAAGAAGTCAATCTGGATCTTCGGCGGTGACGGATGGGCATACGATATCGGTTTCGGCGGACTTGACCACGTTCTCGCTTCCGGCGAAGACGTCAACGTCATGGTCTTCGATACTGAAGTTTACTCAAACACCGGCGGACAGGCCTCTAAGGCTTCCCAGATCGGTCAGGTTGCTCAGTTTGCCGCTGCCGGTAAGGCAATCGGCAAGAAGAACCTTGCTGAAATCGCAATGTCCTACGGTTACGTATACGTTGCTCAGGTCGCTATGGGCGCTGATATGAATCAGCTTATGAAGGCTCTCACAGAAGCTGAAGCTTACCACGGACCTTCACTCATCATCGGCTATGCTCCCTGCGAGATGCACGGTATTATGGGCACGATGCAGAACTGCCAGATTGAGATGAAGCGTGCGGTTGATGCCGGTTACTGGCAGATGTTCCGCTACAATCCTGCCCTCAAGTGCGAAGGCAAGAATCCTCTCACTGTCGACTCCAAGGAGCCCACAGCAAGCTACAGAGACTTCATCACAAGCGAGACCAGATACAGCCGTCTGGCTCAGCAGTTCCCCGAAAGAGCAGAAAAACTCTTTGCCAAGGCAGAAGATGCCGCAAAGGCCAAGTACACAAGACTGCTTCGTTATTCCAAGCTCTTTGAGGATTAATATTTAATTACTCTCACCCGCGGGCGGATTATTCCGTCCGCGGTTTTTCAGTTGCCGGTGAGTTTCAGTTTTTTCGTCAATATTTCTTATCAAAATTTCTGTTTTTTCATCAATATTTCTTATCAAAAGTACAAATTACGTAATTATTTCGTTTTATCGAATTATTACGTAAAAAAATGAGTCTGATTGTTATCTGATTACGAAAAACATTATTAAAAATCGATATTTACGTAAATATAACGGTAATAAATCGTTTTGATTACGTAATATTTCTTTATTTACTTTTTTTTACGTAACATAAAACCAAAACATAATGTATGTTTACGTAATAGTGCAGGATACATAGAAAATTACGTAATTGGTTTTATTATGTATATCTGTTATTACGAAAAAACAGTGACTTTAGCAATTTTTACGTAACCGTTTTTTATTTTTAAAGCATTATAACCTGATATCGTTAAATTATTACCACCTAATCTCATTAAAAGATTACCACCTGATTCTGTTAATGTATTATCGTTCGATTGTATAATAGTATTATCACCAAATTCACTTTGTAAATTTTCTGTTAAATTGTTGCTATATATAATAATATATGATATAATATATTATATTTTTTAATTATATTTTATAGTAAACTAAATTATTATAGAGGAAGGTTCCCCATGTCAAATTTCGACGATTTATCCGGAATCTGGGACATCGTAAAAGCACATTTTCTGACGTCTATGACCGAGGATGCAGTAAATCTGTGGTTCGGTGATTTAAAGCTGACGGGTCTTGACGGTGATACGCTGACTATGTCCACTCCGTCCGAGTTAAAATTCAGTATCATCAATAAGAAGTACATAGATACTTTGTCCGATCAGTTTTCAAAAAATCTCGGATTTGACGTGACGGTAAAGCTTGAACTTGAGGACAAAGCCGCAAAAGCCATGGCTGAAGAAAAGAAGGATCCGGAAAATCCTTCAACCATGCCGACGTATAACTTTGAATATACGTTCGACAATTTCATCGTCGGTGCTTCAAACAAGTTTGCGCATGCAGCCTGTACGGCCGTTGCGGAACATCCCGCAACAAGTTACAATCCCCTGTTCATTTACGGACCGAGCGGAATAGGAAAAACACATCTGCTTTATGCAATAACGAATAAAGTCAAGCACGATAAGCCGGACGTAAAAATCATATACGTCAAAGGCGAAGACTTTACAAACCAATTCATTGAGGCTCTGTCACAGGGTAAAAACGTTGAATTCAGATCAAAATACCGCTCCTGCGATATGCTGCTCATAGACGATATTCAGTTCATCGCCGGCAAGGTTTCAATGCAGGAAGAATTCTTCAACACCTTCAATACCCTGTATGAAGAACACAAACAGATAATACTGACCTCAGACCGCCCGCCGAGAGAAATGAAAACTCTTGAAGACAGACTGAAGACCAGATTTGAATGGGGCCTGCTTGCAGACGTCCAGCCGCCTGACCTTGAACTGAGAATCGCAATTATCAAGAAAAAAGCCGAACAGGTCGGAATTCAGCTTTCAGACGACGTGCTTTCCTTCCTTGCAGAAAACTTAAGATCCAATATCCGCCAGATAGAAGGAGCAATAAAAAAGCTCGGTGCGGTTTATTATCTTGAAGGAAAACAGATAACGATTGATAACGCAAAGGAATGCATTGCCGACCTGCTTGACGGTCAGATTCCAATCGAATCACTGATAAACAGAACCTTCTCGGCAATTTACAACAAATACGGAATCACAAAAGACGAACTCATCGGACTTAAGAGAACCAAAGAAATAGCAAACGCGAGACACGTCTGCATATATCTTATCCGCAACATTGTAGAAATATCACTGCCAAGCATCGGCAAAATATTCAACCGCGACCATTCAACGGTAATGTCTTCAATTGAAAACGTGGAAAAGAGACTGAAAAGCGAAGCCGGGTTACGGCGCGACCTTGAAGAACTTCAAAAAGAAATACAAAACTGAGTTTTCCACAGTTTCAACAGAAACTACTAATACTATATAATATATATTTATATTT
>DCGL01000078.1 GCA_002314565.1 Clostridiales bacterium UBA1779
GCGATGAGCTTATGAAGCAGTTTCTCGAGGTAGTCCGTGAGAACAAAAATCTCAGGGCTTCCGTCGAGGAGCGCCTCAGAGCTTACTACCGTTCGTTCAATGCAGCCGGAGCTGCAGCCAATCCTCGCATACTCGAGGAGGCCCTGCTTGCCCCGACCGGAGACGCCTCGGTTGACGTAGACCTCACTAATATGATGAGCGTCAACGTTCCCGTCTTTACAGGCGAAGGCATAGAGCCCGGTATCAGCTACGGTCTTGCATTCACTCCTCCCGGGCTTGATTCTGCCCTTGAGGAACTTTCTTCGCTTTCAAACGACATGATAAGACTCGCGCAGCTTGAAAAAACCGCACAGCTTTTAGCTGCTGAAATCGAGCGTACACGCCGTCGTGTCAACGCCCTTGAATATATTCTCATGCCGAACTATCTTGCCGCAATCAAGCGTATTACTCTCAAGCTTGACGAAGACGAGCGTTCAAATACCGCACGTCTTATGAAGGTTAAAGAAATGATGGTTGCCGAGCGCTATGCTCAGAACCGTTCTGACTAATAAAATAATACGGCGCTTCTGAATATTCAGTGGCGCCGCACTTTACATTTATTAATACCGAGGTTTATCATGAAAAGAATCACCGCACTTTTATTATTGTGCCTTTGCATCATCCTTTCAGTGACTTCATGCTCCGGCGGAAAAGATGATACTACTTCAGAAGAAGTAAAAACAGTCGCAACAGAACCTGCCGAAACTGAAGACCCTGAAAAGGATGCCGTCTGGTCTGAAGACACAGTGCTGGAGGTAAAGTAAGATGAAAAAGATATTTTCCTATTTACTTCTTGCCGCAATGCTTATATCAATGGTTCCTGCGATTAATCTGTCGGTTTTCGCCGAGGACGTGATTACCGTATCAAATTACAGCGAGCTGTTTGAAGCCTCAAAGAATTCCACGGCATCAATCAAGCTTGCAAACGATATCACCGTTGATACCGATGCCTGGAAGGGACTCGGACAGGCTCTCGGCTTTTCAGGGACTCTTGACGGAAACGGAAAGACACTGACCATCAAGGGGACTCAGGGACTTGCAAAGAAGCTCGGTGATGCTACAATAAGAAATCTGATTCTCGACCTTGAAATTACACCCGCTGAAAATGCAAGCGTTACGGCCGGTCTTGCAGACAGAGTATCCGGCGATACGCTTATTGAAAACGTTGTAATAAAAGGATCGGTAACAGGTTTTTATGCCTCTGCTTTTATTGGCATTGTCGAAACCACAGGAAAAATTACAATTAAAAACTGTACAAATGAAGCAACGGTTGAAGCATTCAGCAACGGAAATGAAAACGGATGCGCGGGTTTTGTCGGGTATCTTTGCTCCGATAAAGAAGGAAATCTGATTTTCGACTGCAAAAACCGCGGTAATATCAATACTCCCGGTTCGCTTGTTTCAGGTATTGTCGGTCGTGTTCAGAACGGAAAGGGAACACTTGAAATTGTCAACTGTGTAAACTCCGGCAAAATCTGCTGCTACGGTTCCAATCAGTCAGCAGGTATACTCGGATACAACGATTATACGACAAGCGTTATAAACTGTTTAAATGCCGGTTTTGTTGTCGGCACAAACGTCGGCTGCGGAGGAATCTGCGGTCGTGTTAAGGCTTTTGAATATAAGCTTATTGTCAGCGGCTGCGTAAACATCGGTGAAGCCGATGCTTCAAGTCAGTATTCAGGTGTTATCGGACAGGTAATTAACGGAAAAAATTACGAGTTTACGAATAATTACACTGTAGGCGATATGGATACCTGCAACCTTGAGGACAAGGAAAAAGACGCAGCACAGGCCCTTGACCTTAAGTTCTCAGCTGCACTGAGAACGGATAACGTAAAAGAAGACGCAGTCAACGCGACCGTTCGTTTTAAGGTCGAATGGAATACCGCAAAGACAGCCGCTGCCGGGGTTCAGTTTAAGGATTTCGGTGCAGGATATTACAGAAACAATGAATTCACAGAACTGAAGGATATAAAGGTCAGCGACGTTGTAAGTGAAGGCGATACGTCTTACGCTTACGTCATCGTCCGCAATCTCGGCGAAGACTTTATGATGCATGACGTTTACGTTACTGTAAAGGCCGTAAAGGGAAGCGAATCCTATACTCAGTCATCAAGAATCAGCCTTGCCGCTCTCGGTGCAGGTCTTACCAAGCTTTATACTGATGACTCGACTAAAACCGTTGACACACAAGCCAAGGCTGTTCTTGAAGCCTGGGGTCAGAACAGAAAGACCGTTTGTATGATCGGTGACAGTATAACCGACGGTGTGGCTTCATCTCTCGGCGGACATTACAGCTGGTTCCTTGATTATGACAGGGACGTAACCTACCCGGGTCGTCTTAGAGAATTGCTCGGAACTGCTTATGATCTTGTCAACTGCGGTCTGAGCGGAAAAACCATGGATAATTCCTTTGGAAACGCATACACAGCACAGAGTGAATACACTGAGGCACTTGCTTCAAATGCCGATATCGTCTTCATTATGCTCGGAACCAATGATGCCGATACAAACAACTGCACGGTTAGCGGAAACGAATTTATCGCCAAATACAAGATGACATATTTTGCTTCTGCTGAAGCAATAGTAAACTCAATGCTCAAGTCGAATCCCAATGCTGAGTTTATCATCGCCAACTGTCCCGAATCCTACAGAACAACGGAATCGGCTCTGTACACAGGCGTTAGCCAAACCAGATGCACGAACACTCAGATTAATCTGACTATCGTCCGTGAATGGCAGAAGGAGCTCGTTGACGTTCTCAATTCCAAGAACATCAAAACACGCTTTTTCGATATGCAGAAGGTAACAGGAGCTTTTTCAATCAATCTTGATCCGTACACGTATAAGTTCTCTGAGGTTCTGAAGTATTTCGCAACCGACCTTCTTCACCCAAACGACCGCGGCTACGAGATGATGGCCGCAGCCGTCTACTCAGAGCTTTTTGCTCTAAAATAATATATTTTTCAAAAGCGTGTCGAGGGACTGTCCCCCGGCACGCTTAATTATCAGATGAGGCTTTTATTACATACTAATTTTTTCATTGACATTTTAAAATAACTATGCTATTATTATTATTATTATTATTATTATTATTATTATGCGTCAAATCCCCATCCTCCCATTTTAACTTAATTTTCAAAAGGAGTTCACCAAATGGAAAAAGCCAAACGCATTCTCGCATTGCTTTTCACTGTTCTCACCGTTCTCGCACTTTTTGCCTCCTGCGGCAGCGAATCGAAGACGGAAGAAACTGACGCTGCAGCAGCAACGGATGCTCAGTCAACAGCCGCAGAAACGAAACAGATTACCGACAGCGACTGCGAGCTTGACCTTACCAAGTACAACTTCAACTCGAAGTTCACCATGCTTCTGCGTTCAGACAGAAGAGGAGCCACCGAAGAGTTCCTCGTTGATGAAGCCGAGGCACAGGGAGACGTTGTTGACGGCGCAGTACTTTCACGTCAGCTTTACGTTGAACAGGTACTCGGCGTTGAGTTCGTTTATCTTTCCGTAAAGGAATCCGAAGAAATGGCTCGCGTAAGAGCAAACGTCACAGGCGGTCTTGATGAATTCGACGTTGCCTGCGTATCAGCTGAACATGCTCCGACTCTGACGGTTGAAGGAATACTTGAAAACTGGTATGATATTCCCGGCGTCAACCTTGATAAAGTATGGTGGGGCTCCCGTGCGGATATGGCTGAAAATCTTGCCATTAACGGAAAGCTTTATATGATTACCGGAGACGCATCAAATCTTACCGTCGGAAAAGCTCTTTGTATGTATTTCAACAAGAATATGCTTGAAGAATATTCGAACCTTAAGTCTGACGATATTTATCAGGAGGTCCTCGACGGAAAGTGGACGATTGACCGCCTGATTGAAATCTCCAAGGGACTGACTGCCGACGTTGACGGTAACCTTGACCTTAATTCAAATGACCGCTTTGGCAATAACATTTATATGGCAACGATAATCGACGCCTATTTTGCCGCCTTTGATATTTCGATTATCACAGAGGTCAACGGCGAATACACCATCGACCTCAATACCGACCGAATGATTACGGCTATCGAAAAGCTCAACACTCTCTGCTATAAAAACAATTCCACTTACATTACCTCTGACAAAACATCTTCCGAGAATTTCTTCAAAAACAACCACGCCTTCTTCACACACGGAGGAATGGAATGGGCAGCCGATTTCCGCGATATGGAACTGGATTACGGCGTAATTCCTTATCCGAAGCTTAATGAATCCCAGGAAAGCTACAAGACCAACCTGTCATCCGTTTTCACAATGTTCATTGTATGCAATGGCACTACGGAAACCGAAAAAATCGGAGCCGTTATGGAACTTCTGGGAGCAAAATCATACGAAACGACAACTCCTGCATATTATGAAATCGTACTCAAAGGCAAGAGCACTCGCGACGCGCTTTCCTGGAAGATGCTTGACACCATCCACGACGGTCTGATGTTTGAAAAGGGATTCCTGTATTCCAACAGTCTCGGTAAACCCGCTCAGATTTTCAGAACCATGCTGGCAACGAGCAAATCAAACGTCTGGGCCTCCTTCTGGTCATCCAACAAGAATCAGTATAACGTAAAGCTTGCTGAATTGCTCGAATCTTTCAGTTAAATGTCAAAACGAATATTTTGCATCTTACTTGCCGTTCTGACGGTTTTACCGATTTTTTGCAGCTGCAGCAATAACGAAGAGCCCGAACTGACAACTGAAACGGCGAGTCAGGTCGAGTACATCGATATAAGTGATTACAAAATTATTTACGCACGCACGTCCTCCTCTGAAGTTATGGCAGCCATCAAGACTGCCGTCGGGACCATCCGTGAAAACACATCTGTTCAGCTTGCTTTTGACAGCGACTGGGTTGCGCAGGATATACAGACGGACATAGTCAACGATAATAAGGAAATTCTCATCGGCGACACGAACCGCGTAGAAACGTCAGAGAAGAAGAAGGACCTGAACGGCTATTATTCATACTCCATCTCAGACACAGGGAATAAAATCGTCATCTGCGGCGGCAGCAGCGAAGCAGTTGTCAAAGCCATAGAGCATTTTGTTTTTCTTTGCTGTGTGGAAGGAGCACTCAAAATTGAGTCAGGCTTAAACCTTCTTAAGACTTACACTGATGAAATTTATTCTGCTGACAGTCTGATGATGAAGATTGCTTCAGAATACACGGTCGTATTTCCAATACTCGCCAACAGCGGGGAACTTAAACTTGCCGAGAGCCTGACTGAGAAAATCAGCGGAGCCACGGGCATCGAAATGAAGAGCAAATCCGATGCCAAGGGAGACGGAGGCAGGGAAATACTGATAGGGAACACCTCCCGCTCGGATTTTGTACCCGATGATACCGTTCCTGCGTATTTTGACTACAGAATTACAGTAAAAGGCAACAAGATTGCCCTGACTGCCGGAAGTCAGGTTGCGCTTTCGTGGGGAGCCGACAAGCTCTATGAGCTTATTTGCGAAGATAAACTCGATATCACTAAAGAAAGCGACACTCTTTACGAATATGATAAATCAGGGTTCAATCCCATATGCTTTGACCTCAGTTGTTTTACTCCTTCCTGGGCTGATAAATATACGACGCCGGAGTGGCTGCTGGATTTTGATGAAAAGGTATATGCCGTAACCTGTCCGTCAAATACGAATTACCGCATTACGATGAAGACTCACCGCGGGGATATGTATTATTATCCTGAAAATTCAATTGAGGCCATTGCAAGCGCAATTCTTGCCGGAACCGATGCTGTTGAATTTGACGTTCAGCAGACGAGTGACGGGGTTTTCGTGCTGATGCATAATTCGTCAATCTCAAAAATGACCAACGCTTCGGAATTTATCGGTAAAAAAGGATATCCTTCAAGTTATGAGATTTCAGCCTGGACCTACGATCAGCTGAAAAGCCTTTCGCTGCTTGACTCGGATGGCAAAAAGACCGATTATAAAATACCGACCCTGTATGAAGCCCTGCTCGTTTGTGCGAACCGTGTAATGATTCAGATTGATGACAAATGCGGAAAGGTCAACACAAATTCAAAAGAATTTCTGAATCTCGTTTTGTCAACCGGTTCTTATAAGTGCTTCTTCCATTATTACGGTGTGGATATTTACACAAAATGGTATCAGTTAAGCAATAAAAAGAACGGGGAATTGCTTGAATTTTCAAAGCTCTGCGCTTCATATCTTGCCGAGTCCGGTCATGCTCTCAGAAAAACCTACTGGCCGAATGACGTAAACACCTGGGACAGCGGCAGAATTTACGAAGACGAAGACCACTGGAATTCGCTTTATTCGTCAAACAAATGCTTTATCTGGACCGGGCGAACCTATCTGCTTTCCCAATACGTCAGCAAAAATTGCAAACCAACAAAATAAAATATAACCGGAGGAAATCATGAAGAAACTCGTATCCCTCGCCATCACGCTGATGCTCATCCTTGCAGCATTCACTACCTTCTCGTCTCCCGTTTCTGCCGAAGAAGCTTTCGACAAATGGGACGGAACTACCTACGACACGTCCTGGTATGATCCCTCGAATACAACCAAAACCGAGTACACCCTTACCAAGGCGTCACAGTTGGCAGGCCTTGCCGACATCTGCAACGCCACCGCAAACAAAACTCCCGGACATTTTTCAGGCTGTACAATATACATTGCTGCCAACCTCGACCTCGGAGGATACAAGTGGCCTGTAATCGGCAACGACAATAACCATTCCTTCGGCGGCAGACTCGTCGGCCGTCTCGGCGGAGCTGACGGAAAATCCGTCATTATCAAGAATATGAACATTGATACCAACGGCACATCACAGAAAAACGTAGGTCTTGTCGGAACACAGGCCGGCGGCGGTATTGAAAACATCACGCTTCTCGGCGCTACAATCAGTTGCCCCAACAATACTACCGGTTCCTTCGTCGGTTACTCAAAGTTCTCACAGTGCACATACAAGAACCTCATTTCAGACGCTGACATTATCTGCGGAGGCGCAAAGTGGGTCGGCGGTATTGTTGCATACTCAAACTATGATGAAAACATCTTTGAAAACTGCGTTTTCACAGGAAAGATTACATGTGACAGTGAAGCAACAATCTGGGTAGGTGGCATCTGCGGAAACACCGAAAGGATTACTCATTTTAAAAACTGCTACGTCGGCGGTCAGATTAATGCTGCCTGCGTACAGGTGGGCGGTTTTGTCGGTTTTGTAACCGCCGGTGTCACGGTTACGTTTACAGATTGTCAGTTTGACGGTGTTGTCAACTGCACAAACAAGCCTGCCGGCTCATTCGTCGGTGATGTCGGATTCGGAGCAAAAGAGACCACTCTGACCTTCACAAACTGCTTTAACTCCGGCGTTACAATCAATGCATATCCTTATCTTCAGTATCAGTTCTCATGGATCGGAACTCTGTCAGGAGCTGACGGAGGCCAGGCTATGGTTATCGGACTGCAGAACTGCTATTCACTGGCTTCTTTCCCCGTTGCTGCCAAGTGCGATATGAACAGACTTTATAAGGTCACAACCTATGACGGAACAGTCAAGGAAGTCAATTCAACTCAGCTCAATGATCTTGCAAGCATTTCTATGCCCAAGGTTGTAGAAACAGGGAAGTGTCTGGGCTCCAACGCCGAAAGCGCTCTGCTTGCCTTTGATTTCAAGAACACCTGGGCTATCAGAGACGCAAAATATCCGGTGCTTGCCTGCGCTGTCGATTATGCCTCCGGTGAATTCGGTTCTGCCGATTACACCTGGCTTGACGGTACGAAGGATACCTTCAATATCGAAACAGAAGAACAGCTTCTCGGCCTTGCAAGACTGTCAAAGATCTACGATTTCTCAAG
This sequence comes from Clostridiales bacterium UBA1779, assembly GCA_002314565.1. GTDB lineage: Bacteria > Bacillota > Clostridia > Oscillospirales > CAG-272 > CAG-390. The sequence continues at coordinate 7,918 of DCGL01000078.1, forward strand.
CGTAACTCTGAAAATCGATTCTCTTCTCAAAGATCAGATTACAAAGGAGCTCTTCGGTGAAGAGCTTGCAAACAAGCTGAAGTCCGGTATTACAGCAGTTGAAACAACCGCCGAAGAAACAACAAAGGCTCCGGATCCTGTCACTGAAGCTCCCAAGACTGAGGCTCCTGCACCTGAAACCGAAACCCCCACAGAAACTTCTGCACAGACCGAAAAGCCTGCCGAAGAAAAGAAGAGCGGCTGCTCTTCCGTCATTACTGCAGAATTCATTGTAATTCTTGTTGCGGATCTCGGATGCGCCTGGATTGCAAGCAAGAAACAGAAATAATCCCACCCACTTCGTCAAATAAATAAATCGGGGCAAAAGCCCCGATTTATTTTTTTGGCGGAGCGGGTGGGATTCGAACCCACGTGCACTTGCGCGCAAACTGATTTCGAGTCTAAATC
>DCGL01000107.1:0-6116 GCA_002314565.1 Clostridiales bacterium UBA1779
AATTTTACACAACCGGATTTCTTGAATTACTTTGGTATATTGCATATCGTATTTTACCAGTAACTCTACCGCTTTGACTCTTTTCTTGTATGGGAACATCTGTTGACTCCTAATTTAAGGTCCAACTTTTTGTCCGCACCTCGATCCGGCTACTTTGAAAAACTGATATATCAATTACCTTTATATTCTTTTGACACAAATCCCGGGACGCCAAAACGGCGCCCCGGGATAGTTTTTAATTAATCGTTCAATTCTCACAACCCCACATCAATTTCAAACCGACTTCCGCCGGTCTTGTCCTTGCTCACTTTGATTTTCTGAGGAATACTCATAAGCTCTTCCCTGTGGCTGATTACACCGACCAGCTTATTCGTGTTTGAGAGATTGATGAGAATGTCCATGGCACTTTCAATTGATTTTTTGTCAAGAGTGCCGAAGCCCTCGTCAATGAACAGTGATTCAATCTGGATGCCGCCGGAAAGGCGTGAAATCGTGTCAGAGAGTCCGAGTGCAAGGGAGAGCGAGGCTTTGAAGCTTTCGCCTCCGGAAAGATTACCGACAGGTCTGTGCGTTCCGGTATAGTGGTCAATAACCTCAAGGTTGAGGAAGGTGCTCCTTCTTCCGTCGCCGCTGCCGTTTTCGATTCTCTTGAGTTCATACTGACCGTCACTCATCAGCCGCAGGCGCGCATTGGCGGAGTGCAGAATTCTGTCGAATCCCGCGCTCTGAACGTACTGTTCAAATGACACTTTATTGCCGTGAAGATTTCCTTCTGTAATGCGTGCAAGTCTGTTGACGGTATCGAATTCGCTGCAGCAGTTTTTGTAATCATCAATAAGTCTGATGATTTCAGACTTGATTTCATTATTCTGCTGCTTACGGTAAGCGAGAGAACTAATCGTTCTGTCAAGGGCATCGCAGGCCTTTTTGTTTTCCGAAGCTGCTGCGTTCAATTCGGAAACGTCCGTCCTGATTTTCCCCTTTGCCGCTTTTTCTGCAAGCTTTACCGCGCCTTCATTTGAACTGAGCTTTTTATCAAAATCGGCAATCGTTCTTTCGTTTTTGGAAATGGCGGTATCGCTTACGTTAAAGACGGAAAATTCATCCGCATCTGCAAAGCCGTTTTTGGTGATGAGAGTTTTATACTCCTTCTCAGCTTTGGAAGCATTTGCGATTTCCGTTTTCAACGACTCTTCAAGCGTTCTGATTGCGGCTTCAACCGAAGCCTTTTCTTTTTCACAGACGTTCTTTCTGTCGGTACAGGCTTTGATTTCGGCATTGATAGATTCGGCGGCTTTGTTTTCCGCTTCAATCTGAACTTCGGCTTCAGCCCAGGTTCTGAAGGGCAGCTTCTCGCAGGATGAAAGCCGTCCGTTGTCAGCAGAAAGCATGTTGGTCAATTCCGAAATTCTGTTCTGAAGCCAGGCTTTCGTTTCTTTCACCTTACCGGATAATACGTCTTCAGCATCAATTAAGCTTTCCTTTGCTGCTTCAAGTTTTCTGCAGTCTTCTTCAAGTGCGGATTTGGTTTTCGAAATTGACTGCAATTCCGCTGCATTCTTTTCACGTGCAGAAACAATAGCTGCAGTTATCTCCTCTATACTGCTGTTTTGGTCAAGCGGCATCAAAGCCTCTGCCAGTATGGCAATTCCGTCTTTTACAAGCCCTGCCTTCTGAGTCTCTACCTTAGCATTGGCAGACGAGGCGGCGTTTGCATCGGAATCTTTCTTTTCTCTGTGGTTGTCAAGCTCCTTCTTCAGAACGTTGACCTGCTCTTCGGTCACGGAATCCGAAGACAGTTTTGCGGGATTTGGATGATGAACGGAGCCGCAAACGGGACAGGGCAGATTTTCTTCAAGCTTTGACGCAAGGATTCCGGCGCGGTTGTTTTCAAGCTTTCTTTCAGCTTCATCGTAAGCCGAGCTTGCCTTATCAAAAGCCTCTCTGGATTTAATGAAATTCTGCTGCAGTTTCCCAAGCTCCCTTACTGCATTTTCGTATTCACCGACAGCGGTATCCAGATAATCGCGGATTTTTCCGCTTTGGGCATTGAGCTTCTCTTCAGCGCCTTTTACGCGAGCCAGTTCTTCGGGCTTTTTTTCAAGAGAAGCCGTAATTTTTTTCTGTTCGGCAATTTCCTTTTCGAGCTTCTTTTCTGTGTCAAGAATTGCCTTTTCTTTGGCTTTATGTTCGTTGATTTCGCTTGTCAAACCGGATATTTCTTTGCAAAGTGCGTCCCGGAGCGTATATTTTTCGCGGTCCCCGGAAATCAGCGTTGCATTCTTCGCCGCCTTTTCCGCATCGGGCTTCTTCTTCTCTGCGGCTTCAAGTGACTTTTCTGCAGCTTTGAGATTTTTTTCGACCGCAGCCAGCGCTTCTTCCTCTGCCCTTAGCTGTGCTTTGCGTTCTTCAAGCTGCTTTCCTGCCTTGAGAAATTCGGTATATGCGGGATTTACGTTTCTGACAGCTTTTTTCTGTTTTTCGACGGTTTCCTTCAGCAAATCGATCTGCGGCTTTTCGGCTTCAAGTCCGGCCTTCTCGGAAAGGCATTTTTCAAGATTGTCAAGAGACTTATTGTCAAGATTTGCCTTTTCAACAGCTGCAGCTAGCCGGATTTTTTCCTTTTCGGCAGTCTTTCTTGCCTTATCCGTCTCGCTGTACCTTTCTTCATCTTCTTTCGCAAGTTCATCAACGATGGCAAGCATATCATCCGTATTTCCGAGCGACTTGTTGGTACGGATAACGTTCTGCATATCCGAAAGCTTTTCGCTCACCGCCGACCCGTCTGCCGCCTTGATTTTCAAATAACCGTCGATAATTCTTGAAAGCGTCCGCTCGAGCTCGTCTTTGACTTTTGAGGCTTTGACGCTGAGTATTCTGCCCAGAGAATCATATTTTGAGGTCAGAAGAATTTTTCTGAGAATCTCGGTTCTGTCATCGGTTGATGCATTAAGCAGCTCAAGGAATTCACCCTGGGCAATCATTGCCATCTGCTTGAACTGATCCTTGTTTATACCGAGCAGCTCTTCCATAGCCGCTTTTGTATCTCTTTTTTTCGTGCCCAGAATCTTGTCTCCGCAGCGGAAATCAACGCTGTCGCTGTCCGGAGTTCTTTTAATTGTGTATATTTTCCCCTGATGCGAAAACTCAAACTCGACAAAGCTTTTCGTCCTCTTTTCTGAAAACTCGCATTTGAGGTCTTCGGCTTTTCTGCGGCTGATTGTTGCTTCGCCGAACAGAGCAAAGCAGATGGCGTCAAAAATCATGGTTTTTCCGGCGCCCGTGTCACCGCAAATCAGGAAAAGTCCTTTGGAATCAAACTGTGCGAAATCTATTACAGGCATCGTGGAAGCATACGGCCCGAATGCACTTATCGTCAGCTTCAGAGGTTTCATGATATGATTCCCGCCTCCTTTGCCGCTTCGTTCATTATTTCCTTCTCTTTTTGTGTCATATCCTCATTGAAAAACTGTCTGTAGAAATCGTTGAAGAGCTCCTCAAAGGGCCTTTCGCTTTCATCTTCGGTAAGCTGCTGCAAAACGACGTCTCCGAGTTCATCCTTCCGATACACAACCTGAAGAACGTTCGGATAAACGGTGCGCAGGGTCCCCATGGGATTTGCGGCCTCCGTCTCGTCTGTCAGAGTCACGTAAACAAAATCATCAGGATATTTTACGTTTTCTATTTTTGTAAGTATGCCAAGTTCGCCCTCAAGCAGGCGTATGTCGCGCAGGGGTTCAAGTCCGACAAGTTCAATATTCACCTGCCCTTTTTCGCCAAGAGTAATAAGCGGAACGGTTTTCGTGTTCAGAGCTTCGGTTTTTGAATACTTCAGTATCGAGCCGGAGTATCTCACCGTCTCTCTTCCGACCGCCTGAGGAGCGTGGATGTGACCGAGGGCAGTATAATCGAACTTATCATAGCATCTGTAGCTTATCTGCTCAACGGTCCCGACCGTCTTTGCCTCAATACCCTCGGAGCCCGCCATTTCAGGACTGCCGGAACCGACGACAAACTGATGGGAAATGCAGACGTTCCGTTCGTCGGTATTAATATCGGCATGATTTATTACCGTTTTCACGGCTGCTTCGTAAGAATCGATTTCTTCGTCCCTGTAGTATGACGCGACCTCAGACGATTTGACAAAAGGAAGCATATATACGTTTACTTTGCCGAATTCATCTTCGAACGTTTCACATTCGAGCTTCCCGTTGAAAACCGAAGATATATAAATGCCGTTTGACCTGAGCAGCGGACTTGCAAAGTTCAGCCTTTCATCGGAATCGTGATTTCCGCTGATCATACAGACTCTGACTTTCATCTTTGCCAGCGAACAAAGAAAGTCATTCAGAACCTTTACGGCTGCTTCGCTCGGTATGCTTCTGTCATAAACGTCCCCTGCTATCAATACGCAGTCAACTTTTTTATCCGTTATTATTTCCCTGATTTTTTCAAGAATGAACTTCTGATCGTCAAGTAATGAGAAATCCTGCAGATCCTTACCGATATGCAGGTCACCGAGATGTAAGAATTTCATAAAAGACTCCTTCTTCCGCTGAACAGAATGATGAATGCACTTTAATAATTATGAAAAAATCGGCAGATAAGCCGCAATAACGGCTAATATCAGCGCGGGCAGAAGATTTGCCACACGAACCTTTTTCCCGAAAACAAGATTTATTCCTACGCAGAAAATGAGGATGGAGCCCACAAGTGACAGATATGACATTGACAGGTCGCTCATTCCGCTGATGAAAAATTTCGCAAGCAAAGTGACTCCGCCTTCAAGAATGAATACCGGCAGGGCTGAGAAGATACTTCCCTTTCCTTCAGAGGCCGTCATCACTATGATGATGATAAAATCAAGAATGGTCTTTACGGCAAGGATTGTAAAATCCCCTTTGGTTCCGTCTTCAATTGAACCGATAATGGCCATCGCTCCTATGCAAACGGTAAACGATGCGTTCAGAAAAGCGTCAACGAAGTTCTTGTCCCTCGCATTCCCCGTTTTGCGCTTGAGCCATTCTGCAAATTTTTCAAAAAGGCCTTCGATGTTGACGATTTCTCCGATAAGTGCCCCCAGAGCCAGACAGATTGTGATAAGCATGGCTTTGCCGCCGGTAATTACTCCTCCGTCATCTACGGTGAGCATACCTTCCATAGCTCCGGCTATACCGATAAACAGTACAGAAATTCCGCAGGCACGAGTCAGCGTCTCCTGATGCCTTTCTTTTAATAATTTCCCGAAAAAGTGACCGATTATTCCTCCGGCCACTATTCCCGCCGTATTGATAATTGTACCGAGTCCGAACATAACTTAACCTGTTTCTTTTGCTTCTTGAAATTCAAAGTCTTATTTCTGATAAAAACTTTTAACAATATTTCAAAGCAAGTAATGTATTATTTATTCAATCATATATTATACTTAACTACGGTGTTTTTTTCAATAGAAAAGCCGTATTATTAACACCGGCAGACGGATTTTTTTCTCATAAGCTTTTCAGTAAAACGGAAGCGTCATTTAGGAATTGACAATCTGATTTCACGATGTTATAATATTTTTGCCAGTCATTTTTAATGCTACAGCCGAGGCTTCGACATTAATGATTTTATTTTTTGCATTCAAGGAGAATGCATTATGATCTATTTTACTTACGGAAAAAAGTCGTTCACCAAATTCCTGGGCTATTTCGGAGAAAAAACCGAATGCCCGCAGTGCGGAAAGTCATATTGCCGCAGCCTCGTCAGACATAATACCTGGGCTCATTTTGATGAAATTCCGCTTTTTCCCATTCGTTGCCAGTACATAATAATGTGTCCCATATGCGCCAACAGCAAAGTAGCCGAAAAGGCAGAAGCCAAGAAAATCGTCAGCGAGCAGTTGCATATGAATGAAGATCTGACCGTATACGGAAAAGACATTATCGCCAAACATCAGAAGGGCATATTCACCGCCGATACCAGCAAGGAACTCTGGGTCAGAGACAATAAGACCGGTGAAGAAATACTTGTTGCAGAAGGTATTTCCTCAATGCATATCAAAAAGCAGAAAAAATACCGCGGACTCAAGGAAATTAAGGTAACCAAAGAATAAGAATCAGCCGGGGGACGTATGT
>DCGL01000107.1:6163-8397 GCA_002314565.1 Clostridiales bacterium UBA1779
ACGTCCCCCGGCTGATTTTTAGCCATCACATACGTCCCCCGGCTGATTCTTACTGCCAGCTGATTTCCTTGAGAACGGGAATGAAATTGTTGCGTTCGGCGCGGGTTTCGCTTACCTGAGAGCCGGAGGTCGGGTTGTAGAAATACTGGTAGCAGAAATATGAGACTCCTGCACATTTTTCAAGAGTATTCGTATATTCGAGGCAGCGCTTGAGAATATCAGTGTGCTCGGCCCATTCGTTTTTGCCGGAGCCCGCATACTGGTCCGTTTTCGATTTGGCTTTCCCGAGTGTCATTCCGATTATCAGGTCGATATTATCGTTCTTTATGATGTTCTGAAACGTTTGGCAGACTTTTTTAAAGTCATAGGTCTGGTGTTCAAGTCCGAAATAAACCTGAGGGCAGATATAGTCGATATATTTGTCGCTGCTGCACCAGGTGTAAACGTCGGCATACTGCTTTTCGTACACCGTGTTGATATTGCCTGCAGGACTGATTCCGAACAGAATGTCCGGGTTCTTCTCTTTCACACTCGCGTACAGACCGCTGACGAGCTCGTTCAGAACGGAACGGCGGTAATCCGCAAGGCTGAGAGAACCGGATGCGGCTTTATAAGACGCGTAAGCCTGCGAGTCAAAGGACGCATCGGTCGTCGGATAGAAATAGTCATCCATATGCAGACCGTCCACGTCGTACTTTTCAAGAATCTCTTTTGCCCCGTCAATTATGAGCTGTCTGACCTCTTCATAGGCGGGATTCAGATAATAGTTGTTCCCGACCGCGACGACGTACTTTCCTTTATATTCGCTTGAGGAGTACCACTGTTTCAGTCTGTACCTGTCCTGAACGGAGGCAATCTGCGAAACGGTCATACATCTCATGGGATTAATCCAGGCGTGGAAGGAAAGGTCAAGAGCGTGAGCTTCCTCGATAAATATGGAAATCGGGTCATAAGCCGCTTCCTTGCCGTAGGCGCCAACCACGTAAACAGACATCGGATACACGTCAGACGGATACATACTGTCGGCATTCGGGCGCATCTGAACGATAACGGTATTGAAGCCGTTGCTCTTAACGTTCTTGAGCACGGTTTTTATCTTGCTTCTGAAATTGCTTTCGGAAGTCTGGGTACTGCCTGTACAATAGAGCCCGTTCATATCAAACTGCGACAGCCACATGGCTTTCATATCAAGGTAATTTAGTTTACTTCCGTCTTTCTGTACTTTTTTCACGGTGTCGGTCTCCTCTTCTGTAATAAGCAGGGGTTCTTCTGTTGTAACTTCAGCAGCCCCCGCCGTAGATTCTTCCGTAATTTCTTCAGTCGTTATTTCAGACGTTATCTCTGACGTTATATCTGCCCCGAAGTCCGTCTTTGCCTGTGTGCTGTCATCCTGCACGCAGGATACAGCTGACAGAAGAAGTGTCCAAATCAGGAACAGGGCAATTACCGCCTTTATGAGCTTCTTTTCCAAGCCTAAAACCGCAACGCTTATTTTGTTCTTCACCGTCAATTCCTCCGTTTCAGGCAGTCCTTTTATGTTTAAGGATTGCTCCTGATTTCAGTATTTCTCAATCTTCGCAACAATTTTACGACCTGTTTTGTAAAGAGTACCTTCAAATTCTGCAGCAGCTTTCTGCAGCTGATTTCGGATATCTATTTTCTGAGGGCAGTGAGCTTCGCACTTGCCGCACTTTACGCACATTGAGGCGGCCGAAGAATTCTTTCTTATGGCAGTACACATAAAATAGTCCTTAAGCCCGTGGAACTTTCCGTCAATTGGCACTCTGTTAACCGCGGAAAAGATTCCCGGAATATCCACGCCCCGGGGACAGGGCATACAGTATCTGCAGCCTGTGCAGGGGACAACCATATTTTTGTTGAGCTCGTCTTTAATCCTTGAAATCAACGCCAGCTCCTTTTCACCGAGGCAGCCGGCAAAGCTTTCGTTTGCAGTTCTGATATTTTCCCCAACCGTTTCAACGGAGTTCATTCCTGACAGAACGCAGGTAACCCCCGGCTGATTCCAGAGCCATTTGAAGCTCAGTGCTGCGGGACTTGTTCCCGGCAGCTCCTTCTTCAAAATACTGTCAGCAGAAGGCGGCAGCTTGGCAAGCTTTCCGCCTCTGAGTGGCTCCATTATGATAACGGGAATGCCCTTTGAATACGCACGTTCAAGTCCTGTTCTGCCTGCCTGAGAATTTTCATCGAAATAATTGTACTGAATCTGACAGAAA
>DCGL01000075.1:0-11077 GCA_002314565.1 Clostridiales bacterium UBA1779
TATCACTTTTTCGTGACTTTTTTCAATTTTTCATGACTTTTCCCAAACACACTAACAAAGCGCCGCTTCGGATTACTTTCCCCGCACTTCTACCATATAAGCATATATAAAAACGAAGTCAATTTTTACTGACAGATGACAAAAAAATCACGATGTCAGTCGGTCGGTTCCTTGTCATCCTGCATTCTTCAACTTCATATTATCAAATAAAGAATGNNCTTTGTATCAGCATTAAAAGAATGCAGCCGAACGAACAAACGCCTAAAGCTGCATTCTTCGACTTCATATTATCAAATAAAGAATGCAGCCCCAAGTACAATCACTCGAACCTGCATTCTTTTCCTTTGTATCAGCATTAAAAGAATGCCGCCGAAAAAAGAAAACCCAAAATGCCTTACGGAATCATTTTCTGTATTCCAAATCCCCTGCAATTATTTCATCAAGCGTTCTCGGCGTATAATTCATATACGGCATCATAGCACCGATATTAATAAAATTACCCGACGGTGATGAATCGCCGAAAGCCTTGTCAATAATCTGTTTTCTCAGGGCTTTTACGTATTCATATTCAATCGTTTCGTGTACGTGACCGTACAGCATATAAGAATTCGGTGAAAAATCATTCTTGAAAAAAGGAATCGGATAATGGCAAAGAATTACGAGTCTATCGTTGTCAATCAGCTCGGTATAATTTACAACCAATGAAAAAAGGCTGCGAGTTGTTTCACTGAGAGATCTCGGGTCATGATTCCCTCGCACCAACACTTTTTTCCCTCTGAGCGTCCCGAGATATGAAGGCCATTCATTCTCTTTCCCGAAAGCCACGTCACCGAGAATATATACCGTATCTTCCTCCTTTACCCGCTCATTCCAGTTTTTCATTATTACGCTGTTCATCTCTTCAACGCTCGAAAAAGGTCTGTTATCGTATTTTATTACATTGGCATGTCCCAAATGCAAATCGGAAATGTAGTAATTCATTTTAGCTTTTCTCCTTATTATTTCAATATCTCTGCTGTTTTTATTATTATTGCTTTCAGTCGTTCTATATTCATTTCGGCTAATTATAGCATTTTGGAAAAGAAATGTCAATTTTAACAGTCCTGCCGTTTTTTCGTTTGGAAATTTATCTGAATCTGCATCTTGAATTCAGGGATAAAAACAACCGTCAGATTTTAAAAGATGAAACCGTAAGCACAAAATTTGAAATTCCTTCGCTTGACAGCGTCCATAAAACCAAAGTACAGGTTGCCTATGACGCGTTGCACGACGTTCTTCTTTACATAGATAATCTTTATGCCATTTACGGTTCAAGCCGTACGGGATTTTAGTAATATGCACTTTCCCCTTTTGACAGGTACCGCACGGTTGCGTACGGTACCTGTTATTGTATTTATATATGTATTTATTCTTTACTAACAGGGCAAAATGTGATACAATTATGCCAAAATTCACACATTACTAATATAGAAATACGGTAAAAAAATGAGTATTGAAAAACGCAGATCCACATCGCACCCGCTCACAAACAGTCAGCTCGGTATTTATCTTGAATGTCTGGATAAAGACAAAAACAACGGATACCTGATGCCCCTGACCTTTCATTTCCCGAAAGATAAAATTGACGCAAATAAGCTCTCTGAAGCTTTTCACACTGTTTCCCTGACTTATTCCGCTTTTTCCACCGTAATCAGAACTGAAGGAAGTCAGCCGGTAATGCTGCTCACAAATGAGGAACTTCCGTATCTTCAGATTGCGGACACAAGCGAGGCAGATGCCGAAAAATGCAGAAAAGAACTATTGATCAATTTTTCTTTCGACGGAAGTCTTTTGTGGCGCGGAAAAATATACAGAACTGAAAAAGAAATAATTCTTGCCCTTGTATTGCACCATACGATTTTTGACGGCACTTCAATTGCAGTTCTGAACAAAGCACTGGCAGCAGCATACGTCGGTGAAGCTCTGCCTTCCGAAGACGGAACCGTCTTTGATTTTCAGACAGCAGAAGAAAAAATGCTGAGAAGCGGGACTGCAGCCGATGCTGCAGCGTTTTTTGAGAATTGCTTTGACGGGTACGAAAGCGATTCAAACATAAGGCCCGACAAGGTATCAGAAGGAAAAAGAATTCCCGCTTCAGTTATATATCCCGTCAATCTGACGGAAAACCTGATAAAAACCTTTGCGTCAGAGAATGAAGTCAACGAAAACACCGTGTTTTTAAGCGCTTTCACCTTCGCCCTCGCAAAGTTCAACAATCAGAATGAAAGCGTTTTTTCGTCTGTTGAAAGCGGCCGTTTCGGCGGAGGATATGAGAATTCAATCGGCATGTTTGTAAAATCCTTCCCTCTGCGTTTCACGGTCGATGAGCAGCTTTCTTCCGCCGATTTTGTCAAAGGCATAAAGAAGCGGTATTTTGACACGCTCACTCACAATCACACCGATTATATGAAGCTCGTTAAGTCCTATCCCGGCTGTGCCGACGTCGAATTCATATATCAGGGTAAAATTCTGAAAACTTTTCCCGTAAACGGAGCTGATACAGTCATTGACATTCTTGACACATACGAAGCGGTTTCCAATTTCAACGTGCTCGTCTTCAAGGATGACGGCAGGTACCGCATCTGGACAGGCTATGACAGTTCCATGTATACAAAAGAACTGATTGACTGTTTTGCAGAATTGTACGTAACGGTTCTCTCCGAACTGCTGAGCGGTAAAAAACTCTGCGAATTCAATCTCGTATCCCGGAAAAGCCGTGATTTTATCGACGAATCAAACCGCACTGAAAAAGAAAACGCTTCTTGTCTCACCGTTAACCGTTTATTTGAAAATGCCGTTTCCGAATACCCGGAGCGCACTGCCGTTTCATTTGAAAACAGAAAAATCACATACAGAGAACTCGGCAAGCTGACGCACAGTCTGGCCTCATACATAAACTCAAAAGGCCTCGGCAAGGAGGATTTCATTCCGATTCTGATTCCGAGAAATGAATATATGCCAATCTGTGCTCTGGGTGTCATTCTGTCCGGGGCGGCTTATCAGCCGCTTGACCCCGCCTACCCGGAAGAACGGCTTAACTTTATGGTCAGTGACAGCCATGCAAGGCTGCTGATTGCCGACAGACGTCTCGTTCACCTGGTCGGTGAATATCATGGGGAAATTATCTATACCGATGAAATCGAAACACTTCCCGATATTAACGACGAAAAGAAGGAGCACAACAGTCCTGCCGCATCCCCTTGTTCCGAAGTATGCGTCAATGGAGTACTGCCGGACTCCGCTCCAGAAGACGCCGCCCTGCTCATCTATACTTCGGGTACAACCGGAACGCCCAAGGGATGCATACTGGAAAACCGCAACATTGCCGGCTTTTATTTCAATCACAGAAAGAACGTTGAACTTTCTGAAAATTCAAAGGTTGCCACAATAGCCAGCTTCGGCTTTGACGCCGCAGCCATGGACATATTTACTACCCTTTTATGCGGTGCAGAGCTCTGCATCATACCGGATGAAATAAAGCTCGACATTCCGGAGGTCGAAAAATTCTACGTTGAACACGGAATAACAAACGGATTTATGACCACACAGCTCGGCAGAATGTTCCTCAGTCAGACAAAGTGTATGACACTCAGGCACTTTGTGCTGGGAGGTGAAAAGCTCGTTCCCTTCACCCCACCGGAATGGGTTGTCTGCCACAATGACTACGGTCCGAGCGAAGCCCTTGCATATATCTGCGGTTTTGTTATTAAAGACGACAGCCTGATTCAGCCGATCGGAACCCCGAGTGACAATACAAAGCTTTATATAACTGACGCAAATAACCGTTTGCTTCCTCCCGGAGCCTGCGGGGAGCTGTGCATTGCAGGCGTTCAGGTCGGCAGAGCTTACCTTAACCGTCCGGAAAAAACGGCTGAGGCCTTCATTGAAAATCCTTTCTGCGACAGTCCCGCTTACCGCAGATTATACAAAACAGGCGATATAGTCCGAATGCTGCCTGACGGTAATTATGACTACGTCGGCCGCCGTGACGGCCAGGTGAAAATTCGCGGCTTCCGTGTGGAGCTCACTGAAATCGAACAGGTCATTCGCGATTATCCCGGTATCAGAAACGCAAGCGTTCAGGCATTTGACGATACGGCATCCGGCAAATATCTTGCCGCCTTTGTCGTATCCGACACTCCTGTTGACATTACGGATTTCAATGAGTTTATCATGAACAGGAAGCCCGCATATATGGTCCCGGCAGTGACCGTGCAGCTTGATAATATACCCGTCAATGCCAATGGAAAGGTTGACAAAAGAAAGCTTCCGAAACCGGAAATGCGCTTTGATACAGCTGTAAAGCCGGAAACTCCCTCTCAGCAGAAAATTTTTGATGCCGTATCTCAGATTCTGGGAACAGACGGCTTCGGAATTGACACGGATCTGTATCTCTGCGGTCTTTCCTCAATCGGCTGCATAAGGCTCTGCGCTGCTCTCGCAGAGAACTTCGGCACGCCCGTTCAGATGAAAGATATACGCAACAACAGTACCGTACGCAAGCTTGATTCTTTCTTATCTTCCGTCCCGAGGTCATCCGTACAAAAGCATATCGCACAGAAGGATTATCCTCTGACCAAAACTCAGGAAGGCATACTCGTTGAATGCATATCAAAGCCGGAGAGCACATTCTACAACATTCCCCTGCTGCTTGAAATTTCTTCTGAGATAGACACGGATAAGCTGAAACACGCTATAGTAAAAACCGTAAAAGCTCATCCTTACCTTGAAACCGAACTTTTCACGGATAAAACCGGAACCGTTCGCCAACGCAGAAAGAGCCCGTCCGTTTTCAGTGAAGCGGATATTGAAACCGTAACGGAAAAAAGCCGCGAAGAAATACTTCGGAACGCGGTAACCCCCTTTGCCCTTACCGGGTCAAGACTTTTCAGATTCCGCATTTACCGCGGCGAGAGCACGTATCTATTCTTTGAAATTCACCATATCATTGCCGACGGAACAAGCATAAACGTTCTGATGCGTGACGTTCAGTTGGCTTACAAAGGTGAAACTCCTGAAAATGAGGAGTACGACAGCTTTGATCTGGCTCTTGACGAAGCGGAAAAGCGTAATTCCTCCCTTCTCGACGAAGCGGAAAATCATTTCAGACAGCTGCTTGACGGTCTCGATATGAATTATCTGCCGGGCGCCGACCGTCTGCCTGCAGCAATGCGCAGCAGCGGTGTTTACTCTTCATACGAGACTCTTGCGAGCGCAGGAAAAGCCGCAGAATTCTGTTCCGCCAACAATCTGAGTCTGAATTCAATGCTCTGTTCTGCCTTCGGCTTTCTGCTTGCAAAATATGCCGGAACGGAATATTCGGTTTTCAATACGGTTTACAACGGCCGCAACGATTCGAGAACCGCTTCAACCGTCGGTATGCTCGTAAAAACTCTGCCTGTGGTCTGCCGCATTGACCGCGATAATTCACTTGATATAGCAAAAGACGTCACGGCACAGCTGATTGACAGTATGTCCAACGATCTGTACTCCTTTGCCGAAATATGCCGTAATTTCGGCGTAAAGAATGACGTCATCTTCGTTTTTCAGGGGAATTCCTTCAGCTTTGACAGCTTCTGCGGTAAAAAATCACAGAAAATCGATGCCGAACTTTCAGAATCCAAAATGCCCCTGAGCATCCAGACACTGATTGAAAACGGGCGTTTCAGATATATTGCCGAATACGATACAAATCTGTATACAGAGGCGTTTATATCCACCTTCCTGACGGTCTTCGACAAGGTGATAAGCTGTTTTGTATCAGGAGAGAGGGTTGCGGACATTTCTCTTCTGACGCCGGAACTCACTGCGGCTCTTGATGAAACGAACCGCACTGAATTTCCTTATGATACAACAAAGACCATAACGGATTATTATGCGGAACAGGTGAAGCGCAATCCCGGGAAATGCGCCGTCGTTAATAAGGATAAGACTTATACATTCGGAAATGCTTATGACATCTCGTGCCGCATCGCAGCTTTCCTTGTGAAAAAAGGAATAAAGCGAGGTGACATTGTTGCAATTCTCATTCCGCGCGATGAAACCATGCTTCTGAGTGCCCACGGTGTCATTATGTCCGGGGCCGCTTATCTCGGACTCGATCCTTCATATCCGTCAGAACGGCTGAACTTTATGCTTGAAGACTGCTCTGCACGCCTGGTCATCGCCAACAGAAGCCTTGAAGGTCTGATTGACGGATATAAGGGTGATATTCTTTATACCGATGAATTTGACAGTCTTCCCGAAGCCGCGGATTTCAATTATGCCGAATACGTAAGCCCCGACAATATCGCACTCGTGGTTTATTCTTCGGGTACAACAGGAGTCCCGAAGGGGGCGCTGCTCTGTCATAAAAACATCGTATGCTTCTATCAGAATTATACGCATGATATGGAAATCGCTGAAGGAAGCCATATTGCAATGTACGCAAGCTTCGGTTTTGACGGCGGAGCCATGGATATTTTCTGCTCCCCGATGGCAGGAGCGACACTGCACATCATCCCTGATGACATCAGACTCGACCTTGAAAAGCTTGAGCAGTTCTACGTTCAGAACAGAATAAGCTCCGGATTTATGACAACCCAGGTCGGATCCATGTTCATCCGCAATACGCAGTGCAAAACGCTGAAGCATTTTCAGGTCGGCGGAGAAAAACTCATTCCGGCGCTTCCCCCCGAATGGATAACGTTCGGAAACGGCTACGGACCGAGCGAAACCATGTGTTACGTCAACAATTATACAATTACCGATACGGGAAATCTGCAGCCGATTGGAAAGCCAAACAGAAATATCAAAGAATACGTAATAGATAAATTCGGCCACCGTCTTCCCTTCGGTGCCTGCGGCGAGCTCTGCATTTCAGGAGGACAGACCGGGCTCGGTTATCTTAACCGTCCTGAGAAAACGGCTCAGGCCTTTGTTGACAATCCGTTCTGCAAGGTCAAACCGTATGACAGAATGTACCGTACCGGGGATATAGTAAGACAGCTGCCGGACGGAAACTACGTTTTCGAAGGCAGAAGGGACGGTCAGGTTAAAATCCGCGGTTTCCGAGTTGAACTCAGCGAAATTGAGCAGATTATACGTGATTATCCGCCTGTCCGCAACGCTGCGGTTCAGGCCTTTGACAGTCCGGCAGGTGGAAAATATATAGCGGCTTACGTCACCTCTGATGAAAAAGTGGATATTAACGGACTGAACAGCTTCATCTCTTCGAAAAAGCCGGATTATATGGTTCCTGCCGTGACTGTGCAGATTGATGAAATTCCTCTGACTGCCAACGGAAAAATCGACAAACGGAAATTGCCGGCTCCTGCTATGACAAACTCCAAAAAGGGAGCTGAGCCTGCAAATGAAACCGAAGAAGCGCTCTGCGGCATTTTCAGGGACGTTCTCGGTCTTGACAAAGTATACGCAGATGACGATTTCTTTATGATAGGCGGCTCTTCAATTTCGGCAATTCAGGTTGTTGTAAAATGCAACAATGCAGGCTTCGAAATAGTCTTCAAAAATCTGTTTGCAAATCCGACCCCACACTCGCTGTCAGAGTTTATTCTCGGAAGACGCGAAACGTCTGCCTACGCACCTGACGAAAAAGAATCAGAACGGTACGATTACAGCGCATTGCAGTATAACACCGTTGAAAACGTTGATGAAATCACGTCGGGGGATATCGGCGACGTGCTTCTCACGGGAAGCACGGGCTTTCTCGGAAGCCATATTCTGAAAGAACTGCTTGACAATACCTCATCCCGGGTTATATGTCTTGTGCGTTCAAAGGAAGGAATGGACGCTGCGACCAGACTTCAGATGATGATGACCTATTACTTTGAAGACTGGTACGGTAAAGACAAGAGCAGCCGTGTGACGCTTATTGACGGTGAACTCGGTGACCTCAAAGCAATGAAACAGCTGGAAGCTCTTCATTTTGATACGATAATCAACAGTGCAGCAAACGTCAAGCACTTTGCGGCGGGGGACGAACTTCTGAAAGACAATTATTCGGCGGTCGAAAATCTCATTGAGCTGGCAGAAAAGACCGGTACGCTGCTTGTCCAGATATCATCAACCAGTGTAAGCGGTGAAGCGGTCGAAGGAAAGGTTTCCGATGACTTTATGTTCAGGGAATGTAACCTCAACATCGGTCAGTCTCTTGAAAACAAATACGTTTATTCAAAATATCAGGCAGAACAGGCAATAATTGATGCAATCTCACGAAATCGCATCAAAGGAAAAATCATTCGTCTCGGTAACCTGATGGCGCGTTTTGATGACAGCGAATTTCAGATCAATGCACGTTCAAACGGATTTCTCAAGCAGTTTGCAGGATATAAAAAACTCGGTATGTTTTCTGTCAGTCAGCTGGACAAGGAAATTGAGTTTTCGCCTATTGACGCAACTGCCAGAGCCGTCGTTCTGCTTTCGGGAACACCGCTGAAGTTCACGGTTTTCCATGCCAAAAACTGCAACACCATTCATTACGGGTATCTCATACGTGCTATGCAGAAAGAAGGAATTGACATACGCATCGTAAATGATGATGTTTTTGCAGATACGGTAAAACAGCATCTACTGAAAGAAAAAGAAGTACTTGAACTGTCATCGCTTATTGCATACAGAGACAATACACGTGCAGGTGAAGCAGAAAAAATTATGCACCAGATTGAATCGGATGCAACGTTCACAACAAAAGCACTTTACCGTCTGGGCTTTGCCTGGCCGCTCATCAGCAGCGATTATCTTGAAAATATGGTGCAGACACTTATCGCACTCGGTTTTTTTGCATAACAAAAAAAGCACATAATAGCGCCCATAATGTCCGGTATATATAATACAATTTAATTTAATACCGATAATTACGGCACCTGTGCCACAGAAAGGAACTTTTCATGAATTACGAAATCAAAAAGGAAAACGGCAATACTTACGTAAAAATTAACACCAGGATTGACTCGACCACAGCCGCCGAATATGATGCCATACTGAAAGCCGAAGTTCCGGCGGTTGAAAAATCTCTGATACTCGATTTCAAAAACGTAGATTTCATATCTTCAATAGGCCTTCGTGTTCTTGTTGCTGCCTATAAACAGCTGAACGGCAAAGAATTAATTATTACTGATGCGAACAACTCAGTCAGAGAAATTTTCAGGCTTTCAGGTCTTTTGTCTCTCTTCACTCTGAAATAATATGATATCGGAAAACTTTAAACGCGAATTCTTAAAGGAAGAACCGTCTGCCGACGAATTTCTGAAGAATGAGTACCGCACAAATAAAGCCATCAGCATCTGTTTGCTCGGTTTTGTCGTTTTGGGAATAATCAATGACGCGCTGCTGGGGTATGATGCTCTTCAGCAGCAGTACCTATACCGCTGCTTATTCATACCGATAAACAGTCTTCTTGTTTTAATGGTTCTTATTTCCGCGATTTACCGTTTTGAGAAGCGCTGGATCAAATACATGCTGCTCATCGGAATTATTCTTGCCAGCACGGCTGCATTCTTCGCATTTACAATATATACGCTCTATCTGATTCTTGTGCCGATATTTATCTCTGCAAGATATTTTGACAGAAAGCTTATCGTGTACGTTTCTGCAATTACTGCCGGACTGTTTCTTATTGCCTGTATTCTGAACGTTGCACTGGAGCCTGTTTCGGAAACCGTCAGACTACTGCATCAGAACGCATTGTTCAATACCTGGACACGTTTTTTTGATGCAGCCGCCTACATTACAATTCCCTGCCTGCTTGCAATGGTAATTCTGTCGGTTTTTGCAGTCAATATGACGGCAAGCGGCGGAAGACTGATTGCTTCAAAGGTTAAAAGTACTCAGATTATTGCGGCCGTCGATGCAGAAATCAATACTGCCGCACATATTCAGAAAAGTGTGCTTCCGTCGCAGGAATTCACAAGTTCCGACGGAAATTTCGAGCTGTACGCCTATGAATCCCCCGCAAAAGAAGTTTGCGGTGACTTCTACGATTATTTTATGCTGAATGACAACATTCTTGCCGTAATCGTTGCCGACGTGTCTGATAAAGGCATTCCGGCTGCAATGTTTATGATGTCTGCGAAGAAGGTACTGCAATGTGCCATTCTCAGCCGCAACAGCCTTGAAGAAGCAATAGAGCTTGCAAACAGACTGATATGCAATGACAACAAGTCGGATATGTTTCTGACACTCTGGATGGGCCTTATCGACACGCGCAGCGGGATAGGCAAATACGTCAACGCAGGTCACCCGTATCCCCTCATACGGCACGCTGACGGCTCTGTAGGCTTTATTGAGAACGAACCCGATCTATTTATAGGGAATTTTCCCGAACGTACTCCTGCGGTTCACACATTACGTATGAAGCCGGGTGATACTCTTGTGATATATACAGACGGACTTACGGATGCAGCAGATGAAAACGGTAAGCCTTTCACTGCAGACAGAATCAGGGAGCAGCTGACCGTGGGTGATTTCAGTGCAGCACAGACGTCTGACCGCATCGTAAATGCCGTTCACTCTTTTTCTGAAACTTCTCATCCCTTTGACGATATCAAGGTTACGGTATTGAGATGCAATAATCTGTCATCCCCCACTGAACTGAAGCTTTCGGTAAAAATCGGAATTGAAGGAACGGCACTGATAAGCAATACCGTTTTGAATGCTTTGAAAGCCTGCGCTTGTCCGGATGACAAAAGGCGCAGCATATGCGTTGCCGTTGATGAAATATGTCACAACATATCGGAATATGCATATTCCGCGGACGGCGGTGATATCATTTTCTCAGCCCTGATTTTTGACAACTGTCTCGAAATGACATTCCAAGACAACGGAATCCCCTTCAATCCTCTGAATTATGAAACGGTTCCGTCTGACGTACTGCAGATAGGCGGTCTTGGAATCAGCCTTGTCAAACAGTTGGCAGATAGCATATCTTATGATTATGCAGACGGACAAAATCGTTTGTCTATGCTGTTTATATGGAAAATCTGAATGCATACAGATAAGGCGACTTTTAAAAATGTCATCGACTTTTTTAACAGTCGCC